>JAEZAM010000120.1 GCA_023430465.1 Bacteroidota bacterium | reverse complement strand
TGTTACCGGTATCCAGGTCACAAACGCGCCAACCACTTACCGGCGGTCCTTTGGAACCTATACCCTCAGCAACCGCACCGAGCCGGACTGGATGGTGGAATTGTATGTGAACAATGTACTGGTCAATTACGTGAAAGCAGATGCGTCTGGTTTCTTCACATTTGAAGTGCCAATGGTCTATGGAAACTCCAGCATCCGCCTGAAGTTCTATGGTCCTTTTGGAGAGGAGAGGACCAGGGAGGAACAGATCATCATTCCATTCAATTTTTTACCCAAAAACCAATTCCAATACACCGCTACCGCGGGCGTTGTCGATGATGCGGCAAAAAGTAAATTTTCCCGTATCCAGATGAACTACGGCCTGAGTCGCCGGCTTACGATTGGTGGCGGTACGGAATACCTGTCAACCGTGCTGTCCGGTACAACAATGCCATTTGTGAATGCCTCGATGCGGGTGGCACCCGGCGTGATGTTGTCGGCTGAGCACATGGATGGCGTCCGTACCAGGGCTGTATTGAACTACCGTTTTTTTTCAGCCATGCAACTGGACCTGAATTATACTCATTATGCAAAAGATCAAACGGCAATTAAGTTCAGTTTTACAGAAGAGCGTAAAGCCGTTCTTTCATTTCCCATTCGTTCTAAAAAGTTCAATGCATTCTCGAGGATGACTTTCAGCCAGCTCGCGAGCCAGTCTCATAAATATACAACGGGTGAAGTATTGTTCTCTGCGGTAATGAAGGGTGTAAGTTCAAACCTCACCACATCTGCCATCATCGCTGATCCCTCAAACCCCTATATTTATAGCAATCTTAGCCTGACGTTCCGTTTGCCGACAGGCATACGGATCACACCGCAGGCCCAGTTTGAGTATTCGCTGCATAATTTCAGTCTGCTCAAACTTGAGGTGGAGAAAAATGTGAGGAACCGTGGATTCCTGAATGTTTCTTATGAAACTAATTTGCAGACGAAATTATCTTTTGTAAATGTCGGTTTCAGGTTCAGTCTCAATTTCACACAGGCAGCCGTGTCGGTCAGGCAGGGTAAGAATTCCACTGCTGTCACACAATCTGCAAGAGGAAGCCTGATCATGGATACGAGGGGTCGCAGCATTCAGGCCTCCAACCAGGCAAGCGTTGGTAAAGGCGGTATCGTCCTGTCACCGTTCCTTGACCTGAACTGTAATGGCGTGAAGGATGCAAATGAAAGGCGTTTGCCCCGGTTGAAGTTCCGCATCAATGGCGGCAGCGTCAGGCCCAATCAAAAAGATTCCACGGTTTATATTTATAATCTGGAAGCATATCAGCATTATTTTATCGAAATTGATGAATCGGGGTTTGATAACGTGGCCTGGAGAATTCGTCACAAGACGCTTGATGTGGTTGTCGATCCTAACAGCCTGAAGATGGTGGAAATTCCGGTGGCCGTGGGCGGTGAAGTTTCAGGGACCGTTGAGTTAAATTCAAATGGAAGCACCAAAGGCCTGGGCAGGGTTATTGTGAATGTTCTTAACAGTGAAAAGAAAATTGTAGGAAATGTAATGACGGAAGCAGATGGATATTTTAGCCTGATGGGACTTGCCCCGGGAAAATATACGGCGCAACTTGATGTTGCACAAGTCGGAAAGCTGGGCTATACTGCATTGCCTGCAGAAAGGGAGTTTGCGATTGAGGTGACAGAAGATGGCGGCATTGCTGACGGCATTGATTTCACTTTGGTCGATCCTGTGATAAAAGGTGTTTCGAAACGAAAATAAGCTGGATTTTTCAGCACACACATTCAACGAATGGCTATGAGATACAGCAACAGGTCTATACTGGTAATCGATGATGATGAGGCTACCAACTTCATCACCCGCATTGTTCTGGAAGATGCAGGATTTGATGGGGAGCTGGCTTTTTTCGACTCAGCACAAGAGGCTCTGCACAGTCTTTCTGCGCCCGGTGCCCAGGTCCCGGATCTGATTTTTCTTGACATCAACATGCCGGGTATGGATGGGTGGGAATTTGCGGATGAATTTCAGCAACTGGCGATATCCTCACAGGTAAGGGTCATCCTTTTTTCAACTTCTGATTCACCCCGGGACCGTCAACGCGCAATGGCCCATCCGGTGATCCTGGAATTTTTACAAAAGCCACTTACGCCCGAAACTGTTTCCGGTCTGCTCCAAAACTATCTTGCCAATGCCGTTTCCCGTTAAGTTCCCGGATCATGAGGTGAGAAAGCCATTGCTCGTATCATGGATGCAATGGACTCATATTTTCATATGCATACTTTTATCTGCAACTCCGTTCGCGGCGATCGCGCAGCCTACGCAAGTTAAGTTTGACAGGCTGGATATCAACCAGGGTCTCTCGCAGAATCATGTGATGTGCATATTCCAGGACAGCAGGGGCTTCATGTGGTTTGGAACAAGGGACGGGTTGAATAAATATGACGGCTATAATTTCAAGGTTTATAAAAATAACATCACCGATAGCACAACCCTGAGCAATAATTTTATTTCTGCTCTCGCTGAGGACGCAAACGGTTTTATCTGGGTCGCTACGCGTGGTGGAGGCCTGAGCCGATACGACCGGCGCACTGATAATTTCAGGCAATATAATAAACCGGGTGAGAGCCAGTACTCGCTACCCAGCAACCTCATCACGGATCTGATCGTCGACAGGCAAAATATGGTTTGGGTCTGTTCGGAAGATGGTGGATTAACAAGTATGGACCCGGTGAGCGGTAAAATTATCATTTACCGCCATGACCCCGGAGATCCGCAAAGCCTGGGGGATAACAATACCAGGTGTGTTTACCAGGACCGTTCTGGTAAAATCTGGGTTGGAACATTTGGGGGCGGGCTCTCGATCTTTGATCCTGTGACAAAGAAGTTCCGCAGCTACCGTCACAATTCCGCAGACCCCTCATCATTGAGTAATGATAATGTCGTCAGGCTTTTCGAAGACAGCCATCAACGTATGTGGATTGGTACGTCCGGTGGAGGACTGAACCTCTTCGATCCCGGAAGCGGCAAGTTCATTCGCTTTATGGCTGAGGAGAGCAATCCTAATTCTATTCCGGGAAATGTGGTTTTTGCCATCAGTGAAGGTCCGCTGGGCAATATCTGGATCGGTACCGAAAACGGTGGACTAAGCATTTACAATCCGGTCAGCAGGCGGTTCGGAAACTACAAGCATGATGAGATCGATCGCGGCAGCCTTAGCAATAATTCCATTTATGCCATATATCAGGACACTTATGGTACAATGTGGGTCGGCACTTTCGCGGGAGGTATCAACCTTTATAATAAAAACGGAAACAAGTTTGCCCATTACAAGCATACCTCCGATCCCGCGAGTCTGAGCCATAATAATGTGCTTAGCATTTCAAAAGCATCGGGAGGAAAAATATGGATCGGCACCGATGGCGGTGGCCTCAATCGCTTCGATCCTGCTACAAGGACATACGAGCATTTTCTCCATAAAAAAAATGACCCAAATACGATCGCCGGTAATTATGTACTTAGTGTGCTCGAGGATAGCCGCGGGCAGGTATGGGTGGGCACCTGGGATGCCGGTGTAAGCGTCTTTGATCCCATAACCAAAAAGTATCGGCATTTCAAACACATCCCCGGCGACACTACATCGCTGTCAAGCAACAACGTATGGGTGGTAATGGAAGACAGGAACGGCACCATCTGGCTGGGAACCTATAATGGCGGGCTGCTCAGGTACAACGCAAAAGAAAGCAACTTCACCAGATTCACCGACGATGCTGATAACACAACCAAAAGAAAGGTTCATGCCATTGCCGAAGGCATGGATGGTAAGCTTTGGATAGGCACGGACGGTGGCGGGTTACTGATGCTGGACAAAGCAACCGGCAAGATGAAAAACTTTGTCCACCAGGAAGGACGCAACAGCCTGAGCGATAACCGGATCACAAATATTTCCGTAGATAAAAAAGGCAACCTTTGGATTTCAACGATGGTTGGTCTGAACTACTTCGACCTGTCCACTGGTGTTTTCACCAATTACACCACGGAGGATGGCCTGCCGAATAATGTGATTTTTGGAATGCTGGAAGACAAGTCAGGACGATGGTGGATAAGTACCAACCGCGGACTTTCCAGGTTCAGCCCAGCTACCGGGAATTTCAAAAATTTCAGTGTCAAAGACGGCCTGCAATCATATGAGTTCAAAATGCGTGCGTATTGCAAGACCGATGACGGAACCATGTATTTCGGCGGGATAGAGGGGTTTAATCAATTTCGCCCGGAAAATATCACTGAAGCGGTTGCTGAGTTTCCCATGCTCCTGACCGGTTTCCAGATATTCAATAAGGAAGTACCGATCACCCCGGCAGATGATTCAGATCCGCTCAGTCAATCCATCACCGAAACAAAAGAGATCGTTATCAACTACAACCAGTCGGTGATAACATTTGAATATGCTTCACTCAACTATATTATTTCTGCATCGAAAGAATATGCGTACAAACTGGAAGGCTTCGACAAGGACTGGAATATAGTTGGTACGCAACGCATGGCCACGTACACGAACCTTGATCCGGGCACGTATGTATTTATGGTGAAGGCGCTCAATTCGGATGGCAAATGGTCATCGAATGTTGCCTCCGTGAAGTTAATTGTTAAGCCACCATTCTGGCTGACCTGGTGGTTCCGGATCGGTTTCATCCTGCTGGTTGCAGGAAGTATCGCAGCGTTCTATCTCGTCAGGTTGAACAACGTCAAGCGGCAGCGTGAGCTTCTCAAGCAAAAGGTAGATGAGCAAACGATCCAGTTGGTTCATGCGCATGTCGAAGAGCATAATGCGCGCATTGAAGCGGAGAATGCCAGGGAGGAAGCCGATAATGCCAATCGTGAACTGGAAAAAAAGAACAAAGAGCTCGAGCAATTTGTGTACATCGCCTCTCATGATCTGCGTGAACCACTCCGGACAACAACAAGTTTTATCCAGTTGTTTCAAAAGCAATATCAGTCAATGCTGGATCAGCGTGGGCTTCAGTATCTCGGATTCATTTCACAGGCTGCAGACCGGATGCGTACGCTGATCGATGATCTGCTGGAATATTCCAAGATCGGGAATCATCGCGATCTCCAGGAGGTAAATTGCGACAACGTGATCCGGGAAGTGCTGGCCGACCTGGGAACGGCCATCAGGGAATCGGGTGCGATTGTGAACGCGGGGGTTTTGCCTGTAATACAGGGATACCCTACAGCTATCAAGCAATTGTTTCAAAACCTGCTTGCGAACGGTATTAAGTTTCGCAGGCCAGGCATCGCGCCGGAGATTTCTATCACCGCAACCGAAGTGGACAATAAATGGCAGTTTGCATTTGCCGATAATGGCATTGGTATAGCACCGCAATACCGAGAGCGGATCTTCGTGATCTTCCAGCGTTTGCATAGCCGGAAAGAATATGAAGGCTCAGGTATCGGGTTGGCACACTGCCGTAAGATCGTGGAGCTGCACAAAGGAAAAATATGGGTCGAATCAGAGCCGGGTGCCGGAACAACCTTTTATTTCACGTTGCAGGCTGATGAGGATCCCACGTGATACCCAACGGCCAGGAGGCAAAATCAGGTCAGTTTGTGCTTGTTACATTCCGTCGGTGTAATCCGTCATTAGAGGTGATCACTGCCGTACGCTGTGGCAATTCCGCCTAGATTGGCTGCAATAAATATTTTTATGTTGCAGCAAACCGCCCGTCTCATCGAATCGCAATGGAAGCAGATCGGCAGTCAGGAATTTTCTATAGATCAGTTTATCATAAATTTTACCCGGCTCATTGAAAGCCTGGAACGATCATTTAGCCGACAGCAGATTGTTGAGGCGCTGGCGCCTTTCTGGCGACAACTTTCGTCATCACCCTTTGTTCATCGCGCGCAGCAGTGGCCGCGAGGCTATGCGGGCGATTACGAAACAATCGATTACATCCTCCGGGGAAAGAACGGGGCATCGGCGGAGGGGGCTGGTTATGAACTTGAGGAATTTCTGCTGAACTCCCCGATCTGCCGTCAGCACCGTAACAAGATCGGGCGGCAATCGGCACTTATTAAAGAAGCAATCATTTCCAACAACCGGGCACGTATCCTCTCGATTGGCTGCGGTACATCCGAAGACCTGGTACAGAACCTGGAGCACCTCATCCATTCTTCCGCTAACGTAACCCTGATGGATATCGATGACGCCGCATTGAAGCATTCGGCCTCCAGGCTTGCGCCGATCAAAGAAAGGCTGGCGCTCATTCGGGGAAATATCTATCGTTCAGCAGCGCGTATCCCGGGCCAATTTGACCTGGTGATTATCGGAGGTGTCTTTGATTACCTTGATGATCGTATGGTGATCGCGGTATTGTCAGCCCTGCAACCCCGCATTGCCGAAGGCGGCGTATTATTTTTTACCAATATCAGGTCAGACAATCCTTACCGGGTTTGTATGGAATACATGGCCAACTGGCAACTCATCCACCGTTCCGATGAGGATATACTACGCATTATCCGCGCTTCCGGTCTCCAGGGTTTCCAGTGCCTGCTGACGACAGATGACACCGGGCTCACCCACCTGGTCAGCCTTCATGCCTGAATCCAGAAGACTTTGTTTCGGAAAAATCCGGTAGTTGCTGACCACGCAACTAAGTAATTTGTTGTATCCTTTTCGCTGAAATGATTAAATCCATCGCTGAAATGCATTTTCTGCCGTTCAAATACCTGCCCAATTACCACCTGCCAAATCAGGTATGCTGTAATTTTACAAAAAGGATCGCATGACAATAAAAGAAGGGAAGCTGCGGGTAGTCGGGTACCTTGTACTGACCGCGCTGTTCTTTATTTTTTTCATGCTGGAGATGTTCTTCTCCTGGCGGGATGAACATATGTTTTATAAAGTCCTTTTGCTCACCGTCCTTCACACGCTCGCCATCTGGGAGCCAACACGGTTTATCATTCTCCGGTTACGCCATAAATACGCCGGTCTGCAGGGGGTTAAAAAAAGACTGACGTGCCTGGTAGCAATCGCACTTCCTTATGCTGTCCTGGTTGGATGGCTGCGGATCTACCTGGAAGATCAAAGCAATTTATGGGGGGTATCGGTCGCCAACCTTACATCATACCTGTATACAATCGGCATCACCGTTCTTTTTACATTCCTGCAGATCGCGGTTTATGAGAGTATTTATTTTTTTGAAGAATGGAACCGTTCACGCGCCGAGGCGGAAGACATGAAGCGGCTCAATGTACAGATACAGATGGATTCGCTCAAGGTGCAGATACAGCCACATTTCCTTTTCAATACCCTGAATACGCTTATCGGGCTTATCGAAGTAAACAAGGACCGTGCTATTTCATTTACGGAAAACCTTGCGTTTGTATACAGGTATCTCCTTGAAGCCAACTCGTCCTCGCTTATCAGCCTGGAAGAAGAGCTGCGCTTTGCCAACACTTATTTTTCTTTATTGAAAACCCGATACCCGGACGGTTTATTCCTGGCAAACGAACTCCCGGATACGGAAGGGTACGAGGTGCCGCCACTCAGCCTTCAACTGCTCATAGAGAATGCGGTGAAACACAACAGCATCACCAGGGCAAAGCCGCTGTTCATTCATCTGAAATTCGATGCCGTCGGACAACGATTGATCGTCGAAAATAACTTACAGGTAAAAAATACACCCGGTACCACCGGTGTCGGTCTACAGCACCTGAAGAAGAAATTTGAATTACTGAATCTCCCTGCAATCTATGTGGTGACTGACAGGGAGCGGTTCAGTGTAAGCCTGCCGCTGGCAAAAAAACAACAGTATGAAAGTATTAATTATCGAAGATGAGGTAATAGCCGTGCAACGGCTATCGGAAATGTTGCGCGAGATGGACCGCGAGATTGAAGTGGTTCATGTGGCCGACAGTGTGGATGCTGCCGTAAGTTATCTTACTGATGCAGCAGCGCCCGATCTGATCTTCATGGATATTGAACTGGGTGATGGTCAGAGCTTCGATATTTTTAGCCAGGTTGAAATTGAGTCACCAGTGATCTTTATCACTGCGTACCAGGAGCATGCGTTGAAAGCATTCAAGCAGAATAGCATCGATTACCTGCTCAAGCCTTTGAGCCGCCCTGAACTGGAAGCGGCACTGGCCAAGTATAAGCGAATACACGGAACACCGAGGATGAACCTGCAGGAAAACATAGCGGATTTTCTTCGTTCCGCCACCGCCGCTCCAATCCCTGTCCGGAGAACGCGGTTCCTGGCAAAAGCAGGAACAAGACTGATCTCCGCGCCCATTGAGAGCATTGCCTATTTTTATACGCGGGATAAATACCAATACATAA
Organism: Bacteroidota bacterium; assembly: GCA_023430465.1. Taxonomy (GTDB): domain Bacteria; phylum Bacteroidota; class Bacteroidia; order Chitinophagales; family Chitinophagaceae; genus JAEZAM01. Next base: position 15,602 of record JAEZAM010000120.1, on the reverse strand, counting down.
AAACCGTCTCAAACGAAGATCTCATTATCGACAAACGCCTCGATGAGATCGAAGCAGAAGTGGATCAAAAGAATTTCTTTCGTGCCAACCGGCAATTCATTTTAAATTATAAGAATATCGAGAAAGTGCACGCATGGTTCAGTGGCAAACTGAAAGTGCAGGTGCAGCCTGCGCCCTACGAAGAGATCATCGTCAGCCGGCTGAAAGCGACGGATTTCAAAAAATGGCTGGGGGAGTAATTGAGGCTGAGGTTAAGGTTGAGGTTGATAGCGGGATGCGGGTCACTGAATGCGAGAAAAAACTTTGCGTCTTTGCTCACTTGGCGTCTTTGCGTGCCGGATGCGAGATAAAACTTTGCCCGAAATAAAAAAATCAGGTAGTAGAAACCACCCGATTATACACACATGAGAAAAAAACTCTGATATGAGAAACTTGAAATACTATCGATAGAACTTATTATTTCTTTTTATCCCTGCAATGCTTCGCAAATTTATAACACGGCAAAACAGTAAAATCCGGTCGTGTACCGGAATGACGGAAATGATGGTTATAGACACAAAATGTTTGTTTGAAATGGATCAGCGCATTCTCATCGGATGAAACACTAAATTTATTTTCCTTCGTTATACACATACCATCTGTATCAACACGCTTCACGTTTCATCCTTACAGTTGACACTTCAGCGATTCCATTCGTCATCTTAGCGATCCTTAGCATTTTCTTTTAATGATTATGTTGTCTTTGTGGTTCATGTATTAACCAAAGTCAACATTATGAAGAGAATTCTGAGTCTTTTTCTATTCGTCATGCTAGCCGTCGTGGTACAGGCGCAGACGAAGACAGTGTCAGGGGTTGTGCGGGATCCGCAGGGAGCTACGGTCCCCTTTGCCACAATCACCGAAGCAGGCACCAACAATGCTGCGCAGGCCGATGAGAACGGTGCCTTTCTCATCAAGGTCCCTGCGAATGCGCAGCTCACCATTTCCGCCACGGGGTTTCAAACCCTTACCATTGCTGCATCCGGCGATCTTTCCAATATTGCACTCGCCAGGGCAGAGAACAACATGGAGGCCGTGGTGGTGACAACATCGCTGGGTATGCGCCGGCAGTCGAAGGAGCTTGGCTATGCTGCCACTTCACTCACTAACAAGACCGTCACACAGGGTAAAGCTGTCAACATCCAACAGGCATTGAATGGAAAAGTGTCGGGTCTTTCCGTCACTACCACCAATACAAGTGTGTTTGAAACAGCGAAGATCAATATCCGTGGTATACGATCGCTTACGGGTAACAACCAGCCGTTGCTGATCGTTGATGGCGCGCCCACACCGCTGGGATTTCTTTCTTCCATTCCTCCCAATGATATCCAGGATTTGACCATCCTGAAAAGTTCTGCTTCTGCCGCGATATATGGACCTGATGCGGTGAATGGTGTGATCGTCGTCACCACGAAGAAAGGGACCGGCAATAAGGTCAACGTAACGCTGAGCTCTACGGTTCAGCTTGCACGTGTTGCCTATTTCCCAAAACTCCAGGATCGCTTTGGTGGCGGCGCCGGTGAAACGGTAGATGAGTATGGCAACTATCTCTATGTGCCTTATGAGAACCAGATCTTCGGACCAGAGTTTGACGGAACCATCCGTCCCATCGGCATTACACTCGAGGACGGATCATTCCAGGAAGGTCCTTATTCAAACCTGCACCATAGTGACAAGAAAAATTTCTGGAACACCGGCATGATTACGCAAAATTCCATCTCGCTCGCCGGGCAGAATTTCTATTTCAGCGTGGAAGACGCAAAGAGCAAAGGCCTGATGCCAAAGGATGAGAACAGGAGGACAAGCTTCCGGTTCAACAGCAGCAAGAATAGCGGCAGATTTTCGGTTAACTATGGACTTAACTATATCCTGCAGAACTACAATGTTGTGAACGAAGCCAGCCTCGCTACGTTGTTCCCGCGCACCTACAGCGGCAGCGTGTTTTTTGCAGTACTGCAGAACGGGTCAAACATTCCCCTCCTGCAATACAAAGATTGGCGAAACAACAAGTTTGCTCAATTTTCCAACTACTACAATGGCTACGCTCTCAACCCATACTGGATCATCGATAACATTCGCCAGCGCGGTCGCACAGATGACCTGATTGGCAACGTTGACCTGAATTTCCAGGTAATGCCCTGGTTGAAGGCTACAGTGATGTTGAGTACGAATATCTCCTATACAAACTACAAGAATACGACCGCCCCGATCTTTGTATCGGAGTGGGCGCAGAATACCCGTGATGGTGCGCAGTTCGGAGGTGATCGGCCGGGCTCTGTGTTTGATGCCAATACGTTCAGTTCCAGGATCAACATGGACTATTTCCTGAGCGGTGAAAAAGCGCATGGTGATTTCAAATTTAAATATCTCGGGGGTGGACTTATCCGGCAAAACCGTTCGAAGAACATGGGTCTTGGCGGTAACAATCTTGTTGTACCGTATCTCTACAACGTGGCTACACGTAGTGGTGAGGCCGCTGTGCCATCTCTCAACAATACCTCTTTTGAATCCCGCTCTTTGTCTGCTTATGGAAGCATAGGCGTAGGTTACAAGGGCCTTGCCTTCCTGGAGGTCACAGGCCGGAATGATTGGGACAGCAGGTTATTGAAAGAGAACCGCTCTTTCTTCTACCCGAGTGCCAGTGGTTCGGTCGTGCTGAGCGAGGCAATACCTGCTATCCGCAACAGCGGACTTATTTCTTATGCGAAAATCAGGGGTGCTTATTCCAAATCAGGGAACGTGAATGTGGGTGTATATGCATTGAATGCGACTTACAGTCAGCCAGGTGGTTTTCCATATGGGAACACGGTTGGGTTTACTGCCAACCAGATCATTCCAAATCCTGATCTTCAACCGGAGTTCATCTTCACCAAGGAAGCAGGATTCGAGATCGGCATGTTGAAGAACAGGATAAACCTGGAGGCAACCTTCTTTCACCAGAATTCCACGAACCAGATCCTCACCGTATCGCAATCCATCGCTACGGGTTATGCACTCGGACTGGCGAATGCGGCAAGTTTTAAGAACTATGGGGTTGAAGCAGACCTGAATCTTACACCTCTTATCCGTGTCGGTAAAGGTCGCATCGATCTGCGGATCAATGTTACCTATAATGACAATGAAGTAACGCGCACACTCGGTAACATTCCCGTTGTAGTTGGCGGTACAAGCCAGTTCCTTTCCACGCTTAGCGGATCTCCAACGGCTAACAACATTGCCGTTGTAGGGCAACCTGCATTCCAGTTTCAATTGACCGATTATCGCCGTGACAGTCTTGGCCGTGTGATAGTGAACAGCGTAACCGGCATGCCAGAGGTGGCGCCAGGGTCTGTAATCCGTGGGCGTTCACTGCCTGTATGGGTAGCAGGCTTCACACCATCATTCACACTGGGCGGATTCTCCGTTGCCATGACATGGGATTACAAGGGCGGGCATCATTTTTATGCAGGCATAGGTCCTGACATGGACAACTCCGGTATTTCAGAAAGAAGTGCCGCTTATGGCCGTCGGCGTTTTGTATTTCCTAACTCCGTGATCCTCGATGAAGCAACCGGCAAATATGTTCCAAACACGAGCGTACAGGTTCAGGATGGTAACTACTCTTTCTGGACAGGTTCGTCAACCAATACCGGAATCGCTACCAACTATTTCGCGAGTGCTTCTGCCTTGCGTCTGCGCGAACTGAACATCGCTTACGATCTGCCCATGGCCTGGTTCAGCAGGTTCAATTTTGTAAAGAAGCTCACCGTAAGTGCGGTTGGCAGGAACCTGCTGTTGTTCGTTCCAAAATCAAACCAGTGGGGTGATCCTGAATTCAATTCTGCCACAGGTGTGAACACGTATGGACTTAGCAGCTCATACCAGTCACCGGCAGCCAGGTTCTATGGTGGTTCCATCGTTGTTCAATTTTAATTACCCTAATATTTTCAAAAATGAGATATAGTTTCAAGAAAATGATCTATCTGCTTGCCGTGCCTGCGTTGCTGACAACGGCATGCAAGAAAGGTTTCCTGAATGTGAATGATGACCCCAATAGTGTGACGGAACAGACGATAACGCCGGAGTTGTTATTTCCCCAGGCAAGTGTGGCTACGGGCGCCCGTGCCGCCAGTGGCAATTTTGAGTTTCTTAATAAATGGCTGGGATACTGGGGCTCCTCTGGTTCCTATGTAATCGACCAGACCGAAACGACCTATAACATCAGCTTTACATTTGGTGAGAACATCTGGCAGAATCATTACAACGTTCTGTTCGATCTGTTCAAAACCGAACAAAAGGCATTACTGAAAGGCGACTCCGTGCTTGCCGGTGCGGCGATGGTGTTGTCGGCAAAGCTCTGGCAGGAGCTTGTTGATCTCTACGGTAACATTCCATTTACCCAGGCTTTCCAAAACTCACGCACCACAACCCCTGCTTATGATGAAGCAGAATTTGTCTATGGAAAATTGTTATTGAAACTTGATACGGCAAAGACATATTTATCCAATAACCCTCGGGGTACATTTGAGGACATTGATCTGGTCGCACATGGGCATACAGAGGATTGGATAAGGTTTGCCAATACCCTCAAGTTGCGCCTGCTTATTCGCCAGTCCGAAGTGCCGGGTTTCGATCCTGCACCTGAGATCACAAAGATCATGGATGGTGGTGCAGAGTTGAACACGATCAAGGCCGGCCAGGGTATGTCAGTGAATCCTGGCTACGTGAATGATGTGGCCAAGCAGAATCCTTTTTATGGCTACTATGGATATACGCCAACTGGCACGGAGGCAAATGAACTTACAAGGGCGAATGTATATTTCCTGAATTTGCTCAACTCCACCTCAGATCCGCGGGTTTCCCGGAACTTCCGTGCACCGGCTGCTGGCGGGCCCATCACAGGGGTGGTGTATGGTCGCGCAACGGGTAATCCATTGGGTGGGGCCAGCTCCGGTATCGGACCAGGTTTGCTGACAGGCGCAACATCCAACCAGTGGATCTATCCTGACTTCGAGAGCCTGTTTCTCGAGGCAGAAGCAATAGCGCGTGGATGGGTTACGGGAAATGCGGAGGCTGTTTACCGGCTTGCTGTCACGAGGTCTTTTGTTTTTCTTGGTGTGCCTAGTGCGGTGGCAGAGGCAAATGAATATCTCGACAACCAGGATATTGCGAATTGGGCAAATTCAGGCCCTACAGCATTTTCAAAAGCACGGTTCATTACGTATCAAAAATATATCGCACTCGCCGGGGTGGATGCACTGGAGGCCTATTCGGATCTGCGTCGTCTTGATATGTTACCTGATGATGGCTACCTGTCTGCAAATCCTGGCCGCGCAGCGAATCATTTGCCAAACCGCCTGCCTTATCCGCAATCCGAGTATACCTATAACTCACAGAATGTAACGGCACAGGGCAACATCAATGTTTTTACAGACAAAATTTTCTGGCAGCCCTGATATCATTTCAATTAATAAATCTTTTTATGAGAAAAAATAAGATGCTTTCTGCAATAGCGGTAGCAACACTGATGCTAACCGGATGTTTGAAAGACAAGGAATACGACAATCGTTCAGCACAGGCAGTAAGACCTGACGGCGTACAGCAATTGGTAGAGATCGGGCTGACGGCGACGAGCACGTCGAACTTCCTCACACTGGTTTTTGACAATAGCAATGTGGATACAACATTCAACCTGGTGCCGGTAAACCTTGCATCAGCAGCACCCGCAGGCGAGGATATCCGGGTGACGCTGGTGCAGGATAATACGATCCTCGATGCCTATAATGCGGAGAATGGCACCAACTTTCTTCCGCCGCCGGCCACTGCTTACACGGTGGAGAACCAAGGGGGTGTTGTGGTGATCCCGAAAGGTTCCAACACCGGATATTTGCGCATCACACTGAAGCCATCTGCTTTGCTGGGTGCTGAGTATGCATTTGCCTATCGCATCAGCAGCGTTGCCAACACGGGCGTGACGGTCAGCAGTAACCTGCGGACAGGTATAGTCAGCATACCCATCCGCAATGATTATGAGGGTGAATATTATTCAGAAGGATTCTTTAGTCACCCTACGGCACCGCGAGCGTTCGAGGGCGAGAAATATCTATCCACGATAAACTCAACGACCGTTGCGATGGAGCTCGGTGATCTTGGTGCGGGAACGACGGTGTTACTGACGATCAACCCCGATAACAGTGTGACGATCGCCCCAGGCAGCGGTGCAAATCCTGCAACAGCAGGCATCAATGATGATGCGTATTACAATAATACATATGATCCGGCAACGAGGACGTTTTACCTCAAGTATGGTTATCCCGTAGGCAGGGTGATTACAGAAGAAGTAAGGTGGCAATAGGTTTTATGGTTATTTGGATCGCCCCGCAGTTCGCGGGGCGATTTTTTTTATTATCCTGCATCTGGCAGGCAAAGCCCGATACTTCGGGAGCAAAGAATAAGTAAAAATTAAAAATGAAAAATTAATAAGGTTCAGCCTCAACCTCAACCTGAGCCTCAACATCATGCATTCGTCTCCTCTGCACGGCATTCGTCGAAAGTCGGCGGTCAGGCAGGCCGTGGGCGGCTATATTCGGCAAAAACGAAAACGATGCACAAACTTATCATGTCACTCATGCTGGTGACGCTAACTGCTGTGGCCGAGGCACAGCTCTTTAGGAAAGTTGCGGAAAACGCAAAGAACAAGGTCGAGAATAAGGCGGTACAAAAATCCGGGGATAAGATTGATGATATCCTGAATGGAAAGAAGAAGGAGAAGAAGACGGGTGATGATGACGCTGCTAACAATTCTTCTCCCGCAGTGGAAGCGTCAGGTCCTGCTTCTATGGCGATCTATTCCAAATTTGATTTCATCCCCGGTGAAACGGTGATAGCGCTTGAAGACTTCAGCCAGGATGCCGTGGGTGATTTTCCCGCCCGGTGGAATACCAACGCCAGCGGTGAGGTTGTCACTGCGGACGGGCTTCCGGGGAAATGGCTGAAGCTGGATGCCACCGGCGTATTCATGCCGGAGTTTATTAACAAACTGCCCGAAAATGTAACGATTGAATTTGATCTTGTATGCAACCGGGAGTTCAGGTATGAAGCTTCCCCATTTCACTTCGGTATCGCACAGTTGGCCGAGCCCCAGCACTACACGCGCTGGATGCAGGGAAGCGGTGGACGGAAAGGATTCAATGCCATACTCCAGCCATTGACACCATCGCGCCAGAAAGGACGTGCCGGTTTTGAACTTTACAATGACCAGGCCTCAGACGACGGCATCTTCGAAACATCACTGTTCCATGCGCCATCAAAAAATAAAGTGCATGTATCGATCTGGAGACAAAAGCAGCGCGTCCGTGTGTATCTCGACCAGGAAAAACTGATCGATGTAGCGCGTGCGCTCAGCCCCGGTGATTACAATACACTTGTCATCAGCCTTACCACAGCGGTGACAAAACCGGACTACTATCTTTTTTCCAACCTGCGCGTAGCCGTGGGTGCGCCTGATACGCGTAATAAATTATTGACCGATGGAAAGTTCGTCACAACAGGTATCCTGTTTGACGTAAACAGCGATCGCATTCAGCCCTCCTCATTTGCCGTATTGAAGGAAATTGCCGGGGTGATGAAAGACAATGCTGAGCTGCGAATCCGAATTACCGGCCATACTGATTCTGACGGTAGTGCCACTGCAAATCAGCAGTTGTCAGAGAAAAGGGCAGCAGCCGTAAAAGCGGCGCTGGCACGCGAATTCAAGATCGATGAATCACGGATGGAAACAGCCGGCAAGGGTGAGTCAGCACTCGCGGTACCTGAAAAATCCGCCGCTGATAAAGCCAATAACAGAAGGGTGGAGTTTACACGGATTTGAGCAGAATCATTGGAAACAAAAACGAGAGCGAACCTGGCTCTCGTTTTATTTTATCCCCGATCCCAATCAAAAGTAAAAATGAAAAATTAATAACGTTCAACCTCAACCTCAAGGTCAGGGCAACCTCACCTCAATCCCCACTGCCTTCCATCCGCCTCTGTCGGGAATTCCAGTACTGGCTTCCGTACTGTAGGGATGAAATTTTACTTCGCCAGTGCCGAGCACCGGGCTTGCCTGTAATCCGAACAGGGGGTTCGGCCAAAAATCATTGCGCTTCATTTGCAATGCTGTAGTGCCATTCAGCCTGGCCGTGATCCGGTACTTCCCAATCGGAATATTATTGATATAGAAATCCATGTTGTTCACGACCTTGGTAATAATGAACCTTCTGTTTTCACCATACAGTGTTTCGCCTATGGGGGTTAAAGTGATTTCGATCTGGCTGTTTAAAGGCAGGCTTCCTGGCGGAGACCACATGTCTTCATAGATCTGCCAGTTCACCCGAATCGATCCGCCCAGATAGCTGTGGGCATCCCAGGGGTCTGTCTGTACCCGCGATGGATTCGTGATGCCATATGACATTAGCACGAAATTTTCTACCTCGCCTGCATTCGATGCAAAGCTCCCGGTGATACCGTCCGCAGGGTGAAGACTTACTGTGGCCAGTGCGCCTCCATAATCAATGGTGTAGGCAGTTGCCCAGAAATGACAGGCTCCCAGCGGTAATGATATCTCATAATATCCCTTCTCATCCGTATTGGCAGAAGCAAACGAGTACAAGCCACCAACCGCAGAAGACCTGATGCCGATGTAGGCATTTTGTAAAGGCTGCCCCGCCAGATCTTTCACATAGCCTCTTACAATGCCCGACTGTTTACTGAGCGATTTAAATGTGGGCAGTGTCGGCCGGAAATTCCCCATCACGTTTGTATAGTTCTGCGTACCGTTCAGCGCAATCGTCGTGTCTCCTTCGATGCGCGGTAATGGATTCGGCCCATTTGTGTCATCGTTATCGTTGTTGCCGGAACTGTTGCCTTTGGTACAACTGCTGGCCATCAATACCGTAGCCAGGCAGAAGGATAGTAAATACTTCATGGTTAAGATTTGTTGAAAAAAAATTTATAAGCAGACGTGTCGTGCGTAAATGTTTCGTGGGCACCTTGTCTTCTCTGTTGGAAGATGCTGTGTCACAAGGCGTGTGTTGTTTGGCTGCTGAAATGTGACGGGCTTGCACCCTTCATAAAGCCCGGCATAGCGTGTATGCAGCGGCATAGCGGCCTCTTTGCAGCCGGGCAGTAGTGTGAGTAGTAAGATGATCCTGATAAGCGGTTTCATTTCGCAGCAGTTAAAGCACATGCGAACATAAATCAGCCGATGCTGGCCTGCCAGGGCTTTCCGACAACCTGCACCAGGTGTCGATGAATGAACTCAGTAAAACAGCTTTTTCAGGTCGTCCAGGTAAGTCCGGGATACGTTGAGGCTTTTTCCCGTTTTGAGTATCACCTGCACGGAGTGTCCATCCCTGTATACTTCCTTGATGCCGGAGATGTTAACAATATACGACCGGTGAATCCTGAGGAATTGGCGGTTGTCCATACGTTGCTCAAGTATGCCTATGCCAAAATTGCTGAGATAGCTTTTGACTTCAGTGTGAATGCGTGTGTAATCTTTCTCCGCTTCAAAATAGATGATGTCATCCACATTGATATTTACCAGTTTATTGCCTCCCTCTACGAGGATACAGGTTGGATGCTGACCGGTGATCTCCTCCGCCATTTTCTGTGTGCGTGTAAATTCTGCCGCAGTGGGTGGAGACACCTTTGCTATCGCCCGTTTGAATCGCTCTGCCGTGTAAGGCTTAAGCAGGTAATCGATCGCATTTGTGTCGAATGCCTTTACGGCATATTGATCATAAGCCGTGGAAAAAATGATCTGCGGTATATGCACGAGCTGTTGAACCACCTGGAAGCCGCTGAGTCCCGGCATCTGGATATCGAGGAAGACGAGATCAGGCTCAAGTTTATTGATCATCATCACGGCTTCCGGTCCGTTCTCACATTCGCCGATGATCTCATATCCCTCGTAGGGTGAAAGATATTGGCGTATCAGTGTCCTTGCATCTGCTTCATCATCTATGATCAATACTGTGCTCATACGAATGGAATTTGAAAAGAGAAGGTCAGGCCGTTTTCGTTGCGCTCCACCTCCAGCTTCTCGTTATACAGATGCTCCAGGCGTTTTGAACTGTTTCTCAGTCCCACACCTTTTTGAAACATCGACTCGAGGTCTCCCGTGAATCCGACACCTGTATCGGAAACAGATACCTGAACATAATTTTTTATACGCTTGCATTTCACGGTCACCGTGCCGCCCTGGATATTCGGCGAAATGCCGTGCTTGATCGCATTTTCCAGGAGGGGTTGAAGCATGAGCGAAGGTATATGTGCAGAAAGTGCTGTGGGATCGATATCGTATACGATCGTCAGGCGGTTGCCGAACCGGTGTTTCTCCAGTGCCAGCCATGTTTTGACAAAATTCAATTCCTCCTCCAACGTCACCGTCTGGCGTTCACTCACACTGAGTCCATACCGGAATGTATCGGCGAGTTGCGCAATGAGTACCCTGGTTTTTTCCAGTTCAACAGGAACAGACGCACTGATAGAATTCAATGTATTGAAAAGAAAATGCGGTTCGATCTGTGCTTTCAGCGCCATAATCTCGCTTTGATAAGCCAGTTCACGCAATTCCTGTTCTTTCTTCAGTTGCTGTCTGGTATGCAGCCAGAAATTGTAAGCATGAAAAAGTGCAAAATGTGAAAAGTAACTCAGTAGCAGGTTATAGATATCCGCCAGCATTGAATTCCATGAATATTCTCTGTCCAATACCCCTGTAAGGACCCAGTAAAAAGTTGCCAGGCAGGCGGCAGTGTAGATCGATGCAGTAATGAGGTGAAAGGGAAGTTTTCGCTTAAGCGGCGTCTTCTTCAGGCGAACAAAGAACAACCACCAGAATGGCAGCAGGAAAATGGCTTTGCCCATGACCACGAAGGCCTGGATCTCGAGGAACCCGCGCATGGTCATGAAATTCTTATCCTCGAACTTACCGGAAACGTGAAAGATACCCAGCAGCATCAAAGGCCAACTGATATGGAAAAGGAACCAGAGCGCGGCTTCACCAATCCGGAAGCCAGGGAAAATTCTTCGTTGAAAAAATGATCGCATGTCTGGCGATAAAGATATAGTATAGTTATTATCCCGCGACTTCCGGTTGACATTAATGGTGGGTAATGTCTTGCTGTGCATGGTGTGTATGTATTTTATAAAAAAAACAGGAAGCTGCCGGCAGGCAGCTCCTTGTTATAATGGCTCGTTACTGCTGCAATTCTATTCTTTTGTGAATGGTACAGCATTGATCGATTTTCCGTCGGTTATCCTCAGGATGTACTGGCCCCGGCTGATCCCATCCAGCGGGATCGAAACCACATTATTTTGAACCTGGCTGCCTGTTACTCTCCTGATTATTTTGCCACTCATATCAATTACGCTGATCTCCGGGTTTCGAACGCTGCTCTGCAAGGCCACATGTATCACATCACGCGCCGGATTAGGAAACGCAAGCGGCTGCTGAAGATTATCGTTGAACAACAACACCAGCGTACGTGAATAGGTGAATTTACCGTCCCTGTCCACCTGCCTGATCCGATAAAAGGCAGCACCTGCTGGAGGTCTGCTGTGGGTGAACTGGTAGCTGCTTCCATTCGGATTGTTCGCAGCAGTTACAGATCCGACTTTCATAAAATCGCGACTGTTCGGGCTATATTCTATGTCGAAACTTGCCGCATTTTCCTCGCTCGCTGTTGCCCAGGTGATCCAGGCGTCTGTTGCTTTTTTCTCCGCTTTTACAAATTTCCACGTCACGGGAAGGATAGATCCAAACACAAACTCTGCATAAGCGTTCAGGCTCCACGGGTTCTGCCGGCTTCTGATGTAGACGGTATGGAGGCCCTGCTCGACGCCGGTGAGTGGGATTGAAAAATTGAAACCGCTCACTTCGGTAGCTGCGGGGATGGAGATGGGTGTTCCATTTCCAATTCCGGGCTCCGTGTCCAGAAAATATTCTGCATCCACCAATGCAGGTGCGGCAGGTGGCGCAGCAGGGTAGGGCGGCAGCAGTGCGTTATCAAAGAATGAATAATTGGTCAGGCTCCATACACCCAGGCTGTTTTTTGTGCGGATATACAGCGAGTGCTGACCGGGAGTAACCCCCGAAAGACTCAGCAACGCAGAGTAATTAGCCACCTCTGTGCCGGAAGGAAGCGGGATCGCGGTTCCGTTGCCGGCGCCCGGATCCACATCTATAAAATATTCCGCCCCAACTAACGGCACGGCCGCAGCAGGCGCTGCAGGGTAGGGTACGATTATGGCGTTGTCAAAAAACGATCCTGCTGTATGACTCCACTTCCCGCCGCTTTCTCTTGTACGTATGTATAACCAATGGAAACCGGGCGTGAGTGCCTGGCCTGTCAGGGCAAGGTTTACTGTAAAATTATTAACATCGGTCCCCGCTGGAATCACGATTGGTGTTGCGTTGCCAATACCCGGGTCCTGATCAAAAAAATATTCACCTGTTACCACCGGCGTTGCTGCTACAGGCGCTGATGGATAAGGCTCCTGTGCACTTGCAACACCTGCGAGAGTGCAGACCCAGATGATGGAAAAGAAATATTGTTTCATAAAAAGCGATAACAGAATTTCAAATGGTAAGATTAATTGTTTGAACGTGTACTGAACGTAACCGTAATGTTGGTTGCCGAAGCTGGTACTGAAGTAGGAACGGTCAGTGAATAGATGGTCGGGATTGGTGGGATGCCGCTCAGGCGATATGGGTCGGCGGTTCCGAAAGCACCCACGTCGGGGGTTACGCCGCCAATGGGTTCGCCGGCGCCAATTCCGGGAGACCCGGGGCGAAGCTGGTATTGTGCATCGTTTGAGCCTGCCGCAACGAACATCGTGGAGACGTTGACGGGCGCAATATTATTGTTACCTGTCGGCAGAGCTGAAACCAGAGCGGCTACATTATATTTCACGGTGCAGTTACTGAATGTAGTGCTGTTCTGAAAATAATTGTTGGCTACGTAAGAATTTGAAAGGGAAATTGAAGCTCCACAGACATTATTCCGGAATAATCCATTGATCACAGAGGTTAGTGAAACAGGGGTTGTGAAAATGCAATTTGTGATAACAGGATTCTCCAGTGTGTAGCTGGACAGTGAGATGCCACCATAGCATTTGTTGATGACTATCCCCGCCATTTTAGAATTAGGCGAGAAGGAATTCTGCTGAATGTTTATTTCGCAACGGGAAAAAGTAAGTGAATCCACATTTGAATTAACATAGAACAGGGAATAAATACCCATGAAGGTGCTGCCGGATGCAGAGGAATCAACCTGCAGACTGGCCACCCTCGATGGACTGTTATTGAACTGCAGGCCGCTATTGCCCGATGCGCCGGAGAGGTTATAGCCAGCGCCTATGATGACGAGTCGTTTACGAAGAGTGGTGGAGGGATATGATGTGGTGGACCCTTCCAGGTAGATGGTGTCGTAGGGAAGCACCAGCGGGCTGGCAAGTGCTACGCCAAGATCCTTGAAATCAGCAACTACATTCGGGACATTGTTCACCCGCCACACTTTTGCTTCAGCACGGGCGCAGATAAAGGTGAGAAACAGCAAGGCTACACTGAGTTTTGATACTCTTTTCATGACTTTCAGTTATTGTTGGTTTATTAAAATCTATACAGCGGTCGGTTCGCAGCCGCGAAACTACCCGGCGCATCCACGAGCGTTCAGGGCTTTTCGACCAAATGCTATATAAACCGGCGAGTGGTATACGAGCCTGCCTGCCGGCTTGCCCTGAGCCTGTCGAAGGGAGCGAAGGCAGGATACTGGATCCTGGATTGTTGGATGCTGGATGCTGGCCTGCCTGCCGTAGCGAAGGCAGGATACTGGATACTGGATTCTTTGCGTTCTTTGCTCACTTTGCGTCTTTGCGTGCCCAGCTTGGCATCTTTGCTCATTTATCTCTCTAAGGTTGCAGTCAGCCCCACTCTCCGCACTCTCACTCTCCTTATCTTCGCCTTATGTCTTTACGCCGAGTGAATGTGACCCGTTATGTGACCCCGCTTCGGGAAGGCGGCTCGATGCCGGCCATTGCCGAAGCGGATGATGGCTTTCTGTATGTGGTTAAATTTCGCGGAGCGGGGCAGGGACCGAAAGCCCTGGTGGCGGAGTTGATCGGTGGCGAGATCGCACGGGCACTCGGTTTGAAGATCCCCGAACTCGTATTCGTTGATCTCGACAGCGCCTTTGGCAGAAGTGAACCCGATGAAGAAATCCAGCATTTACTCAAAGCCAGTGCTGGTCTGAACCTGGGGCTGCATTACCTGTCCGGGTCCATCACCTTTGATCCTGCCGTTACTAAAGCTGATCCCGCACTGGCATCGGCAATCGTATGGCTTGATTCGTTCCTGTTGAACGTTGACCGCACCTGTCGCAATACAAATATGTTACTTTGGTACCGGGAATTGTGGCTCATTGATCTTGGGGCATCACTTTATTTCCATCATAGCTGGCAAAATCTGGGAACCGCCGGTGTCCGGCCATTTCCCCAGATCAAAGATCATGTGCTGCTGGCAGAGGCTACTGAGCTGGAAGTGGTGAACCAGGAATTCAGCAGGAAACTGTCGCGGGAGGTAATAACAACGATTGTCAACCAGGTTCCGGATGAGTGGCTGGTAGCTGACACGCCGTTTGCCACAGCAGATGAGAACAGGCAGGCATACATTGATTTTTTAACGACCAGGCTGGAACACTCCGCCGATTTTGTAAAAGAAGCACAGCATGCAAGAGAAACTGGTATTTGAGTATGCCGTGTTACGGATTGTACCGCGCGTTGAGCGGGAAGAATTCATCAATGTGGGAATTGTATTGTATTGCCCGAAGAAAAAATTTCTGCGATCACAATATCAATTGGATGAAAAGCGCATCACCGCGTTTGCGCCAAAGTTGGATATAGAGGAAATTCGTGGCTACCTGCAGGCATTCACTGCCATCTGCGATGGCAGTCCGCAGGGCGGACCGATCGCACGGCTCACTCAGCCCGAGCGCTTTCGGTGGCTGACCGCAATGCGCAGCACTATCCTGCAAACATCCCGGGTTCATCCGGGATTGCTGACAGATCCTGATGAGAAATTGCAAAGGTTGTTTGAGGAGATTGTTGAAGTGAGGGAGTAAGTTTCACGCAAAGCGCGCAAAATAAGCCAAGAACGCAAAGAGGATAGGAGTACCCTGATTTAAAGGCCCTTCGACCCTTCGACAGGCTCACTTCGACAGGCTCACTTCGACAGGCTCAGTGCAGGCAGTGCAAGCAGGGCAAGTACGGCCATTCGCTTCGCTCATGCGCTACTTAGGGACCGGGGCGTAATTATGTAATTAAAAATGAAAAATTAAAAACCGCTCTCGTTCTCTTTCTCGCTCTCAGGAAGGAAGACACCCGTCTTGTGCATCCAGTATCCCGCATCCAGCATCCCGCATCCAGCATCTCGCATCCAGCCCCCAGCGCCCAGCCATCCAGCATCCAGCATCCATACTTAAGGGCCCTTCGATACGGTCATTCTCGTCGCTCATGCCCTACTCAGGGACCGGGGCGTAGTTATA
>JAEZAM010000110.1 GCA_023430465.1 Bacteroidota bacterium | reverse complement strand
TGGCCTGCCTGCCGGAGCGAAGCGGCGGTAGGGTGCTGGCTACTGGGTACTGGGTTCTGAGTTCTGGGTGCTGGGTACTGGCCTGTCTGCAGGAGCGAAGCGGAGGGAGGATGCGGGATTTGAGGAGCGTTTTTAATTTTGAATTTTTAATTTCTACTTCACTCCACAACCCAGCGATTCAAGACATTATATCGAAACACCACCACCACTTTATAAAAATCAGATTCCTTTGCTGACACATCAACCCGGATTTTACCTGACTCCGCCAACGCACGGCCAACTTCAATATATTCATCCACTTTACCCTTGCCCGCGTGATTGGTTGTTGTAATATATACAACCGCTTCTCCCCCGCCGTCAACATATTCCCAGTTAATATCCAATTTTCCTTCCGTCAACACCGCTTTCAAACCTGAGGCCGACAGCCGCCCGTTTAATCGTACTCCATCAACCTCATAAGCGACGGGCATGGCAAGCTTAACACCCAAATGTTCCGCAAGGGAGGGCATGATATCTACGATCGCAGCCTTGCCGCTTTTGAAATAAGAATTTAATCCATCATCATTGGTTACGATCCAGGTTGTCCTCTCCCGATCCGACTGGCCACCATGTCCCTTGCCATCACCTGCCGTTCGGCCATGATCCGTGGTGATGTAGATCACCCAGTCTTCTTTATAATTTTTTTGCCGGAAGCGAATCGCCGCCCACAGCCGGGATATCTGCCTATCCATTAATCGCACCGCCCGGTAGAATGGCTCACTGTCTCCATGCGCATGCCCCATATCATCCGTGTATTCCAGGTAAACCCATGACAGGTCAGGAGCCTGAGTGCGTATCATCGCACTGGCGGTATCAATTACCGATTCATCGATCCGCAGCATGAAGTCGCGGGCATTATCATGGGGAAATTTTACTGTATCCAGTTCCAGTCCATCATAATGATAATCGATCTTCAGGTTTCCTGTCGCCAGGACTCCTTCCCCCACAAGTTTGGTACGATTGTCAAGCCAGCTTGAAAACACCGCGGTCTTCTTATCCGGAAATTGTTCCTTGAACAAACGAAAGATTGTCGGGTAGGAATAATTTGGTGAATCGATGCTGTTGTCCCATACATTGTGTTTGTTCGCCCAGGTTCCCGTCAGCAAACTGTTGTACCCCACTGCGGAGATAGTAGGGGTTTGCGAATAACCATCGCGCTCGCCGCCGACATAAGCTCTGGCATATCCTCCCACCGCAGCAATGCTATCCAACGCCGGTGTGCTTATTTTTTCGACAACATCGGCAGGTATGCCATCCACGATGACAAAGACCGCCTTTCGCTTTGTTTGCGCGGACACAATTGACAAGACAAATAACATTACAGTGAGCATAAAAATTTGACGTGGCATAGAATGAAATTAATTAAAAACTTTCGCGCAAAAACGCAAAGGCTTTCGATAACCGGTGGCGTGAGAAAAGACGCAAAGGCCCGCGTTACTCACCCAAGTCCTTGCTTATTCAACTTTGGGTCCTCGCGTGAAATTTAAACCGGCTCCTACAAAAAAAGCCCCCCTGTTTGCACAGAGAGGCTTCGTTATTTTGAGCGATTTAATTATTCACCCTTTGCATCATCAGCCGCTGCTTCGCCGCCTTCCAGCTTCTTCTTCAGATCAGCCAGAACGCCGAGGTCTCCAAGGGTTGCTTTTTCAACTTTACCCTGGATGCTCTTAACAGCTTTCTTGGTCTTATCTGCTTCCACTTTGGCTTCTTTCTTCGCAGCTTCTTTTTCTTCTATCTGGCCTTGTTCCCAGATACGGCTGTGAGAAAGTACGATACGCTTTTCGTTGCGATCAAACTCGATCACCACGAACTGTGCAGTTTCATCAGCACCAATGCTCTTTCCATCCTCCTTGGTCAGGTGACGGTTAGGAGCAAAGCCTTCGAGGCCATAAGACAACTGAACTACCGCGCCTTTATCATCACGACGGGTTACAGCTCCTTCATGGACGCTGCCGATAGCAAATGTATCCTGCAGCGTATTCCAGGGATCTTCTTCAAGTTGTTTATGTCCAAGTTGCAGCTTGCGATTTTCTTTATCGATACCCATGATCACAACGTCGATATTGGCACCAACCTTTGTGTATTCGCTTGGGTGATTGAAACGCTTC
The DNA here is from genome assembly GCA_023430465.1 of Bacteroidota bacterium. Lineage (GTDB taxonomy): Bacteria > Bacteroidota > Bacteroidia > Chitinophagales > Chitinophagaceae > JAEZAM01. The sequence goes on along the minus strand of JAEZAM010000110.1, from coordinate 16,655 downwards.
AGCCAGCTCAGGTCACTGATGTGGATCATTCCACCGATACCAGGAGCCAGTTCTACAAACACACCATAGTTGGTGATATTTTTAACCAGGCCGGTATGACGGCTTCCTTCAGCAAACTTGGTTTCGATATCATTCCAGGGATCAGGAGAAAGTTGCTTGATAGAAAGGCTCATCTTCCGGCTCGCCTTATCAAGTGTAACGATCTTCGCTTCATGCTCGTCGCCGAGCTTGAAGAACTCCTTGGCATTGATCGGTGTATTCGCCCAGGTGATCTCACTTACGTGAACCAGTCCTTCAACGCCTGGCATGATTTCCAGGAACGCACCGTAATCTTCGATATTCACCACACGGCCTTTTACTACATTACCTTCTGTGATGTTCTCAGCGAGTACATCCCATGGGTGCGGAGTAAGTTGTTTCAGACCAAGGCTGATACGTTTCTTCTCGTCGTCGAAATCGAGTACCACCACATTGATCTTCTGATCCATCTTGAGAACTTCTCCCGGATGAGAGATACGTCCCCATGAAATATCGGTGATATAGAGCAGACCATCGAGGCCACCAAGATCCATGAATGCACCGAAGTCGGTGATGTTCTTCACAGTACCTTCCAGTACCTGGCCCTTCTCGAGCTTGCTCATGATCTCTGCACGTTGTGCTTCGATATCGCTTTCGATAAGTGCCTTGTGAGATACAACCGCGTTCTTAATTGCTTCGTTGATCTTAACGACTTTAAACTCCATTGTCTTACCAACAAACTGATCGTAGTCGGTAACAGGTTTAACATCGATCTGCGATCCGGGAAGGAAGGTTTCCATTCCGAATACATCCACGATGAGACCGCCCTTCGTTTTAGAGGTAACAGTACCGGTGATAACTTCGCCAGTTTTGTGTACTTCCACGATTCTTTCCCACGCACGTGTGATACGTGCCTGTTTGCGGCTGAGATTCAGGTGACCATCCCTGTCTTCTTTCTCTACAATCATCACTTCCACTTCATCCCCTACTTTCAGGTTCTGAAGATCACGGAACTCATTGAGAGAGATCAGACCATCGGATTTGAAACCGATGTTAAGTACCACGTCAGTCTTGGTAAGACCAACAACAGTACCCTGGATCAATTCACCGTCATTCAATTGGATGAAGGTATTGTCATACACATCATCATACTTTTCTTTCTCTTCTTTAGAGTAAGAAGTAACATTACGTTTATCAACGCTCCAGTCGAAATCGTCATGAGGCGTTGGCGCAGGGTACTTTGGTGTCGCTGTCGCTGCCTCTGGTGCAACCTGTTCGGTTGTATCAGCAGCAGATTCCTGTGCATCAGCGTTTAGTTGTTTGTGAATCAAATTTTGAAACATGATAAAATCCCGAAGGTTTTTTGAATCGGGGCAGCAAAGATACGGCAAATAAATAAAGCAGACAACCAAAAGGAAAGTTTTAAGTGGCTGAAAACTAAACAGTTGGAATTAAAATTGAAAAATGAAAAAAGAGGTTCACCCGGTACCTTCCTCCGGCACCTGATTTTTCATTTTAATTTTTACTTTTTACTTATTCCACCCTCGTATATTTAGCCAAAATTCATTCTTGCTCTACCGTATCCTGAAAGTCTGGGTTAAATTCTGCCTTCGAATTTTCTTCCGGCGGATCATTGTCACCAAACCTGCCCTTCTCAGTGCCAACGGCCCTCTCCTTATCGCCGCCAACCATCCCAATTCATTTCTTGACGCATTGATCATCGATGTGCTCTTCAAACAGCCCGTATGGTCACTGGCAAGAGGTGATGTTTTTAAAAATAAAAAGGTAGTTCGTCTGCTCACCAGCCTGCGCATCTTACCCGTCTACCGCATTTCCGAAGGCGTTGAAAATCTCAATACCAATTACGAAACGTTCGACGCCTGCCAGGAAATATTTCGCCGGAATGGACTCGTGCTCATTTTCAGTGAAGGGCTTTGCGTGAACGAATGGCATCTTCGTCCCCTGAAAAAAGGAACGGCCAGGCTGGCTCTAAGCAGTTGGAACGAAGGCATTCCCCTGCAGGTCCTGCCTGTCGGCATCAATTACAGCAAGTTCTTCGATATCGGCCAGGATGTGTATGTTCATATCGGCAGGCCGCTTACCAAAGCCACGCTTTCCTGGCCCGATAGTGATGGCAACCTGAACAGGCGTTTCAATGAAATGTTGTTTGAACGGATGCAACCACTGGTTTATGAGATCGATCACCAGCCGGGAGAAACGCCCGCATCTTTACGTCAACCTGCAAGCCTGTTGAAAAAAGTTGCACTTGCCATTCCTGCCAGCCTCGGCTGGCTCCTGCACCTGCCGCTATATCTGCCGATCTTTCTTCTGGCAAAAAACAAGGCACACGGCACGGGACATTTTGATTCCATTCTGGCCGCATTGCTGATTTTGGCTTATCCATTCTATCTGCTGCTGGCAATCGTTCTGCTGGTTTTGTTTACGGGGGAAATGCTGGCTTGTTTACCGGCTTTGCCGATGCCGCTGCTGGCAAAATGTTTTATAGAAATTAAAAAACAATAGACCTACCGGGACGATTCCGCGATCGACAGTCCCGCGACATAACCCGATGTCCAGGCATGCTGAAAATTGAACCCACCCGTTATCCCATCGACATTCATCACTTCTCCTGCGAAATAAAGATTGTCAACAAGCCGGCTCTTCATGCTGCCCGGATCGATCTCTTCCGTGCGAATGCCACCGGCCGTCACAAATTCGTCCTTGAATGTTGTCTTGCCTTTGCAGTGGATCTCTGCTGCACACAATAGTCGGATAAAACGGTTCTGTTCTTTGGCCGGGAGATCGGCCCAACGCAACTCTTTTTTTATACCCGCCTCCAATGCAATAAACTCCCAGAACCGCTGCGGAAGACCAAAAGGATTTTTTCCATGAACATGCCTTGCGGCATGTTCGATGCGCAACCGCCTGAACTTTTCTGAAAGCGTCTGTTCATTGAAGTCCGGTAGCCAGTTGACCAAAATGGTGAACTGGTAATCCCTGGCAGCGAACTCCACAGCACCCCATGCGCTTAACCGCAGGATAGCCGGGCCGCTGAGGCCCCAGTGTGTGATGAGTACGGGACCACGTTGTTCCAGTTTGGAACCCTGGAGTTTCACCTTTGCATCTTCAACCACCACACCCATCAGCGTCGTGAGTGGATTACCGGGAAGATTGAACGTAAACAATGAGGGCACCGGTGTTTCGAATTGATGTCCTGTGGCACTGAGCCAGTCAAACATGGATGCTTTGGGATAGCCACCTGTCGCCACGCAGATGTATGCGGCTTCGAGTACGCCCTGATTGGTTTCGAGTGACAATATCTTCTCCCCTCCTTTTTCTATAGATCGCACTGCGCTCACCGAAGTGTTCATCCGGATGTCGATACCGAGCTTACTCGCTTCACGCAGGAGGCAGTCAATGATGGTTTGCGAACTATCTGTTACAGGGAACATACGTCCATCACTCTCTGCTTTCAGTTCCACGCCCCGCGCCCTGAACCACTCGATGGTATCTGTTGTAAAAAACCGGTGAAAGGCTTTTTTTACAAAATGTTGCCCGCGTGGATACCTCCGCGACATATCGGGAATATCAAAACAGGCATGCGTTACGTTGCATCGGCCGCCACCGCTGATCTTGACTTTGGAGAGGAGTTTGTTATTTTTTTCAATGATGATGACCTGCAATCCAGGGTTATGGGAAGCTGCAGTCAGGGCGCAAAAAAAACCTGCTGCGCCGCCACCAATCACTATCAGCCGTTTATTTGGGTTCATAAAGAACAAACCCCTCAGGCGAGGGGTTGTGATATTTTGGATGGGGTTACCAGGTTATCGTTTTTCGCTTCGGCTGCCTCGATGATGCTGTAGTCCGAGAGGATATCTGCCTTGTTCTTTCGCACACACACATCATGTTCGAAGTGTACGGAGGGCTTTCCGTCCTTAGTACGAATGGTCCAGTGATCACTTTCCGTAAATACATCCTTTGTTCCCAGATTGATCATGGGTTCAATGGCGAGGACAAGGCCTTCTTTCAATTTCGGTCCATTCCCTTTCTTACCATAGTTCGGCACCTGTGGATCTTCGTGCATTTTACGGCCAAGTCCGTGACCGACCAATTCCCGCACTACACCATAGCCGTGTTTCTTTTCGGTATGTTCCTGGATGGCGGCCGAAATATCACCTATACGATTTCCTGCAATCGCTTTCTCGATGCCTTTGTACAGAGATTCCTTTGTTATTCTGATGAGATCCAGCACTTCAGCGCCGGGATCGCCGATGGCGAATGTATAGGCATGATCGCCATGCCAGCCGTTGAGGATAACACCCACATCAATGGAAATGATGTCTCCTTCCCGCAGCTCGTTCTTGTTGGCAAAGCCGTGGACAACTACGTCGTTGACCGACATGCAGGAGTTGAAGGGAAACCCGTTGTAATGCAGAAAAGACGGGACGGCATTATGGTCAGCAATGTATTCCCCGATCATTTTATCGAGTTCGAGGGTGGTGATTCCGGGTCGTAAAATCGAGGCTATCTGGGCAATTGTCTGGCTCACCAGCCTTGCGCTTTTGCGCATCAATTCCACCTGCTCGTCTGTCTTAATGATCATCATAATTAGCTGCAAAATTAGTCAAAAAGAGGGAGAAATCGGGAGGAGTGCTGGGGACTGGGTACTGGGTGCTGGGTACTGGGTGCTGGGTGCTGGATGGCTGGATACTGGATTACTGGATGCTGGATGACTGACGCGCCGCGGTTCCTAGCCCCGGGCTAGCGCTGAATCCGGGATGCAACAATTTTTTCAGGGGAAATATGATCTATGCGTATCTGCACCTGATCACCTTCCTTCAGGCTCTCATCCGGCGGGATCTTCGCCTGGATATCTTTGCCTAACTCTACATATACCGCGTGCGGTGTGCGCTTCGTCACGTTAGCATTTATCACTTCTTTCTTCTCTGCCTGTTTTACCAACCTGTGATAGGCCGGTGTAAATAATCGTACCACGAGTGCTGCCGTTACCTTGTCGGGGTTGGAAATATTGTGCAACCGGAATGAGATGGGTTCGTTCATCGTGGCCGGCGTGGGCTTTATCTCAAATGGCGATAAGCGTAACGGAAAAAAATGATAGCTGTCGATTTCCTTGATAAAATACTTATCGCCAACCTGCTTGATATACCCGGTGAAATGATTTTCAGTTTTGGCCTTGTGTAGCAGGTTCGATAGTGAATTGTTGAAGCGAAACATGATGTTATCCGCTACCATCTTGTCGCCCCGCACCGACCTGGTAAGTGTGAATGATACGGCATCGCCTTCACGGAAATGATGGAATTTTTTTATTTTCTTTTCATCCAGCAATTTTTGCTGGGCGATGTCCTTGATGCTGCCGTTAACCTGTTTTTGTTTTCCATTGTGCTCATAGTCGATCGTAACGAATTTTTTTTCGTATTGAACAAAACTGATGCGGCCTTCCAGGATTTTCTCTTCCATAGTGCTTATTTCCCCATGAACAATGCTTTCAATTCGAGCGCATCGTCTGCTTTCATCTTTCCGCCAAGAATCAGGCGAAGCTGCCGGCGGCGGAGCGCACCCTCGAACAGGCTGATCTCTTCTTCGGTTTCCGTCAGTAACTCAGGTACAATCCTGGGGCGGCGGTTTGGATCCAGCGCCACGAAGGTGTAGTATGCTTCGTTGCTTTTGTATTTGTATTGCTGCGTCAGGTCTTCTCCCCAGACCTTCATGTGCACTTCCATGGATGTTTTGAATGCCCGGGTCACCTTGGCCTCAATATGGACCACGTTTCCCAGCTTGATCGGGTTTTCGAAGGAAATATTATCAACGGAAGCCGTTACAACGGGCGCATTGCAATGTTTTTGCGCCGCAAGCGCCGCGGCAATATCCATCCAGTACATTAATCTTCCCCCCATCAGGTTCCCAAAAACGTTCGTATCATTCGGGAGGACCAGTTCAGTCATGATCGTCAGGCTCTCCGCTGCTTTTTTTCCGGGCATTTTTCAAATTTGCGCAAAGATAAGCAGCCGCCTCCTGAACTTTGGGCCGATCTGAAAGTATACAAACGAGGGTTTGATAGCGGAGCAATTCAGCTTACATTTGCCCATATTTTCCTGACTATGAACCCTCACCCGGTAATCTCCTTTGATAATACAGAATTTGCATTCGAATATAAATCCGGAAAGGACCTCAAAAAAGCCCGGTTTCTATTCTCATTGATGGGGAAGAACTGGCTGGTGAAGCTGGGAACCAGGCTGACCCCGCTGGCGATAAAAATGCATCTCCCGGTGAAAGGGATCATCCGCAATACCATCTTTTCACAGTTCGTAGGAGGAGAAACACTCGAGCAAACGGCCGTAACAGCCCGCACACTCGGCGCTTACAATGTAAAAGCGATTCTCGACTATGGCGTGGAAGGCGGCGATGACGGCGAGCAGGGATTCGATCATGCGACCGATGAATTCGTTCGTGTCATCAACTACGCAGCAACCCAGCCCAATATCCCCTTCATGAGCATCAAGGTAACAGGATTTGCCAGGTTTGCTTTGCTGGAGAAGATCGACAGGCAAATGCATGCTGCCGAAGGAACACTCATGAAGCGTTTCCTTAAAACCGTAGAACAACTTGAGCCGACGGAAAAAGAAGAATGGCACCGGGTTCGCCAACGGATGATGCGGATCTGCGAAACTGCGGCTGCAAAAGGAATCGGTGTACTGGTAGATGCGGAAGAAACATGGATACAGGACCCTGTGGATGCGTTGACCATCCTGATGATGGATACCTGGAATAAACAACGCTGTGTAGTTTATAACACCATTCAACATTATCGCCACGACAGGTTACAATTCCTGAAAGACTCATTTGATGCAGCTCTCGAACGAAAATTTATCCTGGGAGCCAAACTGGTGCGGGGGGCCTACATGGAGAAAGAACGGAAACGAGCAGCCGAGATGGGGTATCCATCGCCGATACAGGCAACCAAAGAAGACAGCGATCAGGATTATAATGCCGGCGTGAAATTTTGCATCGATCACCTGGAGCAAATAGCGCTGATCGTGGCGTCACATAACGAATACAGCAACCTCTACGCTACGCAACTGGCCCAGGAAAAAGGGTTGCCACTGGATCATCCGCATCTCCATTTCAGCCAGCTTTACGGCATGAGCGATAACATCACCTTCAACCTCGCGCATGCCGGCTGCAGCGTGAGCAAATACCTCCCTTTCGGCCCGATCGAAGACGTGATCCCTTATCTCATGCGCCGCGCACAGGAGAATACATCAGTCAAAGGGCAAACAGGAAGGGAACTTGCGCTAATCGAAAAGGAGTTAGAGAGGCGTTCCAAAAAAGTCAAAAGTCAAAATTAAAAAGTCAAAATTTTTCATTTTTCATTTTTAATTTTTAATTAGGTCAGGCTCAGCAGTCGGAGCTTATTATTTTGTTTTTACAGAAAAACACCCAACATTTGCTCCGGAGAAACGATTGCAACAAACACCAAACATAGAACTGCTCCAGCAACGCATTGCGCTTTATGAGGATATGAAAGCCTATAAAGAGCTTTATGAACTATTCTTTGACCCTCTTCACCGTTTCTCGCTTTCATTTGTAAAATCAAGAGAAGTGGCGGAGGAGATCATTTCCGATGTATTCCTCAAAGTCTGGCAGATCCGCGGCAGGCTGAACGAGATCGATAATCTCAGGGTCTATCTCTACACGATCGCCAAGAATTTTTCCATCAACTATATCCAGCGGAGTTATAAGAATCCGCCGATGAGCATTGAAGAAATGGACATAGAGCCGGTAGTGGATTTCTCCAACCCGGAAGAACTCTTCATCTCCGCCGAGATGCTGCGCACTATCCGGGAAACCATCCAGGCCCTGCCTCCGCAATGCCGGTTGATCTTCCAGCTTGTCCGTGAGGATGGACTGAAGTACAAGGAAGCTGCAGAAATACTTAACATTTCCGCGCTGACCGTCCGCAACCAGCTTACCATTGCCATCCGTAAGATCGGCTCGGCTCTGCCCGCCCACCTCGTCACGACGGTTCCTTCCCTGCGAGGCTTTTCCGCTTCTTAAAAAAATAATCCCCGGGTCTTTGGTACAAATCACCCGGAGGCTGTGTCTTCACAAATACCAACTGAATTATGACCGAAGAACGATTTTGGGACCTGGTAACCCAGGAGCTGACCGGCGAAGCATCGGAAGAGGAGCGCCTGGAACTGGAGAATGCACTGGCTGCTGACGCCAGCCTCCGTATCCGCTACGCGGCGATGCGCGCGTTGTGGCGGTCGGGTGCGCCAACGCCTGCCGACAAAAAGCAATCTGCATTTGACCGGCATCTTCAACGGCTCTCCAATCAGAACACCGAATCAGGGTTGCAGTATGAAACGCCGGTAATGGCCATCCCCGAGAACCGCCGGTCCCGCAGGATCATTCGGGCTTTCGCCTGGGTGGCAGCCGCAGCAGCGGTGGTGGCAGCAGCCTGGATGTTTGTATTCAACGGCCAGGCTGATGGAGGCCGGTTTGGTAACACCGCGCAGAACACCGTCAGCACAAAGCGTGGATCCAAATCGAAGATCCAACTGCCTGACGGCACGCACGTATGGCTGAACGCCGACAGCAGGATCAGCTACAACGAAAATTTCCAGGGTAGTATCCGCGAGGTGACACTGTCAGGCGAGGCTTTCTTTGATGTTGCGCGTGACGAGAGTCGCCCTTTTGTTATCCATACCAGCGTGATCGATGTAAAAGTTTTGGGTACATCCTTCAATGTGCGTTCTTACGCCGATGAGGAGAATACGGAGACATCCCTGATCCATGGGTCAGTGGAGATCACACTGCGCAACAGCCCTGAAAAGAAATTCACCCTCAAGCCCAATGATAAACTGATCGTGAGCAATGAAGAAGCAGGCGTAGAAGGGGTGAAGGATCAGCAAAAGAATAAAAAACGCGTACTGCTGACCTGGGGTAAGATCCGGTTCAAGGAAACGGATACAACTGCGGTGGAAACCATGTGGGTGAAAAATAAACTGGTGTTTGATGAAGAGTCACTTGAATCCATCGCCACGAAACTGGAACGCTGGTATGATATCAAGGTGACGCTGACCGATGAGAGCCTGAACCGCACCAACTATTCCGGGATATTCATCGATGAAACGGTGGAGGAGGTGATAGAGGCATTGCAGATCACGGGGAAATTCAGGTATACGCTCAACAAGAAAGAACTTACGATCAGACCTTAACCAACGATATTCAGCTTTTTACTGCTTAAAAAACGATTGCTAACTTAAAATTGCCTCAAATGAGAAAACCTACCTGACTTATACCCCAAAAAAAGAACGGAGAATGTTAGCCGCATCCTCCGTCTTTGTGACAGTAAATTTTGCTCAGGCTTGAGCAAATTCCCCATCATCTAACTAAAACTAAGGTATGAAAAAAACCCGATCAGGGCTTGTGCCTCCGGCACCCTGTCATTTCATCAAATGCTTACTTATGATGAAGTTTACGATTCTGCTTATTCTGGCGTTTTCCTTACAGTCATTTGCCCGTGGCTATGGCCAGGAAAATATTAGCCTCCACCTCGAGAAGGCCACACTAAAAAAAGTCTTCAAAGCCATTGAGCAACAAGGTGCTTTCCGGTTTGTATACAAGGATGACATCCTTCCCCGCGAACAGCGTGTGAGCATTGCCGTAGAAAATGCCACCCTGGAGCAGGTGCTCGCAGTAGTTCTGCAAAACACACAATTAGGATATAAAAAAATGAGCGAGAACCTCGTGGTGATCACCAACAATGGTCAGCATGTTGCCGCTTTCGTTCCCATCACCGGTAAGATCACCGACGATAAGGGAGAGCCCCTCGCCGGCGTTAACATCCAGGAGAAAGGGACTACCAACGGCGCCGTTACCGGTACTGATGGCAGCTTCACTATCAACGTAACAAATCCGAATGCTGTTCTTGTGATCAGTTATATCGGATTTGAATCCAGAGAGATCAGCCTCGACGGACGCTCGTCCATCACTACGCAACTGACTGCCGAGAACAAGAGCATGGAAGAAGTGGTTGTGGTGGGTTATGGTACACAGAAAAAACGTGCGGTAACGGGATCCGTGTCCAGCGTAAAGGCGACGGATCTTGATAACATGCCCGTGTTCCGCATCGAGCAATCACTTCAGGGTCGTGCTTCAGGTCTGACGATCACTTCCGCATCGGGACAGCCCGGTGAAGGTTCCACTGTACGCGTTCGTGGTACCACGTCTATAGGCAACAGCGATCCTCTGTATGTTGTGGATGGAGTAGTGATAGAAGGCGGTATCGATTATCTCAACCAGTCTGATATCGAAAGCATCGATGTATTGAAAGATGCGACTGCCGCGATTTATGGTGCCAAAAGTGCGAGCGGTGTAATCCTGATCACCACCAAAAAAGGTCGCGCGGGCAACGTAAAGGTCAACTATAATGGTTTTGTCGGCACACAGGCCCCCTGGCGCAAACTCGACCTGCTCAATGCGCACGAATATGCGGTTATCCGCAATGAAGCTGCCTTCAACTCTGGCCAGGCATTGCCTTTCGCTGACCCTGCTTCATTAGGAAAAGGTACCGACTGGCAGGACCTGGTGTTCAATGACAACGCCATGATGCAGAATCATGAACTCAGCCTTTCCGGTGGTACAGACCGCACTACCTATTTTGGTTCATTCGGCTATCTCAACCAGGAAGGTATTGTAGCAACTTCCAATTCAAAATACAATCGTTTTACAGCACGTTTCAATCTTTCACATAAGATTGGTCGCAGCATCACGTTTGGAAATAATATCGGTTATACAAGGACGAAATCAACCGGCGTTGGCACAAACGGTGAGTGGGGAACACCGCTCAACCGCGCCATCAACCTGGATCCGATCACACCATTGATCGAAACAGATCCCGCTGTTCTTGCTCAGCCACGTTATTCAAGTCCTTTCATTGTACGTGATGAGAATGGCAACGCTTATGGTATTTCTCCATATGTTACTTCGGAAATTCTTAATCCAATCGCTGCACTGAAGATCGCGCAAGGGAATGGCTGGTCGGACAAATTTGTAGCCAATGCCTTCCTCGAGATAGATCCTGTCAAAGGATTGAAACTCCGGTCTACGATCGGAACCGACATGGCCTTCTGGGGTGATGAAGGTTTTCAGCCACTCTATTACCTGAATGCTATTAACCAGAATATTGAACTCAACGGATATACAAGAAATTCCAATCGCGGTCTTTACTGGATCTGGGAAAATACGGCAACGTACTCCCGCCTCTTTGGTGCACACAATGTCACCGCACTTGTAGGTACCTCTGTACAGCGCCGTGGTGGCGAAACACAGGGTGGCACAAAACGCGGTATACCTGTTGACAACATCAAACAGGCCTCGCTCAATTTCGATGTGCCGCAAACCAACCAGTTCTTCTGGGGTGGTGAATATACCGGCCGCCTGGCATCATTGTTCGGTCGTATCACCTATGACTATGACGGCAAATACTTGTTGAACGCAATCCTTCGCCGTGATGGTTCCAGCAATTTCGGACCAAACAACAAGTTTGGTTTCTTCCCCTCCATCTCCGCCGGCTGGGTGGTGTCACGTGAAAGTTTCTTTCCCTCCACGGATAAGATCAACTTCCTGAAACTTCGCGGTTCCTACGGGGTAAATGGTAACGATAACATCGGTGCATTCCGTTATGTATCTACTGTAGGTGGTGGCAGAAACTACACCATCAACGGCCAGTTGATCACCGGTTTCAGCCCGAATGCAATTGCCAATCCCGATCTGAAATGGGAGTCAACCTCTCAGGTCAACATCGGACTTGACGCAACGGTGTTCAAGAAATTCACGATCAGTGCCGATTGGTATATAAAGAAAACATACGACATGCTCCTGGGCATCGATGTACCCTGGTATGTTGGTAACAATGGCCCCGTGGGCAATATCGCTGATATGGAAAACCGTGGTATCGAACTAGAGCTGGGATATAACAGCCGTATCGGAGATCTCACTTTCCGTGTAAGCGGTAACGTATCGCATGTATCAAATGAAGTGACCTATCTCGGTGCAGATAAACTGTTCCTCAGTGGTCAGACCTTCGGTCCGGAAGGAGTGGAGATCACCCGGACAATGGTGGGTCATGCTATCGGTTCATTCTACGGGTACAAAACAGACGGTCTGTTCCAGACATGGGCTGATGTAAATAATTACAAAAGTTCAAATGGTGATAAACTGCAACCCAATGCAGCTCCCGGTGATATTCGTTATGTAGATATCAACAAGGATGGTGTGATCACTGCAGATGACAGAACGATCATCGGTGATCCAACGCCAGATTGGAGTTACGGTTTCACCATAGATGCGCAATACAAAGGTTTCGACCTGGTCATGCTCGGACAGGGTGTGGCAGGCAACCAGGTGTTCCAGGCGCTGCGTCGCTTTGATCTGCAGGGTGCCAACTACACCAGTGATATCCTCACCCGCTGGACAGGCGCAGGTTCTTCCAACAAAATGCCCCGGGTAACAAATTCGGATGCAAACCGCAACTACAGCAACTCTTCCGATTTCTTCCTGGAGAAAGGAGATTATTTCAGGATCAAGGTATTGCAGATCGGTTACTCATTGCCGACAAGGCTGATCAGCAAGGCGGGCTTGAGCAAACTCAGGTTCTACCTGATGAGCAACAACCTACTCACCTTCACCAAATACAGCGGCTTCGATCCTGAGATCGGTGGTGGCAGCTATGGAGTGGATCGCGGTATCTATCCGCAGGCGCGCTCTTTCATGGTTGGTGTTAACCTTGGCTTTTAATCCATTAAAACGAGAGTAATGAAACAACAAACGATAAAATATATAGCGATCTCCCTTACTGCAGTGATGACACTGGGTTCATGCGGTAAAGACTACCTGGAGCTTGAACCAAGAGGCACCCAGTTGGAGGATAACTACTACAAGAATCAAACAGAATTATTCAATGGTCTTATTTCCGTTTATGATGTTATCCAGTGGGGAACATCCGGAGGTTACACCATGAAGCAGGCTCTTCTTACAGTAGCCAGCGACGAAGCACATGCAGGCGGAAGTAATGCTTCTGATCAGCCATCATGGGTTGCTTACAATGATTTCACCCTCGACCCTTTCCGTGGGCCACAGGTGGGATTATGGCAAAAGAATTTCACCGGTATTTACCGCGCGAATTTGTTCCTGCAAAAAGTGGAAGGAAGCGTCAGTCTGGATCCCGCATTCAAGACCCGTACAGCCGCTGAGGCAAAATTCCTGCGTGCTTATTTCTATTTTGACCTGGTACGCTGGTTTGGTCGCGTGCCACTGATCCTGGGTGCTATCCCTACCAGTGACCTGTATAAAGTGCCGCAGGCAGAATCGGCTGCTATTTTCCAGCAGATTGAAAAAGACCTGACCGAGGCAATACCAGATCTGCCACTGACTATCCCTGTTGGGGAGAATGGGCGCATTTCCCGTGGTGCAGCGCAGGCTACACTGGGCAAGGCTATCATGTTCCAGAACGACAACACCCGTATGGCAGAAGCTGCGAGCTGGTTTAATAAAGTAAACACTTCAGGCGTTTACCACCTGCTGGATAATTTTGGAGATATCTTCAATCCATCTAACCGTTTCAGCGCTGAATCGATTCTCGAGATACCGCATTCAAACAATGCAGCGTGGGGTGACTGGGGTTGGATAAATGGTGGCGAAGGCAATGTTGGTCCTCAATTTATCGGTATGGCGGATTACAGCGGTCCGACTTATTCCGCAGGATGGGGCTTTGCACCAATTTCACTCGATCTTGTTGCTGCCATGAATGGTGACCCAAGGTTTCCGCATACCATCATCGATGGGGCAGCGCTGAGAGCAGGCGGAGCAAACTATACCGACCGTTACCAGAACACGAACTATTTTATCCGCAAATATGCCCCGATGCAGGCTTACCGTTCTGCAGTTGGTACGGCTGAACTGAATTGGCCATACAACGAGATCGAGATCAGGCTGGCAGACACTTACCTGCTGGAAGCAGAAGCAATCCTCCGCAGTGGTGGGGATGTGGCAAGAGCAGGTCTGTTGCTGAACGGTGAAGTTCGTGACCGCGTGGGACTTGCACCCGTTGCCGTAACGCTGGATAATGTATACCGCGAACGTCGCCTCGAGTTGGCAACAGAAGGTCATCGTTTCTTTGACCTCATCCGTACAGGCCAGGCAGCGAGCGTGCTGGGCCCGCTTGGATTCGTGACAGGGAAAAGCGAAGTGTTACCGATTCCGCAACGTGAGATCGATGTAACGAACGGTGTACTTCAGCAGAATCCAAATTATTAATGCTATTGCTTACCAAAGTAAAAATGAAGAGTATCATGAAAATCAGCAACATAAAATATAGCCTGTACGTATTGCTGCTTTCTGCAGCAGCAACAGGCTGCCGGCCTGATGGAAAAGACTATACACTGCAGCCAATGCCACAACTCGATTTCGAGTTCGTTCCTGGTGCGAATGCAAACTCTTATATCCTGGTCAATAAATCGAGTGCGCCTACACAACCCCGGTGGGAATCAACAAACGGTACATCTCTCGCTGGTGACTCCGCCAGGATCCGGTTTGTATTTCCCGGAACATACGAAGTGACGATGAAAGCGGCCGCACAGGGTGGTATCGGTTCTGTAACGAAATCAATCACCATCAACCAAAGCGATCCAACAGCCTGTGATCCCGCAAACCCGCTGGGCTTCATCGCAAGTTGTACCAACAAGACATGGAAACTCAACCCCGAAGCCGGCGCCTACAAAGTAGGACCTGGTGCAAACAATGGTTCCTGGTGGACCAGCGGACCGGGCGAGCCTGCCGCGCGTCCATGTGAGTTCAACGATGAATATACCTTCAGCTTCAACCAGGCTGGCGATTTTGTATATGACAACAAAGGCGATGTATTCGGTGACGGTTACCTTGGCAACGGCAATGGCTGCCAGCCAAATTCAGCATTGTCTGCTGCACATGCACCGTGGGCCTCTGGTAATTTCAAATTCACTGTAAGTGAAACTGGTGGTATAAATGGCCTTGGTCAGCTTACCGTGATCGGTGTAGGTGCACACATCGGTTTACAAAAAGTACACAACGGCGGTGAGTCAACCAGCGGACCTGTAGGTGACCGCATCGTGTATGATATCCTGTCGATGGAGCGCAACGTTGGCGGCCAGGGTTACGACCTGCTGACGCTTGGTGTACACATCGGTGGTGACGGCTGGTGGACATTTACCCTGCGTTCATTCTAAAAAGAAATAAAAACTTCCTGCAAAACAGGCAATCGTTCGTTTTTGCAAGCAGTTAGTGGGGCAGGAGTTTCCTGCCCCTTTTTTAAAAAAAAATATTGCAACATGAAGTTCCCGATCTATGTGATGGCTGTGGCCTCGTCCGTTTTGTTCTTCCAGTCTTGTAAAAAGAAATCCGGTGATGATCCTGCACCGCCCGCTGCGGTAAAGATCTCGGTGGAAGATCTGTCGCTGTTTGAAGGAAATGGTACCACCAATACATTCAATGTCACGCTGAAGCTCAGTGCTGCATCGTCAGGAGAGGTGAAGGTCAATGTGTCAACTACTGATTTTACCGCGAAGGCAGGCGAAGATTTTACTGCGCTCACCAATACAGTGGTTTCGTTTCCTGCAGGTACTACGGAAAAGGTTGTTCCTGTCACCGTTGTTGCAGATGATATCCGCGAGGGTGATGATCAGTTCCGCGTTAGTCTTTCGGGAGCAGTCAATGCAACCATCCAGCGCGGCATTGCGGATATAATCATCCGGAATGATGACACAAAAGTTTCTTTTTCCAATACTGGGTATGATGCGCCAACCAGTTATCCAGGCTATTCGCTGGTGTGGGAAGATCAGTTCTCCGGCACTTCGCTGGATGTAAACGCGTGGTCGCACCAGAATGGTGACGGCTGCCCGAATGTGTGTGGCTGGGGAAACAATGAGCTTGAATATTACACAGATCGTCCCTCCAACCTGTTTTTCCAGGATGGCAAGTTGATCATCGAAGCGACAAAGGAAGCCTTTGGCGGAAAGCAGTACACGTCGTCGAAGATTCTGACTGCAGGGAAAAAGACGTTTAAGTATGGCCGCATCGACATCCGCGCGATTTTACCAAAAGGAAAAGGCATCTGGCCTGCATTCTGGATGTTGCCGGAAGACAATGTCTTTGGCAATTGGCCTAAAAGCGGTGAGATAGATATTATGGAAGTGGTAGGGCATGAGCCCGCGAAAACACATGGAACGATACACTACGGCCCTGGTCCGGGTAGTACACAGATCAGCCGCAGTACCAGTCTCACAACAGGTACATTGAATGATCAGTTTCATGTGTATTCTCTGGAGTGGAAGGAGGATGAGATTAAATGGTTCCTCGATGGTGTATTGTTTTCAACGATCCGGAAGGCGGACATCGCTGCGGGAACGACCTGGCCATTCAATGAAGAATTTTTCCTGATCTTCAACCTTGCTGTAGGTGGCAACTGGCCTGGTGCACCGGATGCAACGACCTATTTCCCACAGTGGTTGATTGTGGATTATATTCGGGTGTATCAGTGATGCTGGGTACTGGGTGCTGGATGCTGGGTGCTGGAT
>JAEZAM010000105.1 GCA_023430465.1 Bacteroidota bacterium | reverse complement strand
GAACTGTTGCAGGCGAATCTCCGCCTGCTGAAAAAGATGCGATTGGCGGATGGGCGTCAACTGAATATCGCTGAACTGCCGATGCCCGACCCCGTCATTTGGGAAGACCAACGGCTCCCGGCCTCGTATGCTAATTTTTACATATCCAATAATTCAGTCATCGTTCCCGTGTTCAATTGCGATAAGGATGATAAGGCGCTGGCTATCATACAGGAATGTTTCCCTTCCCGAACTGTTACGGGGATAGATTCGACGAATATCATCTGGGGTCTCGGAAGTTTTCATTGCCTTAGCCAGCAGGAACCATCCATCGATTAATGCATGGCAGAAATGGTGTTTTTCGATGTAACTTGCACCGTTTTAATGCATGCTAAATGGTAGATTTTTCAAATTACGATCCCAATTCCGTCAGTAATCCAAACAACAACATTTTTGGATTACCCACTTCGGAAGAAGCTGCAAGACTGGTGATCGTTCCTGTCCCCTGGGAAGTGACAGTGAGCTATGGTGCCGGAACGGCAAGAGCACCTGAATCAATTTTCAAGGCCGCCCTCCAGGTAGATCTTTGCGATCCGCAGGTGCCCGATGCCTGGCGACAGGGCTACTATATGCGACCCTGTGATCGCAAGCTCCTCATGAAGTCGGATTATTTACGCAAAGAAGCAGAGTTATACATTGATTATATTTCGAAAGGTGAAGAGGTTTCCGCGAACCAGTTTATGTGCAAGACCATTCGCGATGTAAACGAGGGGGGAATCTTTCTCAATCAATGGGTATACGATCAAACCAAAGTATTGCTGGAAAAAGGCAAGTTGGTCGGGCTGCTTGGTGGCGATCACAGTGTGCCGCTTGGATTCTTCAGAGCCATCGGTGACAAACATAAAGAATACGGTATACTCCAGATAGACGCGCATTGTGATCTTCGCGAAGCATATGAGGGGTTCAACTACTCCCATGCCAGCATCATGTATAACGCGCTGGCAGAGATACCGGCCATCAGCAAGATCGTCCAGGTTGGTGTACGCGATTACAGTTCAGATGAATGGGATTATATACGCAACAGCGATCATCGTGTGGAAACATTCTTCGACCGTGATATCAAACGTCGCCAGTACGAGGGTGATACATGGAAGGATATCGTAAATGATATAGTCAGTCAATTACCACAAAAAGTCCATATCAGTTTTGATATCGATGGTCTTGACCGCAAACTTTGTCCTCATACCGGAACCCCGGTTCCTGGTGGATTTGAAGCAGAAGAAATTTTCTTTCTCTTTCATAAGGTAATTGAAAGCGGCCGCCAGATCATTGGCTTCGATCTCTGCGAAGTAGGAGTCAATTCAGACAACGACTGGAACGCCAATGTGGGAGCACGCGTGTTACTGAAATTATGCAACCTCCTTATTGCCAGTAATACTGAAACCGCTGCATCCTGATGAAGCAGGCTTACCAGATACCGCTTTCCAGCGACCGGCCCCGGCGATATTCCCTGTTCGCCCGAATCCTGATCATCGTATCGGCGCTGCTGCTCATCGCTGTTGCCGTAAACAATGACCGCACCGTGGACCAGGTAATTGCGGCTGTTGCGGTATTGGCCGCCCTACCCGGCCTTGGCACGATGAAAAAAATCACAGGAAAACTTCCTTTCCCAGCGGAACTGATCACGCTTGCATTGCTGAGCGTTTGCTTCCTCGTTACGGGTAATTGGTTTCCTGCAGCAATGATGATCATCGCATCAGTGCTATTGATTATCGCGACGAGACCGCTGCAATTGCAGATAACCATTAATGAACTAAGCTATTCCGGGCTGGGTGGAAGAAAGATTTATTGGGCAGAACTGAACAACGTAGTGCACAAGGATGGATATATCACCATCGATTTCAGCAATGACCGGCTGATACAAAACCGCGTGCAGGACCTCGCCTTCTTTTCCCCGGCCGAAGAGCAGGAATTTAACGAATTTTGCCGGCAGCAGGTAGCTGCTGCGGGCCTGAATAAGCGACAAGTGATATTATGATGTTGAAGCATTCTCCATATATTCTTTATTCCGACGGAAAGGGAAACATTTTTGAAGACACCACGCTGTATGTTGTGGGGCGTACCGGCTGGGATGCCATCCCCGTACCGGATGACGAATGGATCGAGTTACCTGATGGAGGCTCGCTCTATGAACTTCCCGGACGTCGCGGAATAGGAATGGATGTGGAGACCGGCGAAATGCGCCTTTGTGAAAAAGGATGGGCCGTGGCTGCTTTTATTCCCCCGGCACATACCGGGTTTTACCTGGCAGCGTATGAAACGGCACCCGACGCACCAACACTTCCTCTCTTCTGCTACACGGCTGCCGGATGGCATGATGATAAATTTTATGTGCCTGCCACCCGGATCGAAGCGGATATACGCCAGGATTGCGAAGGCTATGATCAGCAAAAAGTGGAAACCGGTGTCAGCCTGTTGCTGAAGGCGTATCCGCACAACCGCCTCGTCAACCACCTGGCGAATAATTGTGCCCTCACCTACCAGTGTCCTGCTGCCCGGAATTATTTCCTCGGGCGCTGGGAATGCCCTATCCCATCCTCGCCGGCATGTAATGCCAATTGCGTTGGATGTATTTCGCTGCAACCGGATGAGGAAACCATAGTATCGACCCAGGACAGGCTTAGCTTCAAGCCCACAGCGGAAGAGATCGTCGAATTCACTGTCCCTCACCTGGAATCAGCACCCTATCCTATCGTAAGCTTTGGCCAGGGTTGTGAAGGCGAACCATTGCTCATGTGGGAGACCATCCGCGAAGCGATCCTTGAAATCAGGAAACACACGACAAAAGGAAGCATCAATATCAACACAAACGGTTCACGCCCGGATGCTGTCCGCAAACTTTGCGAAGCCGGGCTTGATTCCATACGCGTAAGTACCAACTCCGCCCGTAGGGAGATCTATATGCCCTATTACCGGCCAAACAACTACGATTTTGATGCGATCGTCGAAAGCCTGAAGGTTGTCAACTCTTTTGGAGGATGGACATCGATCAACTATTTCGTATTTCCCGGCATGACCGACAGCATTGCCGAATACGAAGCGCTGCGCAAACTTATCCGGGACACAGGTCTGAAAATGATCCAGTGGCGCAATTTCAATATTGATCCCGACTGGTACCTTGGAAAGATCGGTGTAACGGATACCGGCGAATGCATGGGTGTAAAACAACTACAGGAGCTTCTCCAGGAGGAGTTTCCCAATCTCCGCTACGGCTATTTCAACCCGCCGATCGAGCGTATCCGGGGTGATTTTGCACAAGATTTCGCCCATAAATAAACTCAAAATTAAAAAGTCAAAAGTCAAAACTCAAGATATAAGGAGAGGTAACTGAACTATCAAGCTGTTAATTGAAGTCATGGTACAACCAGATTTTGTCGTCGGATTTAGGTTCAGAGATGCATTTACTTTTAACTTTTGCCTTTTGAGTTTTAACTTTTAAGTTCTACAAACAGCACATACTTTGCACGTTAGTCACACGTGTGTGAAACTCCCTGTTTCGCATCCCTTTACGAAAATGTAGATTTGTATGAACAACGTTTATACTATGTCGATGTCTGAAAGCCGGAAAAATTCACAGGCCTCCCTTATCACTGCAGGCTTTGCAGCCGGGATGATCCTGCTGATGTTTCTGCTCAAATGGTCTACACCGGTGATCGAGCCGCATGTGCCTGCAACGGAGATGCTGGTCGAACTGAATATATCTGAAGAAGAATATGAACAGGCTGCCGCACAGGGTGGCGGTGGCGGAGGTAATCCCGTCCAGGCTGCTGGCCCGGCAGGTACTGCCCCACCTTCTCCGCCACAGCCCGGTACCACTGATGATGCAAAAGATATCGAAGAAGATCCGAATGATGTAACCAGCCCACCGATACTCAAACCTGACAACCCAAAGCCACAGGCTACGAAGGTCAACGAAAATAAATCGGAAGTAAAAACAGAGCCCAAACCAGTTCCGGTCACACCCGCACCTCCTCCGCGTACACCCAAAGCCGTACAGGGAAGAACAACTACGGGCAGTGGCACGGGCGGCGGCGCGGCTACTGATTACGACCGCAGCGGCGGCAGTGGCACAGGTAACGGCGTTGGTAATGGCAGCGGCTCGGGCGGAGGCACCGGCACCGGTTCGGGTGGCGGTAATGGCTCGGGAAGCGGCCGGGGTACAGGTCCGCGCGTGACACGTGGTGACAGAAGGATCGTGAACTCTTATACCTTCCAGGGTGAATTGGATAAAGCGACCATCTATGCCGAGATCAAAGTATCACCGGATGGTGTGGGTCAGTTTGTTCAATTCGGTCGTGGTTCTACGGCCACAAGCTCTGCCTACCGTACAGCTATCAACCAGTATCTCCGCAATATGAAATTCAATGCTGCTGATCATGAATCCATGGTTACCGTGCAGTTTAATTTCCGCGTGAACTAACCTGGCTTACTATCATTCCATTGCAACTACTACTTTTGTGTTATGAGCCTCTTATTCGTAACACATGGTGACATCACCCGCATGTCGGTGGATGCCATCGTAAATGCAGCCAACTCATCGTTGATGGGTGGAGGCGGTGTGGATGGGGCTATACACCGGGCCGGCGGACCAGCTATCCTTGCCGATTGCAGGAAGATCATCAGCAGGCAGGGCGCCTGCCGGACGGGTGAGGCGGTCATCACAGGTGCGGGAATGCTACCTTGCAAATATGTGATCCATACAGTAGGCCCAGTCTGGAATCATGGGAAAAAGGATGAAGACAAGAAACTGGCCGCCTGCTATTTCAACAGTCTGGAACTTGCCATTGCCAACCGCGTGCACAGCATTGCATTTCCCAACATCAGCACCGGCATTTATGGCTATCCCAAAGAGGAGGCCGCGAACATTGCTGTGAAAACAGTCAAAGATTTTTTATCAGACACCACGGTTATCGAGCAGGTATTCTTTGTTTGTTATGATGAAGAGAACTATTTGATCTACCGGAATCTTGTGCCCTGACTTATGAACTACCAGGAAACGCTCGACTATCTTTATTCCAAACTACCTCTTTTCAGCCGGGTTGGTGCAGCAGCTTACAAACCAAGCCTGGATAATACCATCAGCCTCCTGCGTGTCTGCGGAAACCCTGAAACAAAGTTCCCATCCATTCACGTGGCTGGCACGAATGGAAAGGGTTCGGTCAGCCACATGCTGGCAGCCATCCTGCATACTGCGGGCTTCAGGACCGGACTCTATACCTCCCCTCACCTCCATGACTTCAGGGAGCGGATAAGGATCAATGGTGAAATGATACCCGAACAGGCCGTAATTGATTTCACTGCAAATCTGGCCCCAGCCGTGGAGGAGATCGAGCCCAGTTTTTTTGAACTCACCGTAGCGATGGCTTTTCACCACTTTGCGGAGCAACAGGTAGATATAGCCGTTATAGAAACAGGTTTAGGCGGGCGGCTCGACAGCACCAATGTGATCACCCCTCTTGTCTCGGTCATCACAAACATTGGATGGGACCACATGAACCTGCTCGGTGACAGCCTGGAGAAAATAGCCAGGGAAAAGGCCGGCATTATCAAACCTGGTGTTCCCGTAGTGATTGGTGAATCGATCCCGGAAACCAAACCTGTCTTTGAAGTTGCAGCAAAAGCTGCCAATGCGCCCATACACTATCCTTCTACCCATCGCGCGGTTGAGGAATGGTACTGGGAAAATGACATGCTGATAGTGGCCGTAGCATCAACGCACGAGCCCGATCATGAAATATATCACCTGGATCTTGGTGGTATTTACCAGTCGCGCAACCTCCTTACTGTTTTGGAAACTATTTCTCAATTGCAGCAGCAGGGATGGGCGATCAGCAAGCAACACACCAGGAAAGCACTGGCTAATGTAAAGAAGCTGACAGGCCTGCATGGCCGTTGGGATATCATTCATCGCCAACCGCTGGTGGTGCTGGATGTAGCGCATAATGAAGCGGGCATCACCGTGCTTATGCAGCAACTGGAGACCACTCCTCATGAGCACCTCCACATCGTAATAGGCATGGTGGCGGATAAAGACATTGATAAGGTGCTGGCCCTGCTGCCGCAAACGGCTGCTTATTATTTTACCAACGCGGCGATTCCCCGCGCCCTGCCCGGTGTAGCGCTACAGGAGAAGGCTGCCAGGTTCGGCCTCAGCGGGGAAACATATGCTAATGTGAATGAGGCATTGCAGGCTGCACGTCAGCGTGCATCGTCAAAGGACCTCGTGCTGGTATGTGGTAGTGTATTTGTGGTAGGTGAAGTAATGGTCAATACCTGAGTTCGCCGAGCCGCTCCAGCGCATAGAGAATGCAACTGACATGCATGGCCTGCACGATGCTGTTTTTTCTTAACAGATCTTTCAGTTCATCGATACTGACGTACATTAATTCAATCTCTTCATTGGGATCAAGCGCCTGTTCACCTACCTGCTTCCCTCCCGTTGCCAGGTACATATGCAGGAGATTATTGTTGGTGGATGGGTTGGCCGAAATGCGGCCCAGATATTCAACGGACGTAAAACTATGACCGGTTTCTTCCAGCAGCTCGCGGCGGATGCCGGCTTCCGGGCTGGCATCAGTGGGATCCACACAACCTCCCGGCAATTCGATGCATATCTCACCCAAGGCGTGACGGTATTGCCGCTCGAGTATAATGCGACCATCCTCGCGTATCGCCACTGCGGCTGCCCAGGTAGGAAATTCATAAACATAATACGGATCGATGATCTTACCTCCGGGAGTTTCACATCTGTCCTTTCTCACCTTGAACCAGAGGTCACTGAATAAAGGTGTAGAGGAAAGTATTTTCCAGTGCATAGGGATCATTTTACCAACCCATCTGCTTCCGCAGGTTGGTGATGTGGGCTACATGATGCTTGCCATGCCAGGCATAAGAACCCAGGAGATACCAGAGCCGCAGGGTCTTCTTGTGCGCAGGATGAAAAACCGTGCGATTGTTCCACTCATCGTCCTTCACATATTTCAATGCCTCATACCAGCGCGCATGCAACGCATGCAGCAGGGTCAGGGAAATATTGACAGGTAACTTCTGCACATCATTCATCTCCGCCCACAATGTCTCCTCGTAAGTTTTGATAGTTGGGTTGTCCTCAGTGAGGGCCAGCTTGAAACGGCAATAGGCATTGATATGACTGTCGGCCACGTGATGAACCACCTGGTGCAGTGTCCATCCACCTTCCCGGTAAGGCGTATGCAATTGTTTCTCATCAAGATTCAGCACAGCATTTTCCAATGCCAATGGCAGAAACTTGATATCAGCCAGCCATTCCACTTTAGTAGGAATGGAGAATGGCTGTGCTTCATACTTCCCGATTGGATAGCGTGGATCAATGGTGGTTGGCATATCTATAATTTATCAGAGTATTTCCAGCAATTCCACTTCAAAGAGCAAGGTTGCTCCGCCCGGAATATCACCACCTGCACCACGATCGCCATAGGCAAGTTCTGATGGAATCCATAAGCGCCAGTGACTGCCGGTCTTCATCAACGGAATAGCGATCTGCCATCCTTTGATCAATGCCGTCAGTGGCGCATCAAATGGCTGATTTCTCTTGAACGAACTGTCGAATTCTTTACCGTCAAGCAACGCACCGCGATAATGTGCTTTAATACGATCACTCAATTTCGGCTGCGGGCCACTGCCCTCTTTCAGCACTTCATATTGGATACCTTCGGGGAGAGTCACCACACCAGGCTTGTCCTTGTTGATGTTAAGAAATGCCGCACCGGCACTCTTCTGCGCTTCAATTTTTGACTGCATAAATTCTTTCAGTTTATTTTGAACACTCATGGTTGATCTATTTATTCTTCGCGCAGCGAATGCCCGGTCAGGTGAATGAACACATCCTCGAGATTCGCTTTCTTGACTTCTTTAGGCCGCTCGAAACCTTTGGCCAGCAATTTATCGATCATGCCATCCGGTGTATCCAGATCAATGATCTGGCCTGCATCGATGATGGCGATCCTGTCACAAAGGTATTCCGCTTCATCCATGTAATGGGTGGTGATGATGACGGTGGTGCCCTGGTTCCTGATTTCACGGATAAGTTCCCAGAGGCTGCGACGAGCCTGCGGGTCCAGCCCGGTGGTTGGCTCATCAAGAAAGATGATCCGGGGCTGGTTGATCAGTGTGGTAGCTACCGAGAACCGTTGTTTCTGACCACCGCTCAGTTCTTTGAACTTTGCTTTTGCCTTGTCCTTGAGGTTCACCCGTTCCAGGAGTTCCATAGGATCAAGATCACGATTGTACAGGCCGCAAAACAGCTCGACGAGCTGTACGAGGTTGAGTCCGGGATAATAGCCGCTTGTCTGCAATTGCACACCGATGATCTTCTTGATCTCGCCCGGCTGCCTGTCGAGATCGAGGCCATCTACGAGCACTTTCCCGCTGGTTTTTTCCCGCAATGTTTCTATGATCTCCAGCGTGGTCGATTTACCCGCGCCATTAGGGCCCAGCAGGCCAAATATCTCGCCTTCCTTTACATCAAATGAAATGCCTTTGACCGCATTGAACTGACCATAGTTCTTGACAAGATCCCGCACTGAAATGATAGTATTGCTCTGCATTGCGCAGCAATTTACACCATTCGTGACAGGATTAAAAAGTTTATCAGCGGAACAAGATCAGTAAACTCATTAAGTTCCCTGGAGCAAATTTTATCCGGCGAATACCTGTGTATAGAATATCCGGCCGCGCTTGTCTTTGGCTACACCAATGCCGATGTACTTGTATTTACCGAGCATATTCTGGCGGTGACCGGGTGAATCTTTCCAGCCCTTCACAGCCTCCTTGCCACTCATGGCGCCGTAAGCGACGTTCTCGGCAAATTTTCTCACACCATCGATCCTCGCGGAGGCCTGCCGCGATCTGTCAGAAAAACCCTGGTGACCAAAAGCCGTCTTCCCGGAGGCCATGTTGCGGCTGTGCTTTTCTGCAATGGCATTCAGCGATTCATTCATGATCAATGGCGACATGCCGCGCGATTTACGAAACTGATTGGTGTGCGTAAGTATCTCTGCTTCCGCAGAACCGGAAAAACTGCAGAGAACGCTGGCGGCAAAGATGATAAATGCAAAAAAGGGTAAACGGCGAAGCATGTACTGAAATTTTGATAGCAAAATCAAAATCTATACCGCCATTGACCAGTAAACTTGTACTTGTATGGGTGTATTGTTAAAAATTAGTCCGCAGCCAGGCAGGACTCCAGTTCGTCCATCATGGTGCTGCTGCCAATGAACATGGGTGAGCGCTGATGAAGATCGGTTGGATCAATATCGAGGATACGCTGTACGCCGTCAGTGGCCCGACCGCCCGCCACTTCAACGATGAAGGCAAACGGATTGCACTCATACATCAGCCTCAATTTCCCTTTCGGTTTATCGGTAGTGCCGGGATACATGAACAGCCCCCCTTTGATCAGGTTGCGATGGACATCAGAGACCATACTGCCAATATATCGCTGGGTATAAGGACCTCCATTCGACCGGTCTTTCTTTTGGCAGGCAGTGATATATTGCTGCACACCCTTGCTGTACTGAAAAAAATTGCCATGGTTCACTGAATAGATCTTCCCCGCCGGCGGGCACTTGATATCCGGGTGGCTTAACGTGAACTCACCGATCGAGGGATCGAGCGTGAATCCATTAACACCGCGACGCGTGGCGTAAACAAGCATTGTAGAAGAGCCATACACGATGTAGCCGGCTGCCACCTGTTGCGTGCCTTTCTGTAAAAAATCTTCGCGTGAGGCGATACTTCCTTTCGGCGTAACGCGTCGGTAAACACCAAAGATCGTCCCGATGGAAACATTCACATCGATGTTCCCGCTCCCATCAAGCGGATCAAAAAGACAAACGTATTTGGAATTGCGGCTGACTGCATCATCAAATGCCACAAACTCATCCAGCTCCTCACTCGCGATACCTGCACAACTGATCCCGTGCTGAAGTACGCCGGTGAACTGGTCATTGGCAAAAATGTCGAGTTTCTTTACATCCTCCCCCTGTACATTCACGCTGCCCGCATCACCGAGGATGTCCACCAGGCCAGCCTTGTTCACCTCCACATTTACCCGTTTGGCAGCCAGGCCCAGGTCTCGCAGAAGATTACTGAGTTCACCGGTGGCGTGTGGAAAATCGCGGAGCTGCTGGATCGTAAATTCATCGAGCGTGAGGATCTTTCTGTTGAACTTCATGGGAGCACCTGGTTTAACGGTACGAACAAATGTAAGTGTAAAAGAAATATTGCCATAACCTTCGTGTCTTAAATACATCTGTTGGAAGCTTGTTTTTTAGCGAGATTTGCCGGTATAAAAACAGAAGACCGGCATGAAGGTGTTTAAATTCGGGGGTGCGTCCGTTAATACGATAGACAGGATCAGGAATGTAGCCGATATATTGCGGCATCATACAAACGAGCCATTGCTGGTTGTTATATCGGCGATGGGCAAAACCACCAATGCCCTGGAAAAGGTGGCAGAGGCTTTCTTTGCCGGTAAGCAACCGGAAGCTCTTGAGCTCTTCCGGCAGGTGAAGGAGCAGCATTTGCAGACGGCGAAATACCTTCTCGTCACCAACTACCTCGCCTGCGAAAAACAACTGGCCGACTTCTTCACCGAAGTTGAATGGATGCTGCACGATAAGCCGGTCAGGGATTATGATTATTATTACGACCAGGTGGTCTGCGTCGGGGAATTGTTATCGACAGCTATCGTCAGTCATTTCCTCAACGAATCGGGTATCAGGAATGAATGGATCGATGTCCGCGATATCATCCGGACAGATGATAATTTCCGCGATGCTACGATCGACTGGGCGTACACCGGCGAAAAGGTGCAGTCGAAGATCCGCCCGATGCTTGCAGACAGAATGGTATTGACCCAGGGATTTATTGGTGCCACCGATGAAAATGAGAGTACCACACTTGGTCGGGAAGGAAGTGATTATACAGCAGCCGTCTTTGCGAACCTGCTGGACGCAGAAAGCCAGACGATCTGGAAAGATGTGGAAAGCGTGATGAATGCCGATCCGCGCCAGTTCCCCGATGCTGTACCCATTGCCGAGCTCAATTACAACGAGGTGATCGAGATGGCCTACTATGGGGCGCAGGTCATTCACCCGAAAACGATCAAGCCGTTGCAGAACAAAGGCATCCCGCTTATAGTGAAATGCTTCCTGGATCCGAACCTGCCCGGCACGATCATCCATGACCAGCACCTCAAGGCACTGCCACCGATCATAGTCTTAAAAGAAAAACAGGTGCTGATTGAATTGCGGTCAAGAGACTTCTCTTTCGTTGCTGAACACCATGTGGGGGAATTGTATCATCTCCTGGAAAAATACAAGTTAAAACCTAACCTCACCCAGAATGGTGCGATCAGTTTTTTATGCGTGCTGGATGAACAGGGTGAAAAAACGGAGAAACTGGCACTTGATGCGTCGGCCATCTTCGATGTGCAGGTGATGAGAGACCTGTCATTGCTCACCGTGCGCCATTATGACGATGAATCGCTGGCCAAAATGATCGCGGGTAAACATCCCCTGCTGCGCCAGCAAACACCAGATACCATTCAGGTGTTACTGCGCTGAAGTATCCGTAACTGTTGATTCGACGGTCACGGTCTGCACCATTTTTTTGGGGACAGGCTTGTCATGAAGAATGGCAGGTTGCCACTCGGGCATCTTTTCCAGTCTTGTGATCAGCTCTTCGATGAAATCTTCATCCTTCATGCCGCGGATCACTTTAAAGTTTACGGGTACACCGTCCTTGTCAACAATGAACTCCACCTGTACAAATGCCTTGCTGGTGCCTTCGGGCAGGAACTGGATCATTTCTTCACCCAGTGCATCCAGGTATTTCATGAATGCATTTCCTCCACCCGGAAATTGAGGCCATTGATGGACTGCTTCCACCAATCCGGTTACCTGGCGGGTGCGGTGCTCCACCGGTGGCTTCTTAGGTCCTTTTATTTCCTCTTTTTTCTGCGCGGCATCGTTGACAATGTAATCCCCTTTCTGGTTGATGAGGATCACCGGTAGTTTTTTATGCTTATCAAAATAGTTAAATGCCTCTTCAAGTCGCGCCGAAAACTTCCGAAGATTAGCATCGTCTTTCGTGAGGTTGTTGAGGTAAGCCACGCTGCGCTTTACGTTGAAGCGGATGGGGAAAATGTGAACGGGAATATAATCCTGGCCCTGGCTTTTCGCATGCGCCGCGAGTATGTACAGTTCGTCGATCTGGTTATCAAGAATTGGGATACAACCGACAGTCACGCAACTGCCATGAATATAGATAGCGCTTCCCGGGCGCAGTGAGTCGCTCAGTACCCTGTCGGAGAGGTTGGGATAGTTCAGACCCAGTGAAAGATAATACTGGCTGCGGGGGTTGAATTCGTTGATGTAATAAAATCCTTCAGGCACCTGGTAATCGCCCTCCATCCTTTTGGGTCCAAGGGTGCCGGCGAGTGCGCAAACTTTATAGGTCTTGAATAGCTTGAATGGCTCATTCAATTCATCCTTCACCCAGACTTCCAGTTGGCTGTCATATTTGAAGGAACGGATATACATGTATTTGGCGGGCCACTTGAGTTTTTTGGCTTCGAACTGCTTTTGAAGCGTGTCCTCTTTCCGGCGAAAAGATTCGTCGGGCCGGCTGAAGGTTTTCTGGTACTCGACAAAGGAGGTGAATGTCGTGCGGGAACTGGTCTGCGCGGAGATTCCCGTTGCCAGCGCCAGGAAAATAATTGCCAGTAAACAAAGGTTCTTCATACCAAACATCTTCATGAAAATTAGAACGTACGTAAAGATGGATTGTTGCCTTGATGCGCAACCCTGTGTAAAGATAAGTTCCTCATGACTAAATGGAAAGGCCGCGATGTGATTTCGCGGCCTTAAAAGCTGTTAAAAGTATGTTTTCACCTCCATGCCGTAATTTCTGCGGCCTCAGCGGCTATAGGTTACCACGGTTGGCCTGTTCGCGTTCGATCGCTTCAAAGAGCGCTTTGAAGTTTCCCTTACCGAAACTCTTTGCTCCTTTTCGCTGTATGATCTCGAAAAATACAGTGGGGCGATCTTCCACGGGCTTGGAGAAAAGCTGCAGGAGGTAACCTTCGTTATCCCTGTCGACAAGGATCCCCAGTTCTTTCAGCGGCTCCAGGTCCTCATCGATGTGCCCAACCCGATCAAGGAGGTCATCATAATAACTTGTAGGCACCTTCAGGAATTCAACGCCACGGCTCATGAGTTCGCGCACGGAGGCAACGATGTCATTGGTAGCAAGCGCAACGTGCTGAACACCTTCCCCGCGGTAAAATTCCAGGTATTCTTCCACCTGTGATTTTTTCTTCCCTTCTGCGGGTTCATTGATAGGGAACTTGACAAAACCGTTGCCGCTGCTCATCACCTTGCTCATGAGAGCTGAATATTCCGTGGAGATATCTTCATCATCAAAGGAGAGGATATTTTTAAAACCCATCACGTCTTCATAAAATTTCACCCAGGGGTTCATTTGATTCCAGTCTACATTTCCCACACAATGATCAACGTAAAGGAGGCCGGTGTCGGTGGGCTGGAAATGCGGGTTACTCCAGGCCCGATAGCCGGGTAAGAATGGGCCGTTGTAGTTTTTTCTTTCGATGAACAAATGCACCGTGTCCCCATAGGTATGAATACCGCTTATCACCACTTCACCATGCTCATCTGTGTGGCGTTGAGGCTCCATGTAAGATTTTGCGCCACGCCGGGTGGTTTCCTCCCAGGCCCTGGTGGCATCCTGCACACGAAGGGAAAGCGATCTTACCCCATCACCATGTTTATAGATATGATCAGCGATTGCATTATCGGGACGCAGCGGTGTGGTCAGTACAAACGTGAGCTTGTGTTGCCGTACGGCATAGCTGGCGCGGTCCATCACGCCCGTTTCCGGGCCTGCGTAGGCGAGCGCCTGGAAACCAAATGCACTCATGTAGTAATGGGCGGCCTGTTTGGCATTGCCCACATAAAATTCGACGTAATCTGTTCCTTCAAGTGGCAGGAAATCGACTGCCGCTTCAGGAGTTTGTATTGCTGGTGATACAGCCATCTGGAAAAAGTTTAGGATAAAAAATGTGTTTCGTACAGGCGCTTGGGGCAATCCTTATCGGGCATCCATTGCCAGCGCGACCATCAACAGGCTGAAGTCGGTGCGTTGATCCTCGAACAGCTTATGGGGAAAATCGGGTCGCATGCAGCAAAGTTAGGAATAGAATATCATCCTCCACTATCAGGAGGTAACCCAGGCAAAAGTGATCTCATCGAACACATGTGTATGCACTTCAAGTGGCGTTGAGGTTTTCTCGAAAAAACAGGGAACAGTATCCCCTACCGGCTTACTTAACCGGATGTGTTCGCGAAAATCAACGCTCCCCAGGCCATACCATTTAAATACGGCTTCCTTTACTGACCATAGCAGTGTGAGCGAGGTAATGAGCGGGTGATCCAGCGTTTGCAGCATCTCCTGTTCGCCCGGCGACAGGAACTTATGGCGGATCAGTTCGAGCTTGGGAGAAGGTATCTCAATATCGATCCCGACGCGGTGTGATGTACTGACGATCGCCGCGGCATAATCACCGCAGTGTGAGATGGAAAAGTGAAATTGCTCGCCGGGGATGAAAGGCTTGCGTGTGTCGGCTATTTCAACGAGTTCATAGGGAAAACCCGGGAAGAGAAATTGCAGCAGGAATCGCCCGGCCAGGTGTTGCAGTCTTTTTTTCGGATGCGTCACATCGCGGTGCAGCGGTACGTTGCCGCGAAAGAATGCCTCCGTTTCTTCCACCTTCCAGATGCCGAGTCGTGTTGTGT
>JAEZAM010000090.1 GCA_023430465.1 Bacteroidota bacterium | reverse complement strand
AACCAGTACCAGCATCCAGCATCCATCCGGCATCCCGCTATAACCCCCTCGCCCCTACAAGATTCATCAGTGACGCCACATTATTCACCCCCAGTTTGCGAAGGATGTTATAACGATGCACCTCAACGGTCTTCCGTTTTACACCGATACGATCGCCGATCTGCTGAGAGGATAGTCCTTCCTTGATCAATTGTATGATGTCCACTTCGCGACGGCTTAGCCTGTTGAGCGATGCCGTAGCATCCAGATCGCGGTGAGCGATGAGATCCGTGATCTCCCTGCATATATACTTACCGCCATTGTGAACAGTTGTGATCGCCTCGAAAAGTTCCTCCTTCGGTGAGTTTTTTGTTACATATCCCCGGGCACCGGCATCCAGCATCTTCCTTACATAAGCCAACATGCTGTACATGGTCACTGCTATGACCTGTGGCGGGAGTGTAAGAGCGGCAATCTGGCTGGTAAGCGTGACCCCATCCAGGGGTTGCATATTGATATCCGTAAGCACGATATCCGGCTTGTACTCCTTGAGC
Organism: Bacteroidota bacterium; assembly: GCA_023430465.1. GTDB lineage: Bacteria > Bacteroidota > Bacteroidia > Chitinophagales > Chitinophagaceae > JAEZAM01. Next base: position 14,632 of record JAEZAM010000090.1, on the reverse strand, counting down.
AGGGCAATGGCATTGCGCGTATCGTTGGTCGAGGCAACCACCCGGAACCGCTCATCCCTGTTAAGTATGATCGTCCAGATATCGGTCAATAGCTTGTGATCATCCACAAGCATGAGGCGAATGGGCACCATATGGAAGATTTCGTTAGGCAATAAGTACTAACGTAAGTTAGGAATTTTTTATGATTACCATTTTTTTCGCAACTTTCTTTTCCGTTCCACTAAAACCCGTGCGACTGCCCGCGGATAATTACATTTGTCTTTTACCCAACTGTATGTCAATCAACAAAAAAGACCTTGAAATAAAACGCTCCACCATCCCTGGGGCCGGCAACGGACTGTTTACCAAAGTTTTTATTCCAAAGCAAACCCTGATCATTGAATATACGGGAATTGTTACAACCTGGGAGAAAGTCAAGGATGAACATCACAATAATTACATCTACTACGTCAGCGCGGAACATGTGATCAATGCCGAGCCGGTGAAGGATTCACTTGCCCGTTACGCCAATGATGCAAAAGGCCTGACGATCGTTCCTGGCATGCGGAATAATTGCAGTTATAAACGGATTGGCACAAAAGTTTTTGTAAAAGCGTTGCGGGATATATTGCCCGGCTCCGAGATACTTGTTGGGTATGGCAAACAATACTGGGATACCGCCCGACATAACCGTGAAGTGGATCGCCAGCTAAACCGGAAACCAGGTCGCCGTCCCGAACCGCAGGGCTCGAGAAGGAGAGCAGGTTGAGGATGAGGTTGAGGTTGAGGTTAAGGTAAAGGCTGGTTCCGCACTCCCGCTCTGAGTTTTTAATTTTGAATCCTTTAAATGATATCCATCCAACCATACGGCAACATCAACCAATACACCCTCACCAATGCCAACGGCATCCGCATAAGTTTTATCAACTACGGCGGAGCCATCACTGAACTGATCTGCCCTGACCGTACAGGTCAGCCCGGTGATGTTGTACTCGGATTTAATTCGCTGGAGGGTTATACACAGAAAGACAATCCTTACATCGGGGCACTCATTGGTCGTTTTGGAAATCGTATCGCGAAAGGAAAGTTCGAACTTGAAGGTCGGGCATACCAACTCGCGACCAACAATATGGGTAACGCACTGCACGGCGGTCTGCGCGGCTTCGATAAAGTGTACTGGGAGGCCAACGTGGATGAACAGCATAACAGCATTATTTTCTCCTACCACAGCCCCGACGGCGAAGAGGGATACCCGGGCAACCTCGACGTCACTGTCACTTATCAACTCAACGATCAGAATGAACTGATCATCAACTACAGTGCGGTGACAGATCAGGCAACGCCGGTCAATCTTACTAATCATGCCTACTTCAACCTTTCCGCTGGTGCTGATGAAACGATCCTCGATCATAACCTGCAACTGAATGCCGATCGCTTTACCGCTATCAGGGAGGACCTGATACCGACTGGTGATCTTTCACCGGTAGCCGGCGGACCTATGGATTTTAGAGAAGGGAAAAAAATAGGAAAAGACATTGATCTCGTAGCAGGCGGATATGATCATAACTGGGTAACAAATGGCCAGCATGGGTCAATTCGCAGCATAGCCATTTTAAGGCACGAACGAAGCGGCAGGGTAATGGAAGTGTTGACAACGCAACCGGGCGTGCAGTTCTATTCAGGTAATTTTTTAGATGGTACGCTGCACGATACAAAATATTTTCCCACCTACAACCGTCATGCGGGCCTCTGCCTGGAAACCCAGCATTTCCCCGATTCACCCAACCAGTCCGGCTTTCCCAATACCATACTTCGGCCGGGTGAAATGTTTAAACAGCAAACGATTTATCGTTTCTCTGTAAGCCAGCCGGGCTAGTATGCCATGAAATTTATATCTTACGGGTAAACCAACTACCATGCCTCCCGTTCCTTCAAACAGGCCATCTGCCTTTCTTGTTTTTCCATGGGGATTACTGTCGATTGTACTCATGCTTGTGCTCAACGTGGCACTGAGTGATCAGTGGCTGGGTAGCAACTGGAGCTGGATAACGCTCGTGCTCATTATCCCCGCCGCGATCTTTGAGAATTTCAAGGTGGGATACTCCACGATGCGCATCATGTTTATGAAGGTGGTCTATTCGCTCCTGTCATTTATGCTTGTGGGCATGGCATTCGGAGCGGCACTTGCCGGTTGGCATTTGGAAAAATTTCAGAACATTACCAATATCGACAAGATCAGGCTCCCCTGGTATGTACTGCTGGCGCTCGTAGTTATGCTGCTGATACAGGTTGCGCAGTTGTTCAGTATGCTGAAGGCGGTTAAAAGGGAGTTTATGCAACATGATCCCGACCAATGATCAGAATTGCCTGATCGCTGCCTTCAAAAATGGCCAGGTTGGTAATGTCGATATGATTCGCAGGTCCTCCGGCAAACTTGTTTCATTGTCCAGGAATTTGAATATCTGCCGCGGATCATTTCTCCTGAACATATCGCGAAAAATATCTGCCCCTTCGAGCTTCCGATAGTAGAGGATATGAAGAAGCGTATCATCATAAAACCTGAAGCGGGACGGATCTTTTGCAACCCCATTTGGAAAATCTCCTCTGAGAAGCGAATTGACAATCGAGGAAGTATGTTTCTGTATAAATTGAAACGTATAGCCGCTTGAAGCCTTTGTCTGTCCACCGGCAGTACCGGCCTGGTAGTAACCATCGCGCATGAATTGAAATCGCTGTGTGGTCATGGGGATCACACCAAACTCCTTTTCCAATACCGTGTAAGATCCCGGTTTGACATACTGCTGCAGGTAATCATGTAAGCCGGCCTCATATTCCTCGTCCCGCAACAGGTCTGCAGTGAAAAGGGTAAACTCCACAAGTGCCTTGCGGGCAGTAAATGGAAGCACATACACAAAACTTGTTCCCCTGGATTGAGGGATACGAAAATCCATCAACGTGCCGCGTGTCGGATCAAAAACATCGGTAGCAGTTTCAATGACCCAGCCTTTAAAATGCTGCAGCAACATCAGGTCATCTTTTGCCGGTGAATCACGCAGTGCTGTATTGAAGACCATCTCGGCGCTGAGTACCTGTTCCTTGCCGTCAATGATAACCGCGACAGACTTGCCAGCCGGAAGGATTCGTTGAATGTCAGCGTGCACAAGCTTAACATTGGGTTGACGGGCGATCTCATCCAGGCAATACGTGTAGAAATCCCTGCCTCTTATCATCTTGTACTGGTAGGGACCAATATCAAAGCCGCGGTGAAAACCGGTTGTGTAAAAATCAAGTTGCTGCCAGCGGTGAAAAACGATGTCTTCAAAAAAACCCTCGCCTGTTTCCCAAAAACACCAGGTGCGGTCGTTTGATTGTTTACGATCCCTGTCGACAAGAGTAATGGTCTTATCGGAAAAATGCCCGGACCGGATCAGGCGCATTGCGAGACTGAGTCCGGCGCAGCCGGCACCTGCTATGAGAATGTTGGTATGTATGTGTTGTGTCAGATTTTTTTCCTGGTTTACACGCAAATCCCGAGGCTTCGGGAGCAAAGGGAGTAAAGGCCGTAACCACCCCGGATCCCGGCTTCAGGACCCTTCGATACATGGTTCGCTGCGCTCACCGCACTCAGGGTTCGGCAGGCAGGCCAGCACCCAACACCCAGTCCCCAGCACCCAGTCGCCTACCTCCACTTCGCCCCGGCAGGCAGGCCCGTATCTAGTTATCCAGTTCCGGCGCGTAGCTCACTTTTCTGTTACCGGCCATGAGTTTTTTATCGCGGCGGATCTTTTGCCAGTATTTGCGATGCACCAGCAACATACCGAAGCTTTCGCCTTCCTCCTTGCCCAGGTGCTTGTGATGCATTTTGTGGGCCCAGCGGATGGCGCGAACATACGTATTATTTGATCGGGTGAACCACTTGAACCGCTGGTGAATGATCACATCGTGTACCACAAAATAAGCGAATCCATATGCTGTGATTCCTAACCCGATTGCTTGCATGACCCAGTTATCGTTGAATGTACCGAAATAGATGAGCAGCATGGCGGGTACCGCAAATATGACGAAGAAGGCATCGTTTTTTTCGAAGAAGCCAGGCTCTACCTGGTGATGATCCCTGTGGAGATACCAGAGAAATCCATGCATCACGAAACGATGTGTCAACCAGGTTACTCCTTCCATCAGGGCGAAAGTTACAAGTACAACAAGTATATAATAGATGATGTGCATGGATTAATTGAATTTTTGCAGTTGATGCCATTCTTTCACTCTTGCAAAAATAAGCCGGAACCAGGTTGTATATTTTGCAGGTTCAATTTCCAGTACCTCACTGATTTCCTGCATGGACGCGTAGCGCGCATTCATTACTTCGCTTGTATTTATCACTACCGGACCTTCATAGATCCCCGCAAATACGTGATCAAACTCATGCTCTACCAATCCATTTTCAACGTCAGCGCGGTAGACGAAATCGAAGATCTTTTCCAGTCTCGCAGTAAACCCCATCTCTTCCTCCAGCCTGCGTTGGGCAGCTTCGCTCAACGATTCACCTGGTCGCGGGTGACTGCAGCAGGCATTTGTCCAGAGCCCACCGCCGTGATATTTATCGAGCGCGCGCTGCTGCAGGAGCATATCTCCATTTTTATTAAAAATAAAAATGCTGAATGCACGATGCAACAGACCCTGTTCATGCGCATGCATCTTTGGGGAGATGCCGTGTTGCTCATCCAGTTCATTCACTAATATTACCTGTTCTGTTTGCATCCGCGGTTATTTTGAGATCTCCATGTGAGAAAGATTCCCGTCCGGGGCAATCAGTTTCAACTGGTTCTTAACGCTTGCCCGCAGCACGATCAACAGCTTATAGTAATCGGGAATGCGGATCCGTGATTCCAGCATGCGGGCTGGTTTCAGGCGTTTGATCTTGCGGAAAAGTGACAGATAGTATTTGTAGGCGACATATACACCAAACCTGGCCTTCAGGGGCAGATGAATGATGCCTTTGTAAGCCAGCCGAAAATCATTCATGATATCTTCTTCTATCCGCTGTTTGTCGCTTTCCGTAAAATTGTTGAAATCGCAGCAGGGAAAATACAGCCGCGAGAGGCCGCAAAAATCGGCTTTGATATCACGAAGGAAATTTACTTTTTGAAAGGCTGCCCCCAGAGATCTCGCCGAAGATCGAAGGCTGTTATATAAACTGGTATTGCCTTCGCAGAAAACACAGAGACACATAAGTCCGACTACTTCTGCCGAACCATAGATATATTCCTGGTATGTATTCTCATCGTATGTTCTTTGTTGCAGGTCCATTTCCATGCTGTGAAAAAAGGCATCGATGAGTTTATGATCAATGTTGTATTGATTCACCGTAGCCTGGAAACTGTTCAGGATAGGGTTCAGGCTGATGCCCCGCTGAATGGCAAGTGCAGTCTCAGCGCGGAATTCGTCAAGCAGGACCTTTTTATCGAAATCATGAAATGTGTCTACGATCTCGTCGGCAAAACGAACAAATCCATAGATATTGCAAATAGGCGCACGCAGATCCTTATGCAGCATCCGGATCGCAGATGCGAAAGATGTGCTGTAACGTTTCGTTACAACAGAACTGCAGGTCTCACTAACATCATGGAAAATCTGAAGCATAAACTCGTATCGATTATTTAAAATTCTTCATTACTTCCTTAGCAACAACCTCACCACTTATAAGGCTTGGCGGCACACCAGGACCAGGTACGGTAAGCTGGCCTGTGAAAAACAAATTCGACAATTTCCTGCTCCTGCAGGATGGCCGGAGGATTGCTGTTTGCATGAGGGTGTTTGCCAGTCCATAGGCATTGCCTCTGTATGAATTATAATCCTCCGCAAAATCGGATACGGAATAAGATCGTTTATATATGATGGCCGCCCGCAGGCTCTGTCCAATTTTTTTCTCAAACCGCGCGAATATTTTTTCAAAATATTCGTCCCGCAGTTCTTCGGTATCATTTGCCAGCCCTGCCGCTACCGGCACAAGAAACACGAGGTTCTCCGCACCTTCCGGCGCTACATGTTTGTCAGTAACGGAGGCCATGCTAACATAGAATAAAGGCTCCGTCGGCCATTTCGGATCTTTATATATCTCGTGACCATGCTGTGCAAATGGCACATCAAAGAAGAGCGAATGATGAACAGCATCATTCACCCTTACATCAAGTCCTACATAATACAGCAGGCAGGATGGCGCCATGACCCGTTTATCCCAATACTTTTCACTATAACCTCTGGCAGCGGCGGGCAACAAGGATGATTCGGTAAAATGATAATCAGCACCACTGATCACCACATCCCCCTCGTATTTCCCGATGGCTGTCGTAACACCTGATGCATAGCTATCCTTTGTATCTATGGAGATCACAGGCTCATTGAACCGAAACTTTACGCCCTTCTCCCGGGCCAGTTGATACATCGCATCTACCACACTGTACATCCCGCCTTCGGGGTACCAGGTACCACCTTTGATGTCGGCATAATTCATCAGGCTGTACAATGCAGGCGTGTCTTCCGGTAGTGCTCCAAGAAACAAAACGGGAAACTCCATTAGCTGGCGGAGACGTGGATGTGTGAAGTATCGGGCTATATGCTTTTTGATGTTCGTGAAAACATCCAGGCGCAAAACACCAGAGATGGTCTGCCAGTCCATGAACTCTGCCAGGGATTGGCCAGGCTTATATACGAGCCGCTTCATGCCGGCTTCATATTTATATTCGGCTTCACTGAGGTATTTCTCAAGCTTCAATCCACTGCCGGGTTCTACCTGGTCAAAGAGCTTTTTTAGTTCGTTGAGATCTGCCGGAATATCATCATAGCCTTCATCCCAGTAAATCCGGTAAGAAGGGTCAAGACGATGAAGCTTGTAATAATCTGAAACTTTTTTCCCAAAAGCAGTGAAGTAGCGATCAAAAACATCGGGCATCCAATAGAAACTTGGCCCCATGTCAAAAGTAAAACCCTGGTCGATCAGTTGCCTGGCACGCCCCCCGGGCGTTGCATTCTTTTCTATTACCGTCACGTCCCAGCCTTCACTTGCGAGAAACGTAGCAGCAGAAATTCCTGCAAATCCACTACCAATAACAAGTGCTGTACGTTTTACCGGCATCAGCTCAATAACGGGTTAAGCGTTCCTTGAGCAATTTACGGGCAAAGTGAATACGACTCTTGACGGTACCGAGCGGCTCGCCCAATACATCGGCGATCTCCTGGTATTTATATCCGTCGAAATAAAGCTGGAACGGAACCTTGAAGATATCAGGCAACTGTTGGATGGCAGCCAGTATCTCTTTCATGCGAATACCGGATTCGGCAGCATTGCTGACCGAGACCTGGCGTGTATCCAGGAGAAAATCACTACCGGTATTATCGAAAATAGTTTTCTGTTTCGCCTTGCGACGATAGTCGTTGATAAAAATATTCCGCATGATGGTAAACAACCATGCTTTGATATTGGTACCAACATTGTACTTTTCCTGGTTGGCTAATGCCTTATAGAGCGTCTCCTGGTAAAGATCGTTTGCAGCTTCACTATCCCTTGTCAGATTAATGGCAAATGGCTTGAGAAAGTCCGCATTTTTAAGCAGCGCCTCATTGAATTCCGGTGTGGCCATATTGTTTTGTTTAAGATTGTGAGATATAAAATTAAACAAAACGAGATTCTAAAAAAAATATTTTCCAAAAAAAGGCTGCTAAAGCAAGGTTAAATCGCAACAAGTTGACATCAAATAGATTGTACCAATTCTGCCATTTCCGCGAAGCTATGGATCAGTTTTACGTTGGCCGGCACAGGCTTGGTATGATACCGGACAGGAAAGCCTGATACGTATGTTGTAACGCCGGCAGCCTTGATTTCCAGGTCACGAAGCAGTTTATCGAAATTGAAATTGGGGCAGGTGCTTGTCAGGTGAATGAATCCAAGTTGGGGGTGCATGTTCTCGATGATGTTCTGCACATCATTCATGGGCACGTTGGCACCAAGGTAAATGGTGCGCGCTCCCTGTGCTTTCAGCATATACGAGAGAAACAAAAGACCCATCTCATGGTACTCACGTTCGGGAAGATAAAGTACACAGCGCTTGCCTTCTACCGGGGCTGGCAAACGATCAATAGCCACGATCAGTTTTTGCCGGATAAGGTTACTCACGAAATGTTCCTGCGCCGGCATGATATGGCCGGTCTGCCAGAGTATACCTATCTTTTCCAGGAAGGGGAAAATGATTTGCCGTACGGCGAGATCGATACCGTGGCGCTGGATATAGTGATCCAGGGATTGTTCGAAACGGTCAGTCTGCAACTCAACCATATCCCGTACAAGCTCATTGATCACACGTTCCTGCATCGCTTCTGCGTCCTTCAGTTCAAGTATCCTTGCACATATCTCGTCAGGCTGCATCCTGTCGATGTGGGATATTTTGAATCCATGTTTGTTGAGCAGGGCGATGTTGAGAATTGTTTTCAACTCATCATTGCTGTAGTACCGGATGTTGGTGCAACTGCGTTGTGGCTTGAGAAAGTTGTAGCGCTGTTCCCACATGCGGATGGTATGGGCTTTTATGCCCGAGAGGTTCTCCAGATCCTTGATGGTAAAGGCGTTCATACGTCTAAATTACAATCCGGCAGGCGAAAATGTTCGATTTCTCTATCCCGCAGGGTTGTTTGATCAAAGCTGTTTGTTGATAATTCTTCCCGAATCGACTAGTTGTGAGAGGGTTGCACCTGCCTGGAAATGTTCCAGTCCCTCAAGATGACCATGATGGTGCAGATCGGTACCTACGAGATCATAGAACTCATTTTTTATCAGCCATTGTGCAAGTTCATTGACTGATTTACCATAGTGTCCGGTAAGAGATAATATGTTGAGCTGAAACATGCAGCCGATATCTTTCAGCTCTGAATAGAATTCCTTGTTCTTCTGCAGGTAGATATATCTTTCGGGATGTGCAATGATGGGCTGGTAGCCCTGCATCTGCATTTCGAAGAGAATGTCCTTGATGTTCATGGATGGGAACGCCATTGAAAACTCCACGAGCACCTTGTTTTCGCTGATCGTGAGCAATTTTTCCTTTCGTTTCAGGAGGTCTTCTACATGTTCATCCAGGAAATATTCCGCAGCAGCATTGATCTCTACGGGAAGATCTTCCTTTTTCAGTTCGGCTTTTACTACCTCAAGGCGTTGCTGGATAATTGCCGGCGTATTCCGGTACATATCCCACATGATATGCGGGGTGGTGATGAATTTGTTGTAGCCAAGCTGATGCATGCCGCGGATGTATTCCACCGATGCGGCTACATCTTTTGCTCCGTCATCGATGCCCGGCAGGAGGTGCGAATGCATGTCTGTACCAAGCTGGGAAAAATCAAACTTGCTGCTCTTACTCTTCGATTTCGAAAATAATCCAAACATAGGCGCGGCTTATCGTATCCGAAATTAGGCAACATTGGCCAGATTGACGGTTGCTATCAGAACGTACGTGGAGGAAGCGACGGAAACACTTTATTCACGAGGTTGCTGTTGGAAAACGGGATATACCAGGCCGTAAGGAACAGGATCATGAAATCGGTGTAAAAAGACTGGTGTTGCTGGTACCAGACCTCTACCGCGCCCTTATACGGCAATATCACATACTTATAACACTCGTGCGGGGGGAGTTCGCTTTTGGTGATGATCAGTTCCTCGTCACGAAACACGATCGAGCCGATGCCTGTCAGGCCTGGCTTTGTGAGATAAACTTTCTCCTTCATTTCATCCGAATAGCGATCAAACCCGGCCTTCATCAGCGGGCGCGGCCCGACAAATGACATTTCACCGGTGAGGATGTTGATAAGCTGCGGCAGCTCATTCAATTTACTTATTCGCAGAAACTGTCCCACTTTCGTAACCCGCGGGTCCTTGCGGGTGGTCACATCCCCGCTTCCCATGTTTGGGCTGTTCTTCAGCATGGTCGCAAATTTCCAGATCCGGAAAATTTGATTTTTATACCCAACGCGGTCCTGCCGGAAGAATACTTCGTGTTCCCCGGTCAGTAAAAGCAACAGGATGATCGGAATGAAGATCGGCAGCAGGATCACGAGTGCGATCAGTGAGAACAGGATATCGAAAAAACGCTTGATGGCTAAATACATGGTTCTTAACTTAAAGCTGCTTTTACTTCTCTTGCTACGATCTCCAGTTCTTCATCGGTAATACCTGTTGAGCTGGGTATGCTGAGGCAGGTGTTATAAATATGATCCGCGTTATCATTCCGCTGGATATATGGATTGTTACTGTACATCGGCAGCTTGTTCATCGGCATCCAGAACCGGCGTGACAGGATCTTGTTTGCGTTGAGATGCTGTAAAAGCTTTTCCTGGTGCGCTGTCTGGATCGTGAAAAGCCAGCCATTGGTAGTAACCTCCGGCAATTCTTTTTGGAACCGGATGTCTGCAACATTGGCAAAGGCATCTTTGTAGAAAGCAACGACCTCTTTTTTTCTGTTGATGAAAGAAGGAAGTTGTTCCATCTGTGCTACACCTACGGCGGCGAGGATGTTTACCAGCCGGTAGTTGTACCCCACCTCATCATGATAGTATTCATCGGGGCTGGCCTTTGCCGTGGTAGTGATGTGTTTGGCATGTTTCGCCAGTGCTTCATCGTCTGTGATGATCACACCGCCACCGCCGGTGGAGATGATCTTGTTTCCATTGAAACTAAAACATCCGAGAGGGCTAAAGCGGCCCGAATGGCGGCCCTTGTAGCTTGAGCCGAGTGCTTCGGTGGCATCTTCAACGATGGGAAGCGGATATTTTTTTACGATAGAAAGAAATCGGTCCATGTCGCCGATGTTGCCGAGGATATGGACGGGCATGATCGCACTTATCTTTCTTCCATCCTTGCGATAGTGTAGTGCGCCATCTTTTTCTTCTGTTTCATTGGCAAGGAATTCCTCCAGCAGGTCGAGATCCATTTGCCAGAGATCCGGATCGGCATCGATGAGAATGGGATCTGCGCCGAGATACCGGATGGAATTGGCAGATGCGACGAAGGTGAGGTTCGGGAGTATCACATAATCACCGGCCTTCACCCCGGACAACAGCAGGGATATATGCAGGGCGGCGGTACCGTTTACAGCAGCTACACCATATTTTGCTCCGGCAAAATCAGCGACTGCCTGTTCGAATTGGGTAACATAAGACCCGACGGATGATATCCATCCTGTATCCAGGCAGTCCTTCACATATTTCCACTCATTTCCCGAAATATTCGGGAGGCTTAAAGCGATCAGTTGTTGATTACTCATATACAGTATTTCCTTCACCCAGATAATTGTTGTACCATTCAAGCGTTGCCTTCACGCCTTCTTTCCAACCAACTTCAGGTTCGAAGCCAAGTTGTGTGCGTGCTTTGGTAATATCGGGGCAGCGGCGTGATACTGAACCCGGATAGGTTGGTGCATTTTCGTAGGTGCCTTTAAAGTCCATCACTTCACCGGCATAGCGAATGAGGTCGCCGATAGTGATCTCATCCTGCGTACCGATGTGGTAGATCTCTCCATTTGTTCCAGGCTGCTCCATCGCCAGTACGGTTCCCATAACCGCATCTGTGATATAGCAGAATGAACGGGTCTGGTCATGTCCATACACTTTGAATGGTTCTTCTCCTTTGCGATAGCGAACCACCAGGTGCGGGATAACATGTTTGAAACCCATGCGTGGGCCATATACATTGTGATAACGGACGATGGTAGCCTCAAAACCAAGTATACGGGAGTAGTTCAGAAACCCTGACTCACCCAGCATTTTGGTAACGGCGTAAGTGAACCTGGGGTGACCGATATCCTCGATGCAGAGGGGCACTTCTTCCGGTGTTGGAATTTTATACCCAAATCCGTCAACCGATCCTGCATAGCACTCACTTGTTGAGGTGAAAAGTGCCTTGCCGATCTTTGATTTACGGATCCACTCAAGTGTATTATAGATCAAGGCGGTGTTGATGCGGATGATCTCATGTGGTATCGAGTTGGCGTTGTCCACACCCACCACCGAGGCCAGCATGTAGACCTGATCGTATTCATTATCGAGTTGATCAAATGTTGCAGGCACGGTGAAATCTCCTGCTACAACACGGATATTATGTTTTTGCACGAGCTCATTGAAAAGGGAATCCTGTTTTCCCCGTGCAAAGTTGTCGGCAATGGTAAGCTGGTAATCGCGGTTTTCAGCAAGATATTTCCCGATGTTGAAACCGATGAAACCTGCGCCGCCAAGTAGAAGGACTTTTTTGCTCATGATGAATGTCTGACCTGTTATAGGGTTAGTTTATGTTTGATTAGTTAACGTTGTTGAGGTCTCCTCGCCCGATGACGCGTACGGTGTGTTGTTCGGCCAGTGATTTTATTTCATCATTGGTGAGTACACCGATCGTGTCATAGATAAACGCAGCAGGCTTCGACTTAAGTGTAGCCAGCAGTTCGGGGTTGTTGCGATAATCGCGGTGACCGGTCGTGATCGCGATTACATCATAATCCGACTGGAGGTGAGTGTTGAGGTCTTTGTTGATATGCAATTCTTTTTCTTCCCAGTAGGCCACATGCGGGTCATGCAGGGTCACCTCAGCGCCTGCTTTGCGGAGCTGTTCATAAAAACCGTCGACTGGTGTGTAACGCGTATCGCCTACATCATTGAGGTAGCTGACACCAAGCAACAACACTTTTTTACCAGCGAGGCTGCCGGGGAACTGTTTCTGAAGGAATTCAAATGCATAGTAGGGCATGCGGTCGTTGATCATGACACCTTTCTCACTTTGCGCCAGATTTTCGGGGCTTTCAAACAGGTTTTGCTTTGCCCAGCTTGCAAGCAAGGGATCTTTGGTGAGGCAATATCCGCCAACCCCGAGACCGGGGAGCATGATATTTTTATGGGTTGGGCGCATCCGGATGGCATTGACCACCTCATAGATGTCCACACCCGCTTCTTCAGCAAAGCGGCTCCATTCCACCATGAAGGCGATGTTCATGGCGCGGTAGGAGTTTTCCAGGACCTTGGCCATTTCAGTGGCGTGGGTAACACCGAGCCGCGTGAGCGGGTATTCATCTGTTTTGATAACGGTACGGAGAAATGTTTCCGTAGCCGCTGCACTTTTCTCATCGACGCCTGAGAATACGCGGTAAAAATTTTGAATGGAATCAATGTATTTGGGGCCGGGCATTACGCGCTCATAGGAGTGGCCCACCTTCAGTTCGTTTGTTGGAAGCCCGCGTTCAGCAAGGCTTTGCTCCAGTATCGGGCGAACAACCTTTGCGCAGGTGCCGGGAGGTACGGTGGTTTCAACCAGTACCAGTACATCCGGTTTGCAGGTCGAACCTATACTGGCAATGGCTTTTTTGAACGGTCCGAGATCGACATCATAGCCGTTGAGCTGACCGTCACCATTGGACTTTTTTTGTACATCCAGGTTGATGTCCACCACTACCACATCTGCCTTGCTATAAGCGTAGGGATCAAATGTGGCGTAAAGATTTCCTTTTTTGCGGGCGTTGTTATAAAACAATTCGATCTTGGGATCATCAGCAACCACAGGAAATTGGCCCTCATTGATGCCCATGATCTTCCAGTAGGACAAGGGCGAGGGAAGATCGATACCGATCACGGCGTATTCTTCGGTGAGAGCGTTGGCAACGACAAGGCTCATCACGGCTCCCACGAAGCCGAGGCCCTGTACCACTACTACTTTTTTTCCGGGGTGACGGGCAACAAAAGCATCGATGCCTTCCTTGTCTGCCGGTTGTTCGGGAATCAGGTATTCTTTGCCTGATAATGGGCTGATCGATTTTTTCTGTGTTGCCTCTTTTATCATTCTGGTCAGGATTGTAGTTTGAATATTCTGTTACCGATGCGCGTAAATGCCCACGGTGTTTTATAGGTTGTTGCTTTGATTCTTCGTTCCACTTCTTCACCAGTCATGTCGGGTGTGATCTCACAAAGGGCATCGAGCTGTCGCCGCGTGTATGGCTTTCTTTTCCATTGCTCCTGCGATTGCGGCAAAGGCTTTCCGGCAAGAATGCACTCCATGATCGAATAAAAAGAGGCTTCGATCAGTTGATAGCAGTGCTGGGTGACATCATACACATTGTCGGTTTCAGAAAGCGGAAAACGTCTGACCTCGATGATGTTGCCGGTATCGACCACGGCTTTCATGTGATGACAGGTGACGCCATATTCGGTTGCGCCATCGTAGATCGCAAAATTCGTGCAACCTGTGCCGGGATACTCCGGGCTTCCGGGATGAAAATTTATAGCTGCATAGGCGGCGCTCTCCAGCAGCGAGCTGGGAAGTATCCACGAGGAAATGAAGGAGATCAGCACGTCGCCCTTCCAGTTTTTTACCTCCTCCGGCAGTGGGTCCTTCCTGGTGCCTTCAAATATGAGCACTTCCCGGAAATGTGTGCGCACATAATCTGCCGCTCGTTTTGCATACAGATTATCTTTTTTACATAAAAATAAAACACTGAATTCCTGCGGTTGCTTCATCGGCTTTGACGGGTTTCCCGGCTTTGCGGGGAGCCGCGAAGGTAAGTAAAAGCGGGTTACTGGATGCTGGGTGCTGGGGACTGGGTGCTGGGTGCTGGCCTGCCTGCCGGAGCGAAGC
>JAEZAM010000087.1 GCA_023430465.1 Bacteroidota bacterium | reverse complement strand
GCTTCGCTCCGGCAGGCAGGCCCGCATCTCGCATATATCCCTTAATTTAGCCGCTTATTTAAGGATTATGCCTACGAACGCCAACAGACAATTCCTGGATTTTGAGAAGCCGGTGAAAGATCTCATTGATGAGATCGAGATTGCCAAAGCCCGGCAGGAGAAGACCAAACTGGATCAATCAGCGCTGCTTACGCAGCTCGAGGAGAATATTGTAACGAAGCGTGCCGAGATAACCCGCGATCTGACCAGTTGGCAGCGGGTTCAACTGAGCCGCCATCCCGACCGCCCTTACACAAATAAATACATCACCAAAATGACCACGGATTATGTGGAGCTTTTTGGCGACCGCAATGTTCGGGATGATAAAGCTATGGTCGGCGGATTCGCGAAACTGAATGGCGAGACGGTGATGATCATTGGTCAACAAAAAGGTATCAATACCAAAATGCGCCAGTTGCGCAATTTCGGTATGGCCAATCCGGAAGGCTATCGTAAAGCGCTCCGTTTGATGAAGCTTGCCGAGAAGTTCAATAAGCCCGTCATTACACTGATAGATACTCCGGGCGCTTACCCCGGACTCGAAGCGGAAGAACGCGGCCAGGGTGAAGCCATCGCGCGTAACATCTATGAAATGATCCGTCTCAAAGTACCGGTGATCTGTGTGATCATCGGCGAA
The DNA here is from genome assembly GCA_023430465.1 of Bacteroidota bacterium. Classification (GTDB taxonomy): domain Bacteria; phylum Bacteroidota; class Bacteroidia; order Chitinophagales; family Chitinophagaceae; genus JAEZAM01. The sequence goes on along the minus strand of JAEZAM010000087.1, from coordinate 35,819 downwards.
GGCGCCAGTGGTGGTGCGCTCGGGATCGGCGTAGGAGATAAAGTATACATGATGGAAAATACCTGGTATACGGTTATCAGTCCTGAAAGCTGCTCCTCCATCCTGTGGAGAAGCTGGGATAAGAAAGAAATCGCGGCCGAACAACTCCGGCTCACCGCTGATAAAATGCTTGATTTCGGCCTCATCGATGGCATCATCCCCGAGCCGATAGGTGGTGCTCACTGGGATTATGATGAAGCCGCCCGACTCCTCAAGGAATTTCTAATTCCGGTATTACACGAACAAAAGCAGAAAACCCCGGAGCAACGCATCAATGAACGAATCGAAAAATTCGGGAAGATGGGCTTCTGGGAAGAATGATCCCGCAACACGTTTTACCAAACTTAACCTCGCACTGATATATGTCTCTCCTTGAAAAATTTACCGGCACCGGTATCGCTATTGTTACGCCTTTTAACCTGGATGGTTCCATCGACTGGACCAGTCTGCAGAAACTCATTGAATTCTGGATCGCCGGCAAAGTGGAATATCTTGTTGTACTCGGCACCACCGGCGAAAGCGCCACGGTGCATGGTGAGGAGAAACAGGAGCTGTTTTCCTTCGTTAACCGGAAAGTTGCCGGCAGGCTGCCGTTGGTGGCTGGGGTAGGGGGGAATGATACGCGTGAAGTAATTGAACATCTGAAGACACTTGACCTCTCCGGCTATTCCGCTGTTCTCTCCGTAGCGCCCTACTACAACAGGCCCAACCAGGAAGGGCTGTTCCAGCACTATAAGGCAATCAGCGAAGCTTCACCACTGCCCGTGATGATGTATAATGTACCCGTCCGGACGGGACAAAACATTACTGCCGAAACACAGTTGCGTATCGCAGAGTCATGTCCGAATATTTTCGCAACCAAAGAAGCAAGCGGCAACCTGGACCAGGTGATGCAGATCATCAAATACAAACCCACACGATTCATGGTCATCAGCGGGGATGACGCGCTGACCTTGCCGATGATCGCCCTCGGTGCGGCCGGCGTTACGTCCGTGGTGGCGAATGCCTACCCACGGGATTTCGCAGAGATGGTAAGGCTTTGTCTTGCCGGCAATTTTGCCGATGCACGTGAATTGCATTATCGCTATACCGATATTATTCAGACCATGTTTGCCGAGGGCAGCCCAAGTGGTGTAAAAGCCTACCTCTCTGAAATGGGACTTTGTCAGTTAGCTTTCCGCCAGCCGGTCTGGCCCGTAAGTCATGCTCTGCATAACCGCATTCGCGCGCTGATGAAAGACATAGCCTGATGACAAGACTTGCCATAATCTCATTTACCTGCCTGCTGGCCCTTAGCAGTACGGCGCAACATAAGCTGCAGATAAATATCAGCAGACTGCCGGCTTACCATCCCACGGGGAGTGTGCTCTACCTGGCCGGATCATTCAATGGTTGGAATCCAAAGGACGAGAATTTTCGCCTCACAAGATCGGCAGGAGGTTTGTATACGTTGACTATGAATTTACCCCAGGGGAAACACGAGTTTAAAATAACACGCGGCAGTTGGGAAACGGTTGAATGCAAAGCCGGCGGTGCGTCGCGCAATAACAGGGCGATAGAAATGACGACAAGCCAGGAACTCGATCTCGAAGTGGAAGAATGGGCCGACCGGTTCGCGGCTTTGCCAAAAACATCCACAGCAAGCAGCCAGGTCTGCGTTCTGGATACCAGTTTTCTGATACCTCAACTGAACCGGACCCGTCGCATATCCTTGTACCTGCCTAAATCCTATTGCAACGGTGAAGAGCGCCGTTACCCGGTGTTGTATCTCCAGGACGGTCAGAATGTATTTGATCAGGCTACATCATTTGCAGGGGAATGGGGTGTCGATGAATTTCTCGACAGCACAACACTGGCTGAATGCATCGTTGTGGCTATTGACAATGGCGGTGCAAAGCGATTGAAAGAATATAATCCCTATGATCACGACGAGTTCGGCAAGGGGGAAGGGGCGAAATATGCAAAGTTCCTGGCAAAGACCCTCAAGCCATTCATAGATAAACATTATCGTACCCGTCGTGAAAGGGAACATAACTTTTTAGCCGGTAGTTCAGTCGGTGGGCTTATTTCATTTTACACTGCGCTTAAGTACCCGAAAATTTTTGGTGGCGCGGGTGTTTTCTCTCCCGCCTTCTGGGTAGCTGGCGACGAGCTATATAGTGATATCAGGAAGTATGGCCGAAAGTTCAATGGTGCCATGTATTTCTATGGCGGGAAGCAGGAGGGCGAAAAAATGGTACCTGATATGCTGCGGGTTCACGAGGCACTCAGTGCATTGGCACCTGCCAAAATGGTGACCGTGGTCCGTGAAGGTCGTCACAATGAACTTGCGTGGAAACTGGAATTCCCAAAGTTTTATGAATGGTTGATGACCGGCCTTGTTACAACCGATAAGTAACGCCTTCCAGGGCCAGGTATGTCTGAGGAAATACCTCTCTGGCTTCTTGTTCGAATTCTTCCAGCGTATCGTATTTACTGCTGAAGTGGCCGATCAATAATTTCTTCACGCCGGCCTTTGCGGCGATGGTCGCAGCCTGTTTGGTGGTAGAGTGAAACCGTTCACCGGCACGCTCACGCAGGTTGTCGAGATACGTCGTTTCGTGATAGATAAGATCCGCATCTGAGATATACGGGAGGATCGATTCGTTGTACCGCGTATCGGCACAGAACGCATACACCTTACCTTTCGCCGCCGGTCGCGTGACCCATTCATTTTTTATTATTTCTCCAGCCGTCGTGACGAAATCTTCGCCATTCTTCAGGCGCTCGTAAAAACCAACCGGTATATTATTTTCCCGCACGCTCTCGATGATCAGTTTTCTCGGTTTTCTTTTTTCCCGGAACACAAAACCATAACACTCGATGCGATGTTCTGTAGGGAAACACTCCACCTGGAATTCGTCGTTGTCGACCAGCATAGCGGGTCCGTTGATTACGTGAAAATGGAGCGGATAACAAAGTTTTGTATCTGCGACCCGGAGTTGTATCTCGATGATCTCCTGCAACTGCACCGGCCCAAAGATGTGCATTTCCTGTTTATGACCGAGGAGGCTGAAGCTGTTGAGCAAACCTACCAAACCGAAATAATGGTCACCATGAAGATGAGAAATGAAAATATGGGAAATGCGCGACCGCCGGATCTTATAGTTGATCATCTGTATCTGCGTACCCTCGCCGCAATCGATCAGCAGGTTCGTACTCTTCATCGTGATCACCTGGCTGGTGGGATGACGGTCGAACGCAGGCACTGCAGAGTTGTTACCAAGAATTGTGACACCAAGCATAAATTGGAAGACTTAATGCAAATCGTAAACCAGAAAGGAGCAAAGGTAATGAGCGGAAGGAGACCGATATAGCGCAGTTTCAGGCGTCTCCGTCGTCCATCAGTTCACGTTCGATCTCTTCCATCTGTACGATATCCCAGGCCTCACTTTCCGTAGGCGTGATATTCATGAGCTCGAGCAACTCTTCGTCGTCCAGGAACGTTTCTACTTCAGGCCGCAGACTACAGATGACGAAGGAGGCACTGTTCTCATAAAACTGTTGCTGTATTTCTACCAGTTTTTCCGCAGCAGCTTTATCAATGTTGCTGATGTCCTTCATGATAAGAACGACGCTTTTAACGTCATTTTGGAGGAAATCAAGCAAACCAGTCGCCAGTTCATCTGTCATAGTAGCAGAAACTGAGGGCCCGTTCAGCGTGATGGCATGAAATTTCTCTTTGGTATCTGTTTTGAACAACATAACTCGAAGTTTAAGCATTGAAGCCTCTCAAAGTGCAAAAAAACCCGGGGTTCCGACAACTTAAATTATCAACATTTCGTTTATAACTGCGGGAGAACAGGAACCAAATATATTTGTTAATATTGTATCACAACCAATTATCTAAGTATGGATAATAATTTTTCAGCACAGGTTAAGGAGATCATTTCGTTTAGCAGGGAGGAAGCGCTTCGACTGGGAAATGACTTTATCGGCACCGAACATCTGCTTCTTGGTTTAATCCGGGAAGGTGACAATACTGCAGTCAAGATTTTGAAAAGCTTCAATGTGGACCTTTATGAACTGAGGAAGGAGATCGAACTGGCGGTGAAAGACAAGACGGGAAAGAATATTGCAAACATCAATAGTCTTCCGCTGACTCGCCAGGCCGAGAAAGTGATCCGGGTCACCGTACTTGAAGCAAAAGCCCTCAAAAGCACAACGGTAGAGACGGAACACCTCATGCTCTCCATCCTGAAGAACAAAGAAAATATTGCAACTCAAATCTTAAATCAATTCGACGTGGACTATGATCTTTTCCGCCAGGAACTTGGCATTGTAAAATCCAGTGATCCCCGTGCAGAGTACACTGACGAGAACGATGATGATTTTGATGACGAGAAAAAGTATTCGCAACAAAAAGGATCCAAGCAGGCAGGCAACGCAAAAAGTAAAACACCCGTTCTCGACAATTTCGGGCGCGATATCACCAAGCTGGCAGAAATGGGTACACTTGACCCCATTGTGGGCCGCGAAGCGGAGATTGAACGCGTGTCCCAGATCCTGTCGAGAAGAAAAAAGAATAACCCGATCCTGATCGGTGAGCCCGGTGTGGGTAAAACCGCGATCGTGGAAGGCCTCGCCCTCCGCATCGTTCAGCGCAAGGTTTCCCGCGTGCTCTTCGATAAGCGCGTTATCTCACTCGATCTCGCCGCGCTGGTGGCCGGTACAAAATACCGGGGGCAGTTTGAGGAACGCATGAAGGCAATTATGAACGAGCTCGAGAAGAACAGGGATGTCATCCTTTTCATCGATGAGTTGCATACCATAGTCGGTGCGGGTGGCGCTTCCGGGTCGCTCGATGCAAGCAATATATTCAAGCCCGCGCTGGCCCGTGGTGAACTCCAGTGCATCGGCGCTTCAACTCTTGATGAATACCGGATGTACATCGAGAAAGACGGTGCCCTCGACCGGCGTTTCCAGAAAGTAATGGTAGATCCGCCAAGTGTGGATGAGACCATCCAGATACTTAACAACATCAAATCCAAGTACGAGGATTATCACAACGTTACCTACAATGATGAATCCATCGATGCTTGCGTTAAGCTGAGCGACCGGTACATCACTGACCGCCTGCTGCCCGATAAAGCGATCGATGTGATGGATGAAGTAGGAGCACGCGTTCACCTGAAAAACATCAACGTTCCCCAGAACATTGTGGAACTCGAGAAGAAGATCGAAGATGTGAAGAATGAAAAGAACAAGGTGGTGAAGAGCCAGAAGTTTGAAGAAGCAGCATCACTTCGTGATACCGAGAAACGCCTCGCGGAAGATCTCGAAAAAGCCAAATTGGATTGGGAAGAAGAAAGCAAACACAAGCGCTACCCGATAGACGAAGAGGCGATTGCGGAAGTGGTAAGCATGATGACCGGAATTCCGGTGAAGCGAATGGTACAGGCAGAAACGGAAAAGCTCCGCAAAATGACCGACGATATGCGTGGCATGGTCATCGGCCAGGACGATGCGATCAGCAAGGTGGTGAAGGCGATCCAGCGTAATCGTGTGGGATTGAAAGACCCCAAGAAACCGATCGGTACCTTCATTTTCCTGGGACCAACCGGGGTCGGTAAGACCGAACTCGCCCGATCACTCGCCCGTCACATGTTTGATTCCGAAGATGCACTGGTGCGGATCGATATGAGTGAATACATGGAAAAATTCACCGTAAGCCGCCTTATTGGCGCACCTCCCGGTTATGTGGGTTACGAGGAAGGCGGACAGCTTACTGAGAGAGTACGCCGCAAGCCTTACAGTGTGATCCTGCTCGACGAGATCGAGAAAGCTCACCCTGATATCTACAATATCCTCCTGCAGGTGCTGGATGATGGTCAACTGACCGATGGACTTGGGCGCAAGGTTGATTTCAAGAACTCACTCATCATCATGACCTCCAACATCGGTGTACGCCAGTTGAAGGATTTTGGATCAGGCGTAGGCTTTACCACCTCATCCAAACTCGAACACGAAGATGAAGCGAACAAGGCAGTCATCGAGAAGGCGCTGAAGAAAACGTTCTCTCCGGAGTTCCTGAACCGTATCGACGATGTGGTGATCTTCAACAGTCTCACGAAAGAAAACATCTTCAACATCATTGATATCCTGATGAAGGGTGTTATGAAAAGGCTCACCAATCTTGGGTTCAGTCTTACGCTGACAGAAGGCGCCAAGACGTTCCTGGCTGACAAGGGGTATGATTCCCAGTTCGGCGCAAGGCCATTGCATCGCGCGATCCAGAAATACCTGGAAGATCCGCTGGCAGAAGAGATCCTGAACCTGAACGTGAAGGCCGGAGATGTGCTGGAGGCAGACGTAGACGAGGCAAACGCCAAACTGAAATTCTCTTTCAGCAAGGCTGAGTCCAAACCAAAAGAATCGAAGACCTGATAATTTTCACAGATTATTTAAAGGAGTACAGCGAATGCCGTACTCCTTTTTTATTTTTGTCCATCATATGGCCAGGAAAATTATTATCACGATCGATGGTTGGTCCAGTTGCGGCAAAAGCACCCTGGCAAAACAATTGGCAAAAAAACTCGGATACGTTTACGTTGACAGTGGGGCGATGTACCGGGCAATCACCCTTTATTTTCTCCGGAATCACATCGACTGGACAGACCATGACCAGGTAGTGGAAGCGATCAAGCAGATCCATCTCGACTTCCATTTCAATGAAAAGGCAGAGGCCAGTGAGATCTTCCTCAATGACGAAAATGTTGAATATGTGATCCGTGACCTGGTAGTGGCGGAAAAAGTGAGCGATGTCGCCGCGATCCGCGAGGTTAGGGAATTTGCCGTGGCGCAACAGCAAAAACTGGGCGCGAAGAAAGGCATCGTCATGGATGGCCGCGATATCGGCACGGTAGTGTTCCCCAAAGCCGAATTGAAGATATTCATGACGGCCGATAATGCCGTCCGCGTGGAAAGACGGTTCAAAGAACTCTATGAAAAAAATCCCAATGTGACCATAGAGGAGGTGAAAAACAACCTCGAGATGCGTGACTATATCGACTCTCACCGCGAGGTCAGCCCGCTGCGCAAAGCGGATGATGCCATCGTGCTCGATAATACCCATATCACGCCCGAAGAGCAATTTCAGCTCGCACTTGGTTGGGCAAAAGAGAAAAAAGCGGTTAACCTTAACTAAGCTGTTAACCTTAATCTGGACAGCAGCCTTTATTTTTGCAGACTATCAATTTAACTAAATGAATAAACTCATCCTCGCATTGACAGGCACGTTGTGCAGCACGCTGGTATTTGCCCAGAAAACTCCGGCAAAACCAAAACCCGCTGCCAAACCAGCCACACAGACCGCAGCAAAAAAGCCAGTCCTCAAAAATCTCAGCGATTCCGCCAGTTACGCCATTGGTATGGGAATGGGCAATTTTTATGTGCGCGAGGGATTTACCTCGATCAACCCGGCGCTGGTGCAGCAGGGTATGACGGAAGTGCTGAAAGGCAAGGCGGCTACTTTTGATGATGCTGCCGCGAATGAGATCGTAAATAACATGTTCAAAAAGTTGCAGGCGGAAAAATCGAAGGCACTCATCGCTGCAGGTGAGAAATTCCTTGCTGAAAATAAAAAGAAGCCAGGTGTTACCACTACTGCCACCGGTCTGCAATACGAAGTGATCACACAGGGCACCGGCATCAAACCTACCATCGAGGATACGTTTGTCGTACACTACCGGGGTACATTGCTGGACGGTACCGAGTTCGATGCATCTTATAACCGTGGTACACCATTGGTCATGCCGGTGAACCAGGTGATCGCCGGCTGGATCGAGGGCCTTCAATTGATGAACGTGGGATCAAAATACAAGCTTTATATTCCCTACCAGTTAGGCTATGGCTTGTTTGGCAGTGGACCTGTGATTCCTGGCGGTTCGATGCTCATCTTCGAGATGGAATTGCTGGATGTGAAAAAGAAGCAATAGCCGGGATAAGGGATGCGGGATTCGGGATACCGGATGGCCGGATGCTGGATGCCTGCTCCCTGAGAGCAGGTTGGAATTGGCTTTCTTATTTTTTCATTTTTAATTTCCAGTTGGTGTCTACGGGCATCGAAGGGTGCGTCTTTGCTCCCTTTTTTCTTTTCGTGAAACCCGAATTGCGTGAACTTCAACCCACCAACTGCTTCACCCGATGCGGGTTTTTAGAAGCATAGTTATGCACGAGGTTGCGAATGAACAGGTTTTCCTTGTATTGCGTCACGAGGTCAAGAAAGGCTTCGGGCTGCGTCACCTGCTCGTCCGAAGAAATGTATCCCATTCCATAAAATTTCCCCTGCCATACCAGTACACATGACTGCTGGTCAGGTGTCAGCCCTTTTTCAATGATCGCGAATGAAGGTGTGTCCTGTAGCGAAGCGATGGCAGCATCTACGCGTGCATTATAGTCTGCAGCCGGTTCAGCCTGTTCGCAGGCGCCTGTACAGGTGCCTTCTTTTATGCCTTCGCAGGCCGGGTCAGTTTGAATAAAACACAATCTCGGGCAGAGTTGAAAATCCTTCACCAGTCTCCGCAACATCGCCTGGCCATCGACGAGGTAATGGAAATTGGCAACCGCAGGTAACAGTTGCTTGCTTTTTTCGATCAACAGGCGCCGGTATCCATTCTGATCTTCATAAGCATAGATCCCATAATTGTCCTCCCGCCGTTTCTGCGATGAATTGAAGATCGGCCAGAGCTTCTTTATTTCTGTTGACTCGAGAATATTCGCCATCAGTTCCGTCGCGCATTCCTTGTAAGAAATGGCATGGATGTGCCGCATGAAATTCTGCTTCTGGCGACTGGAAGAGTTGTTGCTGAAATGACTGTTTACACGGTACCGGATGTTCTTTGCTTTTCCTACATAAACAATTTTTCCCTTATCGTTATGGAAATAGTATACACCTGGACTATAAGGCAATTGATCAAAATGCTCCTTAGGGACGTTAGGCGGGAGTAATTGTTCCTTTGAATTACGTGTTAAGCTTTTCTTCAGGAAATTCTCTGTATCCTTTTCCAGGAGCAGGCTGAAGAGTTTCGCCGTTGCTTCAGTATCGCCGCCGGCGCGGTGCCGGTTTTCGATGATGATCCCGAGTGAGTGACAAAGGTTACCCAGTCCATAGGAGGGAAGGCCGGGAATGATCTTCCTGCTCAGCCTCACGGTGCAAAGTTTTTGCGTATTCAGTTCATAACCGCAGGCACCAAGCTGTGCCTTCACGAATGAATAGTCGAAGTTTACATTGTGCGCCACAAAGATCTTGTCATGCAAAAGTTCGTAGATCGTTGGTGCCAGTTCATGAAACTGCGGGGCGTCTTCCACCATTTCATCCGTTATGCCGGTCATTGCCTGGATGTATCGTGGAATCGTGATGAGTGGGTTGATAAGGCTTTCGAATCTGGATACTACCCGCTCACCATCGTGAACGATAATGCATATTTCGGTGATGCCATTTGCCGCAGCATATCCTCCCGTCGTTTCTATATCTACAATTGCGTACATGGTGTTGTGAAAGCAGACTGCTAATTTCGTAAAAATTTTGCGCGTGTTGGAAGAAAAGATGGAGATGTTCAGAAACAGGCTGACCAAGGTATTCCGGCATCTTTCCCGGCAGGCGCGTCGCGTGGATATCAGTTGTTACAGGGTATACGACCATGATATCCCGGAATTCCCTTTTTCCATTGAAATTTATGGCGATCACGTGTACATGGCCGAGTACAAACGGGAGCATGGGATGGAAGAGTCGGCCCATCAGCAGTGGGCCGCGCGATGCCGGAAAATAACAGGCGAAGTGCTGGGTATCCCGGAGGACAATATTTTCACCAAACTCCGGCAGCGTAAGCCCGGCCGGCTGGGGCAATACCAACGTATCGATACCCGGACCCATGAATTCGTCGTCAACGAGAACAAGCTGAAATTTATCGTTAACCTCAGCGATTATCTCGACACGGGCCTCTTTCTCGATCACAGGGATACAAGGAAAATGGCCGGGACACTTAGCCGGGATAAGGACGTCTTGAACCTGTTTGCCTACACTGGTTCATTTTCTGTGTACGCCACCGCAGGCGGTGCCCGATCCGTCACGACGATCGACCTTTCCAATACCTATGTTCAATGGGCCCGAAGAAATATGGCGCTGAACGGTTTCGATGACCAGCCGGGGGAAAACCGATATGCTTTCATCCAGGCTGACGTAAAGCAATGGATTCGCCAGGCCAGGGACGAGTCTGCTGATCTCATCATCATGGACCCACCCACTTTCAGCAACAGCAAACGCATGGATGATTTCCTCGACATACAGCAGGACCACGTCATGCTGATCAATGAATGTCTGCGCATCCTGCGACCGGGGGGTATCCTGATCTTTAGTACAAACCTGCGTACCTTCAAACTTGACAGTGCGGCCATTCGCACTACCGCCGTCAGGGACATAACAAAGGCCACAACGCCATTCGATTTCACTGGGCGCCTTTGGCGCTGGTGTTACCGGTTTGACAAATAATGCAATTTGAGCAGGTAATGATATGGCGCAAAAAGATGGTGAACGAAAATTTTCTCCTTGCTGTCCGGAAAAAGTTTCCAATAATTTTCATCCGGCATCAGCACGATGGGCATCCCTGCCCTGGAATAGTTTCCAGAGTTGACATAAACGGGCTCCTTCAGTTGCGGCAATACATCGCGGACACCTCGTTTATAAAGCTGGCGGCCCAGGTATTTATTGAATTTGCGCACTGCTTTGCGGGGTTTCTTTTCCAGTTTATGATAGACAAGACCGCCCAGGGTCCTGATAACAAACCGTTGTTTTCGCAATGCACCTTTTATGTCGTTGAAAGGATTGGTGCTATTGAACTGATCGACTGTCTGTATGGAGAAAGGCGTTTCGGGTACCCAGTCGGCAGCATTCACCACCGTGTACTGCCAGCCATTGCGGGTGATGAACTCAAAATCATAAGCATAGTAGAGGTTCCCAGGCTTGGGCGCTGCACTGCAATAGGTCTTGAAACGGTAAGCGGTATCCAGCCTTCCATTTAGTTGTTCGTAATGCAACCACGACCGCAGGAGGAAAGTTATTGCAGCACCCTGGCTGTGACCGAACAGGAGTATTTCATTTCCACCTTCCTGCTGCCGGATATTTTTTAACTGACGAAGTATGTCCGGTGCGAGGAAGCCAAGACTGATCGTCCAGCCGGCGTGTACTGTCGCATTGGGCGAGCCGGCAAGCTGGTAGTTGAAGGTGGTGGTGTCGTCGAGTTGCAGGGAACCTGTGGCGGGGATCATGGCTGCATAGAAATTTGCCATCCAGCTTGCAGCCTGATTCACGGTGCCACGAATGTCGATGACATGTACACCATCGTTCCTTTTGTAAAGCGTCCACCGGTTAAGAAACCCACGTTCATCAGACCGGTAAACCATCCTGTAGTTATCTGTCTTTGATTTGCGAACGTTGCTGTCGGAAATGCTGTTGCTATGGAAGGTGAGGCTGAGTAACCCGAGATATTCCTGCGGATCAAAGCCAGGCTTGAGTTGCTGAGCAGCAGCAACGCGCAGAAGAAGTGAAAGGACGATCAGCCATCTCATAGTGGAGGGTTGGTTTCACGCAAAAACGCAAAGTTATGCAAGGCCTAAAAAATTTGCGCCTTTGCTCCCTTTGCGTTTTAGCGGGAAATTCTATTAAAGAGTCTTCAGGACGTCATTCATGCTGCGAACCGCGGCGGCACTCTTATCGAATTCTGCCTGCTCTTCTTCATTCAATCCGAAGTCAAGAATTTTTTCCCAGCCATTCTTGCCAATGGTGACGGGAACCCCGAGACAGATATCTTTCTGGTTGTATTCACCTTCCAGGCTTACGCAGCAGGTGAATAGTTTCTTTTCATCCCGGACAATGCTTTCTACCAGTGCAGCGCCTGCAGCACCCGGAGCATACCAGGCGGATGTTCCAATAAGTTTGGTAAGTGTCGCACCGCCAACCATGGTATCAGCTACGATCTGCTTCTGTTGATCTGCGCTGAGGAATTTGGTAACAGGTACACTGTTCCAGGTAGCCAGCCTGATCAACGGGATCATGGTTGTATCACCGTGACCGCCTACTACCACGGCATTGAGATCGGAAGGGCTGCAGCCAAGATGTTGCGAAAGCTGGTATTTGAAACGTGCACTGTCCAGCGTACCGCCCATACCAATGATCCGGTTCTTTGGAAGACCAGTCTCTTTCAATGTCAGGTACGTCATCGTATCCATCGGGTTGCTGATGACGATGATGATGGCATTTGGTGAATGTTTCAATATATTTTCGGCAACACTTTTTACAATACCTGCATTCACGCCAATAAGCTCTTCACGCGTCATGCCGGGCTTGCGGGGCAAACCGGAGGTGATCACCACCACATCGCTGCCCGCGGTTTTTGTATAATCATTTGTACTGCCGGTGATCTTGGTGTCAAAGCCAAGAAGCGTAGCAGTCTGCATCATATCCTGCGCCTTTCCTTCTGCCACACCTTCCTTGATATCAAGAAGGACGAGTTCTTCTGCCAGTTCTTTTCTCGCGATATTATCAGCACAGGTTGCGCCTACTGCACCCGCACCTACAACAGTTACTTTCATGAACGATAGTGATTTTGGGAGATTAGAAAAATAGTTTAACCGGTATCCTGCCGGCGGTGGCAAAGGTAAATGAAAACTTTGCGACCACGGCGGGAGGAGTTATTTCTTTAGATCATCTTTTAGTCGGCTCATTCGTACCGTGCCCTCGTACCCCGCCACCAGTTTGCCCTTCCGGTTATACACGGCAACAAAAGGAAGATGATGATTGTCAAAAAAACCCGGCAACAGATAATCCCTGTCTTTACCCATCACGATAGATGGATAGGTTGCCAGTGATTTCTCTGCATAAAAATTCCTGATCTTTTCCAGTTGCATCAGGCTCGCCATGACAATAGTCACAGGCTCCATGGCCGGCAGACTGACAACCAGTGAATCGGTAAGTTGCCGGCAATGCTCGCAGTCAGGGCTGAACACAACAATCAGCGTAGGACGGTTTTTGGGCAGATCAGCCTTTCCAAATGTAGAGGTACTGTCCGTCAGCAATAGCCGGAATGGAGGCAGGTCAGGGAAACGCTTATAGGGAGGCTCAGTTGGTTGCGCAGCAGCAATTGCGATGGAAAAAAGGATAACGATTACAGCACTTATTTTTTTCATGTTAGCGGATTAGGGTCACCGTACCTTTTCGTACAACCGGCTTGCCCAGGTAATCTGTGCCGGCCGTCATCCAGACATAAACTCCGGATGGCTGTTTCTTATCCTGGAGCATACCATTCCATCCCTGTGTCGGATCCGCAGATTGATAAATAGCCTGGCCCCAGCGATTGAATACACGAAAATAATGAAAGTCACGGATGCCAACAGGCACTGGAATCAGCAGGTCATTCCTGCCATCACCATTGGGGCTGAAGCCTGTGGCTACGTAGATCTCGGGCCCCTGGTAAACTTTTACCTTTACATCATCCCAACCGATACAACCCTCGTCAGTAGTACCAGTCACGCGGTAACTATATTCATAGGGTGATGTCAGGGCGGGGCTGGTGAACAATGCGACTGGCGCAGCGATCGAGGCATCATTGAGAAAACTGGCTGGCGACCATGACCACGTTGTGATACCGCTTCCGTTCACATCTCTTGCCTGTAACTGCAGCGGCTGATTCAGGGCGATCACGGTATCATTTCCTGCAAATATGGCCACCGGCGGTGTGACCGTCACCCGTACTTCATCCATACTCAACGACTGGCAACCATGAATGTCCCTGACATGCAGAAAATAACTGGTCGATGTCAAGGGTGATGCTGAAGGATTTTTGATGTCGAGGTTTGTTGTAAAGGTGGGATCCGGCTTCCAGATGTACTCCGGTGCGTCTGCCGCATTCAGTACAGCATTCACGCCATAGCAGATTGTTGTATCATTCCCTGCATTCGGGATCGGCGCAGGTCTGACTGTGAGTAGAACCGAGTCGATCCGCTGGCATGATCCCGTCGTAGCAGTGATGTAATAATATTGTGTGGAGGGTGGGGTAGCAGTTGGGAATAGTGTATTGCCATTGGCGATACTTGCTGCTGGCGTCCAGTTGACCGTGGTGCCGTTTGTAGTAGCGCTAAGCTGGTAGCCTGTGCCTTCGCAGACAAAATCATTTGCCTGTGCATCCACCACGATGTTATTGATCTTTGGTACTACCACTCCTGAAAGTGAGCTGGTGCAGTTGTTGGCATCTCTTACTGACACTGTATAAGTTCCGTCTGCTACCGTTAGTACCGGCAGATTCCCAAAACCTGTACCGCTTGAATAAAGGTAGGGAGCGCTTCCGCCGGTGGCGGTAACGGTGATTGTGCCGTCCGGAACCAGGCTGCAGGTGGCTGCAGCCTGCACGGTGGAAAGATCAAGATCAGGAAAACTTTGTACCAGGTCTACCCGCAGTGAATCGATACATCCTGACTGGTCCCGCACCTTCACCCAATGGGTGCCGGCAGTGAGCCCGCTGAAATTATCACCCGTCCCGAAAGGGCCATTGTCAATAGCATAGGACAGGGGCGCCTCCCAGCCCGTTCCTTTCACACGGATCGCGCCGGTGTTTCCGTTGCGACAGGCAACATCGGTTTTTGACAGCAGTTCGATTGTCTTCCACCGGAGCGTTACGGAATCACGCGCTGTACAGGTAGCCGTTGTAGCAGTACAGATATAGGTGTCCACTGCGGCCGTAGGCGTTGCAAGTGGGTTACGGATATTTGTAGCACTTAGCCCGGAGCCGGTTGACCAGTTGTAGGCGTTATAGCCGGTCTCGGCCTCAAGTTGGATGGAGCCGGTGCGGCATAGTCGTGCACTGTCTTCAGGGATGATGGCAAGTGGTGCTATATCAAGAATACGGATCTCGATACTATCCAGCGGAGCAACGGCAGGACCGCAGCCGACGGGGCTCACATAGATCTTCAGCGTTTCACTACCTTCCGCAAGGCCATCCGGCAATGCCACGAGTGGTATCACTACAATCGAGTCATTTGCCGGAATGATATACGTAGAAGGAATGAGTGCGACATCGGTGCCATTGACTGCATTTCCTCCAAAAGTGAGATTGATGGTTTGAGGTGTGGCTTTTTTCGCGCTGCGAAAAATATGTACTGAGCCCGGGCTACATCCCTCAGCGAGGTAGGCAAGGCCGTCGCCACCTACAGGCATCTGGTTATCGATCTTAACGGGCTCGGAACGGAGGCTGCCCGCTTCGAGGAACACGCCGCTGTCATAAAAGTCATCCACCACATCCATGATCACGAGCTTTAGGTGATACGTCTGGCAGGGCGTCACGGCAGCCTCTGCAGCGAGCACGGTTGTATGCCCGTTGTACGTAAGTGTCCTGTTCGTTGAGTTATCTACATAATACTGAGGATGCCTGGGGCAGAGCGGATCTGTGCCATCCAGTACATTGTTTACATTGATAATGGACACGGGTGTGTTGGTGCCGGGAATCAGCGCGATGTTTTTCATGCCCGGGATGCCCGGTCCTGATATAAAAAATGCAAAGGCGTCATTGAATTCACAAACGAAATCGGGTTGGTATTCCTCGGAAGCGAAGACATAGTTAAATTTGATGGAATCACCCAGCGGCACAAAATCAAATTCAAGAACGGTCGCATCGAAACTTTCATTCAGCGGACTATTGATGGCTGTGGCAAGGTCGAGATCGCCGGGGAGTCCGAAGGGAGTGGCGGCTTCGGCTGCGAAGGCCTGTGTCCCGTCGCTGTTAAGCCCCCAGTCCGCACCAACCGTGCGCGCACGTCCCGTGGTGAGCACAATACCACTATCGACCCGCAGATTGGTGCCGCCGCGGTTGTAGAAAAACCCGGTGGACAGCGAGCCCCCGGTCAGGGTGACGTTGGAAATGGTGACACCCTCGCCGGCTATCTTTTGCGCCAGGGCCTGGGCATTGCTGTTGTTGATGATATCAAGTTGAGCATGGGCCTGCTGACCGGTTATGAGCAGCCCGGCCAGTAAAATAAGGGCCTTCAAAAATCGCATAATCAGGTTAGGTTCGGTTGGTTGGGTTAAATGTACTCCCTTCCCGGGAGAATCAGCTACCACCGGTGGAAAAGGTATGAGCGGTTTCACGCAAAGCCGCAAAGAGGCCTGATCTATGCCCCGCCTGAGAAAAGACGCAAAGATTTTGCATCGGTATAACTTGGCGCACTTTGCACACGCCAGATCTGTCATCTCGCTCTTTGCGGCTTTGCGTGAAACTTGCCATTTTCCTTTATCTTCGCCGCCTCAAAAACTGACATTTATGGCAAATACTTCAGATATCAGCCGCGGCATGATCATCAAACTCGATGGCAGCCTCTATTCGATCGTGGAGTTCGGTGAGAACAAAACTGCCAGGGCCGCCGCTAAGGTCTGGGCTAAATTGAAAGGCGTTGATAACAACCGCTCTATCGAAAAAACGTGGAACTCCGGTGATACCATTCACCCCGTACGCGTGGAAAGAAGGGCTTACCAGTTTCTTTACAAAGATGACACGGGGTATAACTTCATGGACACCGAAACCTTCGAGCAGATCGCACTCCAGGAAAACCTGGTCGACGCGCCGCAGTTTTTGAAGGATGGCCAGGAAGTATCTGTACTGATCAACACAGAGACTGAACAACCCATGAGTGTTGAACTTCCCGACAAGATCGTACTCCTGGTAACCTACACAGAGCCCGGATTAAGGGGTGATACCGCCACCCGTACACTCAAGCCTGCCACTGTAGAGACAGGTGCAACAGTGGGTGTACCCCTGTTTGTGAACGAAGGTGAGTTGATCCGGGTGAATACAAAGACCGGTGAATATGTGGAGCGTGTGAAAGAATAATACCTCATTTTTTTAGAAAATTGGCCCAAAATCCCCAGGATTTGGGCCTTTTTCATAAGATTTCCCCCAAAATCACTAAAAAATACTTCGGCCGCTCGTTTGTGATTTACCTATCTTAGCCGCCACTTTTATAAAATATTAATACCTGTTAAATTGAAAAATATGGACTTCAAACAGATCCAGGAATTGATCAAAATGATCAACAAATCGAACATCGGTGAAGTAAGTATTGAACAGAAAGATTTCAAAGTAACAATTAAACAGAAAGAAGAGCAGATCACCCAGGTGATCGGCGCCCCGCAGCAACACGCACCGGCTTTTGCTCCTCAGCCCCAGTATACTCCGGCACAACAGCCCCAGGCACAGGGTGGCGGCGAAAAGCCAAAAGAATCGGCCAGCGCTTCCAACCTCATCACCATCAAAAGCCCGATGATCGGTACATTCTACCGTAAATCTGCACCGGATAAGCCAAACTTTGTAGAGCCAGGCGATGACATCGCACCGGGCAAAGTGGTTTGCATCATCGAAGCGATGAAACTTTTCAACGAGATCGAAAGCGAGATCTCCGGCAAGATCGTAAAAGTGCTCGTGGAAGATGCCTCACCCGTTGAATACGATCAGCCCCTGTTCATGGTTGAACCCAGCTAAGCATTTCCTGCGATCTGCCGACTGACGCCTTACCGGCGCGGCAACTGAACAATGGATTTATTATCAACAAACAGACTTCATGTTTAAAAAAATATTGATTGCCAACCGTGGAGAAATCGCCCTGCGTGTGATTCGCACATGCCGGGAAATGGGGATCAAAACGGTTGCCGTTTACTCCACTGCTGACCGCGACAGTCTTCATGTAAAATTTGCCGATGAGGCGGTCTGTATCGGGAAACCCCAGAGCAGCGACTCCTATCTTAATATTCCACATCTGATGGCCGCCTGCGAAATTACCAACGCAGATGCTATTCACCCCGGTTACGGATTCCTCGCAGAAAATGCCCGGTTTGCAGCCATCTGCAATGATCACGGAATAAAATTCATCGGACCTACGGCCGACATGATCAACAATATGGGCGATAAGATCACGGCAAAGGATACTATGATCAAAGCCGGGGTACCGGTTGTTCCCGGTGGGCAGGGCCTTCTTCAAAGCGTAGAAGAAGCAAAATCTCTTGCGCGTGAAATGGGCTACCCTGTCATCATCAAGGCAACAGCCGGCGGCGGTGGAAAGGGTATGCGCATCGTATGGGAAGATGCTGACATGGAAAAGGCTTATACAACTGCCAAAACCGAAGCAGCAGCCTCATTCAAGAACGATGGTATCTACATGGAGAAATTCGTGGAAGAGCCAAGACATATCGAGATACAGGTAGCCGGTGACCAATACGGAAACGTATGTCACCTGAGTGAACGCGATTGCTCTATCCAGCGCCGTCACCAGAAGCTCGTGGAAGAATCACCATCGCCGTTCATGACCGATGAACTCCGTCAGCGCATGGGTGACGCAGCCAAGAAAGCGGCCTCTGCCATTAATTATGAAAGCGTAGGTACCATAGAATTCCTCGTGGATAAACACAGGAATTTTTATTTCATGGAAATGAACACCCGCATCCAGGTTGAGCATTGTGTCACAGAAGAGGTGATAAACTTTGACCTGATAAAAGAGCAGATCAAGATCGCCATGGGAGAACGGATCTCCGGCGAAGACTATATTCCGCAAATGCACTCCATCGAGTGCCGTATCAATGCAGAAGACCCGTACAATGATTTTCGTCCGTCTCCGGGTCGTATCACCACCCTGCATCAGCCAGGTGGTCACGGTGTCCGCGTGGATAGCCATGCCTATGCCGGCTACGTGATCCCGCCGTATTATGATTCCATGATCGGCAAACTGATCACCGTTGCACGTACCAGGAACGAAGCGATCGATACGATGTACCGCGCGCTAAGCGAATACGTGATCGAAGGAGTGAAAACAACCATTCCCTTTCATTTGCAACTGATGCAGGACGAGCGATTCAGAAGCGGTGATTTCAATACGAAGTTTCTTGAGAACTTTCATCTTGCTAAATAACTTGAAGGCCCTGCATCAGCGGGGCCTTTTAATTTCTATATTAGGTGAATGAAATTTATCTTCTTCACCCTGGCGCTCGTAACCGCATTTACAGCAGCGAGTCAGTCTTCTGGCAGTAAGCTTCACCGGAAGGCGGTCGTTGTGGATACTCACAATGATGTGCTGTCGTCTGCGGTCATCGATGATCAACTGGATATCTCCCATTCACTCAATACGGGTCACAGTGATCTTCCCCGCTTTGCAAAGGGCGGCGTGGATCTTCAATTCTTCTCTGTGTGGACCGCTGAAAAGCCCCGAACCTCCCGCGGGTTTTATGCTGATGCTACCGAGGAAATAGATTCATTGTATGCGATAGCCAACCGTAACCCAAAGCGAATGACTGTGGCCACCAGCTTCCGGGAAGTGAAGAAGGGTTTGAAAAAGAAAAAGCTCGTTGCATTGATAGGAGTGGAAGGCGGCCACATGATCGAAGAAGATCTGAACCGCATTGATTCCCTGGCCGCCCGAGGCATGCGCTATCTCACACTCACATGGAACAACAGCACCTCCTGGGCCGGTAGCGCAAAAGATGAAACAGAGGGCACTGTGCCTTTCAAAGGGTTGAATGCATTTGGCCGTGACGTAGTGAAAAGGTTGAATGATCTTGGCGTTATCGTTGACCTTTCCCATGTGGGCGAGCAGGCTTTTTATGATGCCCTGGCTGTTACCACCCGCCCCGTAATTCTTTCACATAGCAGCGTATGGAATCTTTGTCCCGTCTTCAGAAACCTTAAAGATGACCAGATAAAAGCCGTTGCGAAGAACGGTGGCGTCATCTGCATCAACTTCTATTCCGGTTTCATCAGTCGGAAATATGATGAGGCGGCCACTTACCTCGGCCAACGCCGCGAGGCTTATCGCGATTCCCTTATCGCGGGAGGGATGGATTCACTGGCGGCAAGGAAGGCATGGGCCTCTTATTTCCGCGCCACCCTCGACCGCCAACGGCCAACCCTGGCAGATATGGTGGACCACATTGATTACATCGTTCGGCTTGTCGGCGATGACCATGTTGGCCTGGGAGCTGACTACGATGGCGTTGGATCTGTGCCGGTTGGACTGGAAGACGTGACGAGCTATCCGGCCATCACCGCCGAACTTATAAAACGTGGCTATTCGAAAAGATCGATCCGGAAAATATTAGGGGGAAATGTATTGAGAGTGATGAAAAAGAATTTCAGGTAAAAATAAAAGCCCTTCCGCTTCGAACGGAAAGGCTTTGTATTGGGTTTTCTCATGTGTGCTAAATTATCTGAGGAACAGTAACTCCCTGTACTTTGGCAGGTACCATTCTTTATCATCCACCAGCAATTCCAGCTTGTCAACATGGTAGCGGATCTCATCAAAGAATGTATCCTTGACCTGGCTCTGGTAAGCGATTGCTTTGGTGCGCGTATCATCCATGGCGTTGCATATTTTCCGGGCTTCGATCATTTTCTCCACCAGGTCGCTGGCCTTGTTGATATGCTCTGATATTTTCTCCAATATTTGCTTCTGGTTGCTGAAGCCCGACTCGGGAATACCGGCTTCTTTCAACCCATTGATATTTTTAACAAGCAGATTCTGGTAACGAATAGCTGCAGGGAGGATATGGCTGGTGGCCAGTTCACCCATCATGCGCGCTTCGATCTGCACTTTCTTGATATACTTTTCCAGTTCGATCTCGTGACGTGCTTCCAGCTCGCTGTGGCTATAAATGTTGTTGCTTTCAAACAGGTGCTTGGCTTTATCTGTCACCATTGCATCCAATGCAAGAGGAGTGGTCTTGACATTCGGCAGGCCTCTCTTTTCAGCCTCCTTAGCCCAGGCCTCGCTGTAGCCGTCACCCTCGAACAATACTTTTTCGCTGGCAACGATGTATTCGCGGATAACATGCATGATGGCGATCTCTTTCTTTTCGCCTTTCTCCATCAGTCCGTCCACATCACGCTTGAAGTTCTTAAGGGTTTCAGCCATGATCGTGTTGAGGATTGTCATCGGGTTTGCACAGTTTGCAGTGGAACCCACGGCACGGAACTCAAACTTGTTGCCGGTAAAAGCAAATGGGGAGGTCCGGTTGCGGTCAGTGTTATCCATCAGCAATTCAGGAATGCTTTTATGGATGTCGATCTTCAGCATGCTTTCATCCTGCTCGTCGAATTTATCGCCCACTCTTTCTTTCACATCCTGCAACACCTTGCTCAGGTACTGGCCGATGAATACAGAGATGATTGCCGGAGGTGCTTCATTTGCACCAAGACGGTGATCATTCGGCGCTGAAGCGATAGATGCACGCATGAGGTCCGCATAGTCATGCACGGCTTTTATCGTGTTCACAAAGAACGTGAGGAACATCAGGTTGGTCTTCGGTGTCTTGCCCGGTGCAAGCAGGTTTACACCTGTATCCGTAGCCATGCTCCAGTTGTTGTGCTTACCACTTCCGTTAATACCGGCGAATGGTTTTTCATGAAGCAATACACGGAGTTTATGGCGCAATGACACTCTTGACATGATGTCCATCAGCAAGGTGTTATGATCTACGGCAAGATTGATCTCTTCGAAGATAGGCGCACACTCAAACTGGGCAGGTGCCACTTCATTGTGCCTTGTGCGAAGAGGGATGCCGAGTTTGTAACATTCTGTTTCCAGGTCACGCATAAAGGCATATACACGCTCGGGGATAGACCCGAAATAATGATCTTCAAGCTGCTGGTTCTTGGCGGAATTATGCCCGAACACCGTGCGGCCGCACATGACGAGGTCAGGTCTTGCATTGAAAAGCCCTTCATCGATCACAAAGTATTCCTGCTCCCAGCCCAGGGTAGCCGTTACTTTATTTACATTTTTATCAAAATAGTTGCAAACATCCACGGCGGCTTTGTTCAGCGCCTCCACTGCTTTCAGGAGCGGAGCTTTATAATCGAGCGATTCACCGGTATAAGAAACGAAGATGGTTGGAATGCAAAGTGTCTTCCCCTGGCCGATTTCCATGATGAATGCTGGAGAGGAGGGGTCCCAGGCGGTATAGCCGCGTGCCTCAAAAGTGGCGCGCAAGCCGCCGCTCGGGAAGGAAGAAGCATCCGGCTCCTGCTGGATCAGCGCATCCCCTTCAAACTGCTCGATCGGTGTTCCATCTCCCTTGAGCGTGAAAAACGAGTCATGCTTTTCAGCCGTAGTACCGGTAAGAGGCTGGAACCAGTGTGTGAAATGACTAACACCCTTCGTTTCAGCCCAGGCACGAATGCCGGTAGCAATCTGATTGGCGACAGCACGGTCGATCTTCTGACCGGCGCGGATGGAACCCGTCAGGCTCTTATAAGCTTCATCACTTAAAAACTCTCTGGCGGTCTTCAGCGTAAAGACATTACTGTTGAAAATCCCTGTGATCTTGGTAGAAACGACCTTGTCGGCCTCAACCCCCTGACCCAGGTTAGAAATAGCATTGAAACGAAGGGACATACTTTCTTAGTTTTCAGCAAAAAAACACAATTCAGGTTGAGATGCCAATTTTTTTTAAGATTACCCTCGTAAATCAGGAAATTCTGTGGAAAAAGATCGATTTATCTAACGGTTGTAAGTAAATTCCGGTAAAAACCTGCTCACTAATTAATATTATTTTTCTTTTTAATTAGTGTAAAGGGGCGGGCAAGTTTATTCCAGTCGATATAAATGCAAACCGCTGAAATAAGGAACGGAAACACGATACTGCGGTACCGGGAGATGGCTCCGAGATTATTGACGCTGAAACCGATGGCCAGCAGCATCCAGGCGGAAAAGAAAACGCAGAAGTAAACCAGGTTTGTTTTTCGGTCGGCCTGCCTGTCACGCACAAATATCACCGCCATGAGCAACAGGATCAACAGAAAATTTTCCAGGGCGGCAGCCAGGGAAAGAAGATGATGGATGTCTGCCGGGTAGGGGCGTAGCAGCGCGAGCGAGATTGCCTGTGGCGTATTTTTCAGAAATCCCAAAAAGCCTGGTTCAAGGGGCGCAATGGGTACGGCACTATTGGCACCGATCAGGTTTACAAATGCCCGCTGCTTCTCAACTACGGCCCCCGGGAAATCCAGCCTTGGATGAATGTAAGGCAGGGTAAAAAAAACAAGGATGAAAAATGCGAATACGCCGGTATAACATAACAATTTTCTTCTGGGAAATCGCGCGGCGAGGAACCAACCTGACATAGCCGGCAGGATCACCACGAGGATGAAGTTGCGGAGCAGCAGCAGGATCAAAAGACCCGCCCCAATGCCCAGCCAGTTTTTGATCGTATAGCGACCATGTTTCTCCGCAAAATAAAGGTGATATAAAATCAGGGCCATACCGGTAAAGATCAGCCCTTCTTTATGGATCCCATTTGCCCAATAGAAAAATGAAGGAACAAAGAACACGGTAAAAATCAAAAGCGTGGCTTTCTCCGGAAAACGGTCGCGGAATACACGATAGAGCAGGCAGTTTCCGAAGAAGCTGAGAAAGGCGTAAAAGATCACATTTGTATAGTAGTTACCGAAACTGAAAATGTCAAAGACAGAAAGCAACTTGATGAATACATTCGCCTTCAGGTCATTCCAGTAGGAGTCAGTCGAACCGAAGAAATTCCAAAGACCGTTTGGATAAGGGTTGTGAAAAAGATTGGTGAAATATTCTGAGGGATTGGTCCGGAGTATCCCGTATTCCACCAGTGCGCGCTCGTGGTAGGACCACGTATCCACGATCTGCGCTGTAGTTGTATGATAGTGACCGATCCAACCGTAAAAAATGCCCGCCATGATCTTCAGCAGAAAAATGGAAACCAGTTGAGGCCGCGACAATCCGGTGTTACGGAAGAGGCCGATCCGTGTTACAAGCCAGGCAAAAATCAGGAGGTATAAAATGAAAAGAAAATACTGCAAGCAGAAGGTTTAAGGGTGCTGCAAAATAAGCATTCTCCATAAAGGTTGTTGGATTGACCGTTCAACTGCGGCTATTTTCTTAGTTTTGTTTTTATGGAAATCACTGCTAAGACAGCCCAACAATTGAGACTCACAGAAGAGGAATTTGAATTGATCAGGCAAAAACTCGGTCGCACACCAAACTTCAATGAGTTGTGTGCCTTCTCAGGAATGTGGAGTGAGCATTGTAGTTATAAAAACTCCATCAAGTGGCTGAAAACCCTGCCCCGCGAGGGTGGCAGGATGCTGGTGAAAGCCGGAGAGGAGAATGCCGGTCTGATGGATATCGGCGATAATCTCGGTGTTGTATTTAAAATAGAATCCCATAATCACCCCTCCGCCATCGAGCCTTACCAGGGGGCGGCAACAGGGGTCGGAGGAATTCACCGCGACATTTTTACGATGGGTGCAAGGCCGATCGCCGCACTCAATTCACTTCGCTTTGGAAATCTGGAGGAGGATAAGACGCAGCATCTCCTTTCAGGTGTAGTGCATGGTATAGGCCATTATGGCAACTGCTTCGGCGTGCCGACAGTTGGCGGTGAAATATATTTTGACCGGTGCTATCATACCAACCCCCTGGTCAACGCCATGAGCGTAGGTATAGTAAAAGCCGGGGAAACTGTTTCTGCAATTGCAGAAGGAGCCGGTAATCCCGTCATGTTTGTCGGGAGTGCGACCGGAAAAGATGGGATAGGAGGAGCATCTTTTGCTTCCGCCGATATCACAGCCGACAGTGCACAGGATCTGCCCGCCGTCCAGGTTGGAGATCCATTCCAGGAGAAGAAATTGCTGGAGGCCTGTCTTGAGGTCATAAAAACCGGCGCCGTGGTCGGTATGCAGGACATGGGTGCCGCTGGCATTATTTGCTCTACGGCAGAAATGAGTGCCAAGGGAAATGCCGGTATGCGCATCGATCTTGATAAAGTGCCGACCCGCCAGCCGAACATGAAGACCTGGGAACTGCTGCTTTCAGAAAGCCAGGAGAGAATGTTGCTGGTTGCGAAGAAAGGGCAGGAGGATAAAGTAAAAGAAGTGTTCGATAAATGGGATCTGCCCTGCTCGGTGATTGGTGAAGTAACAGATGACGGCATTCTCAATTTCTATATGGATGGCAATCTCGAAGCATCGCTGCCAGCCCAGGAGCTGGTACTTGGCGGCGGTGCTCCGCAATACGACCGCGAATACAAAGAGCCCGCCTATTTCTCGCAGGTAAAATCGTTTGACCCGGCCACAGTTCCTGTTCCGGAAGACCTGAAGGCTGTTGCCGAACAACTGATTCGCATTCCTTCCATCGCCTCCAAGCGCTGGATCTATACACAATATGACAGCATGGTCGGTACGGCCAATACCAATACCAACGAGCCTTCCGATGCACCTATTGTTCATATCAAGGGTACCAGCAAGGCATTGGCGGTTACAACAGACTGCAACAGCCGCTATGTCTATGCAGATCCCTACAAGGGTGCCATGATCGCAGTCAGCGAAGCGGCAAGGAATATCGTATGCAGTGGCGGGCAACCGCTGGGTGTGACCAATTGCCTCAACTTCGGCAACCCTTATGATCCTGAAGTATACTACCAGTTTGTTCATGCCATCAAGGGTATGGGCGAAGCATGCCGCCGTTTCAATACACCTGTGACCGGTGGAAATGTGAGCTTCTATAACCAGAATCCGGACGGTCCTGTTTATCCAACACCAACCATCGGTATGGTGGGCCTGCTGGAAAGTGTGGAAGAAAAGATGACGCTTGATTTCAAAGAAGAAGGACATGTGATCTACCTCCTGGGTACTGTTAATAATGATATCAACTCTTCACAATACGTCAGCAAGATTGCAGGTATCGAGCATTCACCTGCTCCTTATTTCGAACTTGAAGAAGAGTTTCGTCTGCAGCAAAAGATCGCTGAACTGATCGGTAAAAAGCTTATCCGTTCTGCCCATGACGTCAGTGAAGGAGGTTTATTTATCACGCTGGCAGAAGCAGGCTTCCATAACGAACTTGGTTTCTCAGTGATCAGCAAAGGTGATATTCGCAAAGATGCGTTCCTTTATGGTGAGGGACAGGGTCGCGTGGTGGTCACCGTAGCGCTGGATGGCGTTAAGGATTTTGAGCAGCATCTCGACGATGTTCCATGCGAGAAGATCGGCGTGGTAACCAGTGGCGAGATCATGATCGACGGAGAATTCTGGGGAAGTATTGACTGGTGGAAGGATAGCTACGATACCGCGATAGAAAATAACCTGTCAAAAGAAGAAGCGGGATTTGCGTTGAGCAACCCTTGAAGCTGAGGTTGAGTATTGTCTTTACATTCTTTACTGTTAGCTTAGCGCTCTTAGTTCACTTTGCGTTTTTGCGTGAAACAGTTTCACGTCAACGGGCCTCATATCTATAAATAGCAACAAATATGTCAGCAGGTATCACGATCATAGGTGGCGGCAATTTAGGCTCCGCTATAGTAGAAGGTTTGCTGAAAAGTGAATTCTGCCCGGCTTCATCCATTACACTTACCAAAAGAAATACCGCCACGATCGAGCATTTTGCCGCGAAGGGGGTCCATATTACAAATGATAATGTAAGCGCCGTGAAAAATGCAGATGTCGTAATTCTTGCAGTAAAGCCTTTTCAGACTGCAGAAGTACTGACATCTATATCCGGAGCGCTGGATGGCAAAAAGATGCTGATCTCCGTTGTTACCGGGGTACTGATATCAGAGATGGAGAGCATTCTGCAGCAACCAATGCCCTGTTTCCGCGCAATGCCGAACACGGCCATCGCCATCCAGGAGAGCATGACCTGCATCTGTTCAAAAAATGCAGATGCTGAATCAATCGGCTATGTAGAAAAATTATTCAGCCAGTTGGGAAAAGTGGTTACCATCGATGAAAAACTGATGGAAGCCGCCACTATCCTCGCGGCCTGTGGCACGGCGTACGCCATGCGCTACATCCGGGCCAATATACAGGGAGGAATCGAGATAGGCTTTGATGCCGCAACCGCTTCACTGATTGCTGCGCAAACGGTGAAGGGTGCGGCGGAATTGCTGCTGCAAAATGGGTCCCATCCCGAGCAGGAAATCGATCGCGTCACTACCCCTAAAGGCTGTACCATTGCGGGTCTCAATGAAATGGAGCACCGGGGATTCAGTTCATCCCTTATTCGGGGCGTGGTAACGAGCTATAAGAAGATCGCAAGAGACTAGGTAAGAGCGGAGTGCGGAGTGTGGAGTACGGAGTGTTATCAGTTAATACTCAACCTCAGTCTCAACTTTATGCTTAGCCTCAATCTCCACACTTCCCTGTTTTTTTCCACAGCTTTCCTGAGTTTTTTTCTGGTCACAGAAATAAAAGTTAGCTTTGCATGACCTCCCGGATTTATCCCTTTTCCTTACTTCCGATGGTCAGTTGGGTGGGCTGAAAATTCAAGCAATTATTTCTTTTTTCTTTTTGAATTCGACGGAATTCAGGGGGATCTTTTTTTTAGCCCGTCAAAAATTAAAATGACCAGTTATGGCTAAATACATTTTTGTGACTGGAGGGGTTACATCCTCCCTTGGTAAAGGCATTATCGCTGCATCGTTGGCCAAACTGCTCCAGGCGCGCGGGCTCCGCGTGACCATACAAAAGTTTGATCCCTACATCAACGTTGACCCGGGTACGCTTAATCCCTATGAACATGGTGAGTGTTTCGTGACGGAAGACGGGGCCGAAACCGATCTCGACCTCGGGCACTATGAGCGTTTCCTGAATATTTTCACCTCCCAGGCTAACAATGTGACGACCGGCCGGATCTACCAGACCGTCATCAATAAAGAACGTGAAGGGGCCTACCTTGGTAAAACGGTCCAGGTTGTACCACATATCACCGATGAGATCAAGCGCCGCATGATGGTCCTTGGCCAGGATGATCGCTACGACATCGTTATCACTGAGATTGGCGGGACCGTGGGTGATATCGAGAGCCTTCCGTTCGTGGAAGCCGTCCGGCAACTTCAGTGGGAACTACCCGAAGAGGATTCACTGGTGATCCACCTGACGCTGATACCTTACCTGAAGGCCGCCAAAGAATTGAAAACAAAACCGACCCAGCACAGCGTGCGTATGCTAAGCCAGGAGGGCGTGCATCCCGATATCATTGTATGTCGCACCGAGCGCTCTCTTACCCCCGAACTGCGGAGGAAGATCGCGCTGTTCTGTAATGTAAAGCCAGAGGCGGTCATCGAAGCCGCTGACGCACCAACCATCTATGAGGTGCCCCTGGCCATGATGCGGGAAAAACTGGATGTGATCAGCCTCAAAAAACTGAACATCACCGGTTACCGCGAGCCTGAACTTACCAAATGGAAGGAATTCCTGGATAAACTGAAATACCCGAAGAGCAAAGTCACCATTGGTCTTATCGGTAAATACCTCGAATTACAGGATGCCTATAAATCGATCCTCGAATCATTCGTTCACGCCGGTGCCATCAATGAATGCCAGGTGCAGGTGGTGAATGTTCACAGCGAATTCATCACAGAACATAACGTGGCAGAAAAGCTGGAAGGGTTGGATGGATTGCTGGTGGCGCCCGGCTTTGGCCAGCGCGGGGTAGAAGGTAAGATCACTGCTGTGAGATACGCGCGCGAGAAAAAACTGCCTTTCTTCGGTATCTGCCTCGGGATGCAAATGGCTGTGATAGAATACGCGCGAAACGTGATCGGACTGCCTGGCGCTAATTCCACTGAAATGGATCCCCAGGCCAAAGACCCTGTGATCGATCTGATGGAAGAGCAAAAACAGATCACCGCCAAAGGGGGGACCATGCGTCTTGGCACTTATCCCTGCGAGATCAGACCCGGCTCACTGGCCAACGAGATATATCAGTCCCTTTCAGTCAGCGAACGTCACCGCCATCGCTGGGAATTCAACAATAATTACCTCGCGCAGTTTGAGCAGGCCGGTATGCTGGCCAGTGGTAAGAACCCTGCTACCGGACTGGTGGAAATTGTCGAACTCCCCGGGCATCCGTTTTTTATTGGCGTGCAATATCACCCCGAACTGAAAAGCACGGTGGAAAATCCGCAGCCGCTTTTCGTTCATTTTATCAAAGCAGCAAAAGCATATTCTGAACTGGCATCACAGGTAAAGCGACCTGTTCTGCAAGGTGAAATGATGGGCTAACGTACCCGGAAACAGTCGATTAGCACTACCAGTACACCTGCCTGAGATTCAGGCGGGGACTGGGTGAGAACACCTATCTTTGCCGTCTTTAAATTTTAACTCCTGATGAAGTTTGATCGTAATACCGTCATCGGCTTTATAGTGCTGGCGGGTCTTTTCTTTGGATATTTTTATTTTAACCGCCAGGAACAACTGACTTTTCAACGGGAGAAAGCCCGCCAGGATTCGATCCTGAATGCCAGCAAGCCCAAAATGGATACGCTGGTGCAGAAGCAGGACGCAAAGACCTCCGATTCGCTCGGGCAGGTGGCGCGCCAGGGCAATTTTAAAGCAGGCGGTACCGAACAGATCGTTTACCTTGAAAACGAGGTCTTCCGCATTGCCTTCAGCAGCAAGGGCGCCCAACCCCGCTCGATCGAACTCAAACAATTCAAAAACATGGATAGCGGTCATGTCAAGCTCGCCAACAGCGAGTTTGATAAACTCAGCTATCGTATCAATACCGGTGCCGGCACAACAGATGAGACGGCCAATCTTATTTTCAACCGCATCGATTCCGTCATCAATCCTGATGGAACCAAAATGCTCAGCTTCACGCTGAGTTCCGGCGACAGCGCATCCACTACGGCGATTGTTCATCAGTATACCATCCGGCCAAAGGAATACATGGTGGATTTCGATATCCAGTTCAAAGGAGCCGACCAGTTGTTTACCAAAGGTGTCATGACGCTTGACTGGCAATACAACGCCGCGCAGCAGGAATCTTCTATTTCATTTGAAAAAGAAAATACCCAGGTCGGTTACATTGAAGACGGTGAGTTCGATTATCACACGATCGCTAAAACATCGGATGTGAAATTCACTTCTCCTGTGAAATGGGTTGGCGTACGTCAGCGCTTTTTCAATGCCTATCTCATTGCAGAGTCGCCTTTCAGCGCTGGCACCATGGAGTGGGTGATACCTCCGGATGAAAAAAAGACAATTGTTCAGTCAACCTCGCATCTTACGCTCGATGTCAGCAAGACAGATAAGGCCAGCTTTAATCTCTTCTATGGCCCCGCGGATTATCATACACTCCGGAAGTATGATGAGAAACTGGATAAACTTATTAATCTCGGCCAGGGCATGTACGCCTTTGTACGGCCGCTAAACAAATACGTGGTATTGCCGGTGTGGGATATCATCAAGGGTTTTGTGGGCAACTATGGATGGGTCATCGCCTTCCTGACGCTGTTCATCCGTCTCCTGATTTCTCCGTTGAGCTATAAAAGCTACCTGAGTGGTGCGAAGATGAAGGCATTGCGGCCCGAGATTTCCAAACTGAAAGAGAAATTCGGCGGTGATCAGCAGGCGATGAGCATGGAGCAGATGAAGCTTTTCCGCGAAGCGGGTGTTAACCCCCTGGGTGGTTGTATACCAGCCCTGCTCCAGATCCCGATCTTCTTCGCCCTATTTAGTTTCTTTAGCTCCAGCGTAGATCTGCGTGGCGCGGATTTCCTCTGGGCAAAAGATCTGTCTGCATATGATTCAATTATTACCTGGGGTGATGTTCCGGTGCTCAGCTTCCTGCTCGGCAATCACCTGAGTTTGTTCACGATTACCGCAGTTGTCACCAGTTTGCTGATATCGATCTACAGCATGAGCATGTCGCCTGATCAGAGCAACCCGGTAATGAAGTACATGCCATATGTGTTCCCGATCTTCCTGTTGTTTATCTTCAACCGTCTTCCATCGGCCCTGACATGGTATTATACCGTATCAAATATCATTACGCTGATACTCCAGTTTGTGATCCAGAACTATATCATCGATCATGATAAGATCCTGGCGAAGATCGAGGAGAACCGCAAGAAGCCAAAGACCAAATCGAAATGGCAGGAGCGCATGGAGCAAATGCAGGAGCAGCAAAAGAAGATGAAAGAGATGCAGCAGCGGGGTAAGAAATAACCCAATCGTTAAATTACTCATAACAAGATCCGTTTCGCTGCAAGGCGGGACGGATTTTTTTGTTACGCAACTTATTAGCTAAATTGGTGCGTCTTACTGGCAACTAAACAGGTAACAGAACATGAAATACGCACGCATTTTTTCAGGGTTATGGATGATGATGCTTTTACCAGTTATCGGCTTTTCCCAGAAAAAACTGACGGAGGCGACCATCTCTTATGATATCGTTATAAATACCAATAATTCCACCCCACAGGCTGCTGACCTGCTCGATGGTGCAGTTAGCGTGATTTACCTGAAGGGAAACTCCAGCCGCTCGGAAATGATCAGCTCACTGGGTACACAGTCCACTATCATCGACGGAAAAAATGGAAATATCACTGTTTTGAAAGATTACGGCGAGCAGAAGTATATGATCCGGATGACGGCGGATAACTGGAAGTCCTCCAACCGTAAATATGAAGGCATTACGTTCAAATACGAGAATGAGTTCAAGACCATCGCCGGTTACAATTGCCAGAAAGCAATAGGCACGTTAAGCGATGGTAGCGTATTCACTGTGTATTTCACAAAAGACCTGGTGCCGGGGAATACCGATTTTCAGTACCTGAATAAGAACCTTCCCGGCCTGGCCATGCAGTATGAGGCAACACTGGGTAAGCAAAAGGTAACCTATACCGTTTCTTCCATCAACTTCAACCCGGTACCGGCAGCAAAATTCGATTTGCCGAAATCAGGTTACCGCGTCATGACGTACGAAGAAAGCATGGGTCGTTAAGCCCAAAGTTTCAGAAAAAGCCAACAATTTAACGGGAAGCGCGTGAGGCAGCGTTAGGATTGAAAACCAGCTTGCCATTCAATGCAACTTTCTTGCGCATTGGCAGGTTATAAGTAATGTTTCCCTGTTGATAGGTCATCACCGTGTTGACGCTGATATACCTGTTTTCATCGGAAATCACCTGGCTGCCGCGAAATGAATAACCGGACTGCAGAGAGAAGGTGCCGGGGCGTGTGGCTTGCTTGACAGACAACAACGATTTACGCGGCCGCTCCTTATTCAAACCGGGCTTACCAAGGGTAGCGAACGCTACCGCGGTGACCGTAGCCAGTGCGAAGGAAAGAATGACCTTGCGGGTGAATGAAGTTGATATGTTTGTCTTCTTTGCCAATGTTTTACAAATGTAAAGCTAAAAATTAGATAAAAAGATACCGTTTATCCAAAAGTTTTAGTACTTATTTAACGCCTGGCGGGATCGATTTGTTACATGATTTTGAAAAACTTTTTTGACAATTGTACACATCTGGGGAAAACTAGACCAGGGCAGGAGCACCGGCTTTCACCTAACTTGTTGATATTCGTTTCCTCCGCTCATTTGTTACCGTCAATCTAGTTTCTTCATTTTTTTACGTTCAAAACAGGAATAATGAAAGAAAACCCCTACCAGGAAGACAGAGAGCAGCTCCGTGAGCTGCTAAGACAATTTGAAAATCTACGCCAGGGCAGGGGGCACTCGTTCCTGGAGGAAGAGTCATTTGAAAAGATCATCAACTATTTCGAGGACAGGGAGGAGATTCCCAGGGCGCTGGAGGCCGCTGAATGCGCCATCGAGCAGTATCCCTATTCCGCCTCTCTGCTGATCCGGAAGGCCGACCTGCTGTTGATCACCCGCCGCTATACCGAGGCGCTGGAGATCCTGGACCAGGCCGCCATCTTTGACAGCTCGGATATCAACCTGTACATCCTGAAAACGGATGCCTATCTCGCTCTTGATCAGCAATCAAAAGCCGTGGCCCTGCTGGAAGAAGCCCTGCAGGCCTTTGAAGGGGAGGAACGTATCGAGCTACTGTTTGAGCTTGCCGATGTTTACGATGACTATGAGGAGTTCGATAAACTTTTTGATTGCCTGAAAATGGTATTGGAGCAAGAGCCGAATAATGAGGAGGCTTTGTACAAGATTTGTTTCTGGACGGACTTTACCGGCCGAAATGAGGAGAGCATCCGGCTTCATCAGCAAATCATTGATGAATATCCTTACAACGAACTGGCATGGTTCAACCTCGCCGCAGCTTACCAGGGCTTGAAACTTTATGAAAAGGCCATTGACGCTTATCAATACGCCGTGACGATAGAAGATAAATTCGATTATGCCTACCGTAACATGGGCGATGCTTACATCCGGATGCGGAAGTATAAAGAAGCGATCGAAGCGCTGGAGAAGGTAACAGAGTTATCCAAACCGGAAGTGGTCATTTATGAGGCGATCGGTCATTGCTATGACAGGTTAAGAAACTATGCACAGGCAAGATTCTACTATCGAAAAGCTTCGCACCTGAACCAGGAGGACAGTAAATTATTTTACAAGATTGCCTGCACCTATTTCAACGAAGGTCAGTGGCAAAGTGCGATCAAGCAATTGGATACTGCACTCAGGCTGCATCGTAACCAGGCCGAGTATAACCTGCTGATGGGGGAATGCAAGCTGGAGATGGGACTTACGCGCGATGCCGTTCAGTGCTTCCTGAATGTGGTGCGTGTACGTCCTAAAAATGTGTCGGGCTGGGATGCGCTGGTGCGCTGCCTGTACAAAGCCGGTCATTATGAAGAAGCGCTTGAACAGGCTGATGCGGCCCTGGCGATAACCGGAGGTAAACCACTGTTTCAATATTATAAGGCGGCAATATTGCTCTCAACAGGCCAGTCGAAGGAAGCCCTCCTCCTGCTCGCAGAAGCATTGAAGGCTGCGCCAAAGCTGTTGCGGAAATTTATCGAGATCAATCCTTCGATGTTGCAGAACCAGAAAGTGGTGGATCTGCTGGCCAGTCATAAGAAGAACAGGTCTCACTGATGGACCCCGAGGATTCCCTCAACAGTTATTCATTCTTTCTTATTTTTGCGCCGGCAAAAAAAGGGGTGGCAGTCACTGCTGCGCCGGTATTGAAGAAAAGCTCTGTAAACAAACTGTAAACGCATGAATTTTAATCTCACGCAAATGCCGGATCGTAACAGGCGTCCGAGAACTTCAGGAATTACGATGGTGATGGATAAAGGACTCAGCCTGAGCGAAGCCCAGAACTTCCTTTCCGTTTCCTATCCCCATATCGATATCATCAAGTTAGGCTTTGGCACATCCTACGTAACCCCGAACCTGCGTGAGAAGCTGGAACTGTATCGTTCTTATGACCTGCCCATTTATTTCGGCGGCACCCTTTTCGAAGCCTTCCTCATCCGCAACCAGTTTGATGAGTACATCTCTGTTTGTAAAGATTTCGGTATAAACTATATGGAGGTGAGTGATGGTTCCATTACTATTCCTCATGCCGAGAAATGCGGATATATTGAAAAACTTACGAAACATGGTACTGTATTGAGCGAGGTTGGTTCAAAAGATGCCGCACATATTATCCCTCCCTATAAGTGGATCGAACTTATGCGCGCTGAACTCAGTGCAGGTGCAACCTATGTGATCGCTGAGGCCCGCGAGGCAGGAAACGTGGGTATCTATCGCGGCAGCGGTGAAGTTCGCGAAGGCCTGGTGCAGGAGATACTTACGCAGATCCCCGAAGAAAAGATCATCTGGGAAGCACCACAAAAGGCACAACAACTTTATTTCATTGAGCTGATCGGCTGCAATGTGAACCTGGGTAACATCGCACCATCAGAAGTGATCGCCATGGAAGCGATGCGCATCGGCCTGCGCGGTGATACCTTCAGCCTTTTCCTTGATAAAAAAGGCGCCTGATGCGGGTGTTTGGACTCATAGGCTATCCGTTGGGTCATTCATTCTCCGGGAAATATTTTGCCAATAAATTCTCGCAGGAGAAGATCTCCGATTGCAGCTATAATCTATTCCCTCTTGCATCTATAACCGAACTGCCGGCTTTACTCGCAGCAACCGAAGGCTTGTGTGGACTCAATGTGACGATACCGTACAAGGAGCAGGTGCTGCCCTACCTCGATGCAGTGGACCAGGTAGTAGCGGAAATTGGTGCCTGTAATTGCCTGCGTATCGATGATGGTAAGATAACCGGCTTCAACACAGATGTGGTTGGGTTCAGGGAGTCACTGATGCCACAGTTGCTCCCGCATCACGACAGTGCGCTGGTGTTGGGAACCGGTGGTGCAGCAAAAGCGGTGTGCTATGTGCTGAAGCAAATGCACATACCCTACATATTAGTGTCCCGGCATGGATCACCTGCAGCAGTCTCGTATGATTCGCTGAGTGCCTCAGATATCGCAGGCAACAAACTTATTATCAATACCACGCCCCTCGGAACCTATCCGGATGTGCAATCGAGGCCAGCAATTCCCTATGAGGGTATTACGTCGCAGCATTATCTCTTTGACCTGGTCTACAACCCGCCGGTGACAGCGTTCCTGGAAGAAGGGATCAGGCGGGGTGCAGTGGTCAAGAATGGTGGTGATATGCTGGCCTTGCAGGCGGAGGAAAGTTGGAGAATTTGGAATACGGTTTCACGCTTAGGTTGAGGTTTAGGTTGAGCTCCGCACCTTGCCTGCCGGCAGGCAGGTCCACACTTCTACAGCATCCCGACTTCAGGGCCCTTCGGTACGCCCATTCGCTGCGCTCATGTGCTACTCAGGGACCTTGGCGTACGTATGTAATTAAAAATTAGAAATGAAAAAGTGGTGGGAGTTCGCTCTCGCTCTCTTTCTCGCTCTCAGGGATCCAGCATCCAGCATCCAGCCCCCAGCACCCTACCTCCGCTTCGCTCCGGCAGGCAGGC
>JAEZAM010000014.1 GCA_023430465.1 Bacteroidota bacterium | reverse complement strand
GGATAGTACGCCCGTAGATGAACCTTTCTTAAGTCGCGAGGAAGTTGCAGGCAAATTGAAAGTTTCCCTGGTGACTTTAACTGATTGGGTAAAGCGA
Source organism: Bacteroidota bacterium (assembly GCA_023430465.1). Taxonomy (GTDB): domain Bacteria; phylum Bacteroidota; class Bacteroidia; order Chitinophagales; family Chitinophagaceae; genus JAEZAM01. The sequence continues at coordinate 3,220 of JAEZAM010000014.1, read as the reverse complement.
GGACTGCCTTCACATAAACAGAGAGGTCGCGTTTATTTTTTGCATTCTGAAGTGATGGAATATATTAAAGCAAAACGAATGGGTCCGTTTAAGCTGAGTAAAGTGTTTGAGGAGAGAGAAGTGGCGTGAGTGGGGTATGGCGCACGTTCGTGTCAGACCATTTTAATTTCTGACAGTTTTGATCTATTAACCCGTAATAAAATATGAATCATTCCCATTAAAGTATAAAACCATTCCTGCAGAAATAAAGAGTTTTGCCTGTCATGCAAAAGTTCAAGACTTATGAAGAAAATGGAAACGCTATACCTGGCTTCTGAAAATCTCATTGTGACAGATCTAAGTGGAGAGCTGGATACAGCAGATATCAACGAATGGAGTGCGTCACTCGAAAGGACATTGATGCAACTACAGCCAAATACTAAATTCAAAATGCTCGTTAACCTTCATGGTTTCAAAGCTTCAAATTTGGAAGCCCATAAAAAATTCAGGGCAGTCATACCAACAACGCTTGCGAGGTACGGCTGGTATGTTGGCTATCTACGAATGTTCCCAGAAGCTAGATTAACCATAAGTTCCAAGGATAACATATATTGTATCGCCGCTGCGCACGTGCACCAGGATGAAACAAAAATCAAGAATTACTCAGACAACTATCAAATGAAAAACGAGGGATTTTTTACCGATCCTGAGTTGGCCCGTAAATGGCTAGATTCCGTCCCAGTTAACTAGCCGGCTGGGCTGCTTTAAACAAACCCACGATTTTCGGATGTCGGAATTCTACTCTGGTCATCCAGGTGTGTTAACGTATGGCCACTATTATTTTACCAAACTGACTGTGTTCAGTAAGCCTCTCAAACGCATCTGAAATGTTTTCCAGTTTAAACGTGGAATCGATAACGGGGTGAATTGCATACCTCGTATAGTACCCAATCATCGACTCAAAGTCAAGGTTAGATCCCATCAATGTGCCCATAATGGAAAGTTGCTTATTAAAGATGATGCCTGGGTCTAAATTAGTAATCATACCGGTTGTTCTGCCGAATGAAATAATCCTTGCTGCTTCATTCGCTATCCTGGTCAAATCTGCAAAACCGTTACCGGCTGCGCTATCAAGGATCACGTCAAATCCACCCGATAATTGCTTTGCGTGGGTTGTCCAATCAGAAGATGAATAATTGAAACCTCCTGCAGCACCTATGGCAATTGCCTTTTGGATTTTTGCTTCGGATGAAGAAGTAACATACACCTTCGCCTCCGCGGCTACTGCCAGGTGCAATAATGATGTTGCAACGCCTCCACCGGCACCAGTAATCAGCACTGTCTCGCCTGCTTTTAATTTAGCTTTTGTAAACAGCGCCCGGTAAGCCGTTACGCCTGCCATGGGAAGCGCTGCAGCTTCTTTCAAAGAAAGATGTAATGGCTTTTCAAAAATGCTTTCAAAAGGCACTGCGACATATTCTGCAAGTGTCCCTCTGTCATTCGTTCCCACAATATAGAATGTGTCAGCAGCAAACCGTTCATCGCCTCCCCAATGCCAGCCGGGGTTGATGATGACTTCCTTTCCAATGATCCTTTTGTCTATCTCAGGCGATACCGCTTTGATAACTCCTGCTCCATCATTGCCGAGGACGATACCGTGGTTTTTATTTGGTAGTGTCCAGAGATCAAGATGATTGAGGGCAGCATAATGCAGTTCTACCAATACCTCACCTGGTTTCAACACCGGGTTTGCCATTTCGTTTAGCCGGACAAGACTATCTGTGGATGACCATGTCACTGCTTTCATAACAAAGTTTATAGAGGAGATCAAATAATAACGGTCTCTCACAACTCGATTACAACGGTGCCGGAGACGTAAGCGGCACCGCCTGCAAAAATCTTTTGAATAAGGCCTTCGCTTACATCAACCTGCACCCTTATCAGGCTCGGAGAAGCAGGTCGCATGAACCTGCCCTGTTCAATGATAAAGTCTGCCTTCTTATTTCCGGCAATCTGGTATAAATAAGCAGCTAATGGTCCCGCAGCCATGCCTGTAGCAGCTTCCTCATCAATGCCATAAAAGGGTGCAAACATCCTTGTCGTGACATCATACATGGTTCCTTTTGGCGTGTATAAATACAATCCAATTAATCCATACCGCTCAGACAGATCATTCACAGCCTGCCTGTCGTAATTGATCTCAGAAAGTATTTTTTCATTGCTTACTGGGACGATCAAAAATGCATTTCCTGTATGCACAATCGTTGGATATAGCCCGGCTGACAAATCCTCCGGCGATATATGTAATGCATCCAGGAGTTGCGGTACTTCTTTGAACTTTATAAAGGAAGGCCTTTGTTGTTCCATGAACGCTTCTCCATCCCGGAAGACGATCGCCCGGCATCCATCGATTGTTTCTTTGGATGAATGTTCGCCTTGTATTATTCCTTGTTGTTTAAGAAAAGAAAATGTTGCAATTGTTGCATGACCGCAATGTGGGATCTGTTTTAGCGGAGTAAAAAAATCCAGCTTAAAATCCGCAACCTTCGAGGCAGAAACAAATGCGGTCTCCGGAAACCCGGCCTTTGCAGCGATCATTTGCTTCTGAGCTGTTGTAAGATGGTCTGCATTTAATACAACACCTGCCGGATTGCCACCTGTTTCATTAATGCTGAAACTATTGATGACGCGTATTTCTGTTTTCATTTTACCTGTTGGCTTTTGAGTCATTTGCAAGTTGTATTTCCATTCCGAGACGGTCGGTCTGCAACCAATACTCGACGATCTTTCCGTTCTCCACCCTATATACAGCGCTCGTATATTCTATCAAAGGTTTGCCGGTTGCCTTGTACTGATCTATATCTTTCAGGTGCCTGCCTTTCTGTATCCATCTGGCATATACTTTATCTCCGTCTGTCATTAATTCGGTGATGGAAAATTCGAAGTTGCCGAAGAGCTCGAGGAACTCCCGTACATGCGCTGTATAGCTTGCCGGCGTTCTTTTCACAGTGACAGGATTCTCGGAATTGACCTGGTGGGCAAGGACAGTATCACCCATGTATTCGTTTGCTTTTTCAGGGTACAGACCTGACCTCACTTCCAACAAGAATTGCCTGACAACCTCTCTTGCTTCTTTTTCTGTGTTTACCTGGGCCATAGTGATATTGGTGAAACAGATTGATATGATAATTATAAAGAATCGTCTTTTCATTTTCATGATTTTTATTCGTTGGTCGTACTA
>JAEZAM010000146.1 GCA_023430465.1 Bacteroidota bacterium | reverse complement strand
CCATTCATGCGCTCGAAGGCTGTGGTGTTGAAGCCCTGGTTCCTGGATCCGGTGCCGGAGAAGCTGCGGTCGATGTAATCTTCGGGAAGCTCATCTATAAACCTGCTCGGTTCATTCTGGACGAGTGAACCAAATTTATACCGCGTGTTGGCATAGGAAATCCAGAGGCGATGCTTTGCTCGGGTGATGACCACGTAGAATAGCCGACGCTCTTCTTCCAGCTCCTCGCGGGAATTGATGCTCATAGCATTCGGAAACAACATTTCTTCAAGGCCGGCGGCAAAAACACAGGCAAACTCTAGGCCTTTTGCGGCGTGGATGGTCATCAGTTTCACGGTGTCCGCTTCCGGGTCTTTGTTATCCGCATCGGTCAAAAGCGTGATCTGTTGGAGATACGCGCCGAGTCCTTTGTCTCCTACCTCACCGTCTTCCGTATCAGGACTCTCGACCCATTCCTTGATCGAGTTGAGCAATTCCTGGATGTTTTCATAACGTTGAACGCCCTCTGTACTTTTATCGTTGAACAACTCCTTGACGATATTGGTGTGCTTACCCACATGAGAGGCTACCTCATAGGCATTCTGCTTCTGCAGCATGCTGGTAAAGCTTTTTATCATCGTTACGAACTCATCGATTGCCTGCAATGTGCCGGCCCTGAAACCAAACATCGCTGCATTTTCCAGTACTTCCCACATGGAAATGTGGGCTTCGTTGGCAGCAAGGATGGCTTTGTCTACTGTTGTTTTTCCAATTCCCCTTGCCGGGTAATTGATGATCCGTTTGAGGGCCTCCTCGTCCTTTGGATTCACCAGTAATCGCAGGTAGGCTACGAGGTCCTTGATTTCTTTTCTCTGGTAGAAGCTCATGCCTCCATAGATGGTATAGGCGATGCCCATGCGGCGAAGGCTTTCCTCAAACGCACGACTCTGGGCATTTGTCCGATAGAGGATAGCGAAATCCTTGTTCGTATAGTGATTCCTCAGCTTATGCTCCTGGATCGTATCGGCAACGAACTTGCCTTCGTCGTTGTCGGTATTGGTCCGGACAAGCCGGATCTTTTCGCCTTGTGCATTTTCAGTAAACAGCACTTTTTCTATCTGGCCCTTGTTATTGCTGATCACCTGGTTGGCAACATTCAGGATACTTTGTGTACTCCGGTAATTCTGCTCCAGCTTTACCACTTTTACCTCATCGTAATCCTTCTGGAACTGGAGGATGTTCTGGATCGTGGCCCCGCGAAAACTGTAGATACTCTGTGCATCATCACCAACCACGCAGACATTTTCGTGCATGGCCCCCAGTAATTTTATCACCTCGTACTGTGCGGGGTTGGTATCCTGGTACTCATCGATCAGGATATACTTGAACTTATGCTGATACTTGCTCAGGCTTTCGGGAAAATTCTTTAGCAGTTCATAGAATTTCAGGAGCAGATCATCGAAGTCCATGGCGCCATTGCGGAAACAGCGTTTCACATACGCATCATATATCTGTGCGATGGCCGGCCTGTTGCTCCGCATATCTTCCTGCTGCAGGTAATAATCATTGGCATATTCCACCGGACCTACAAGCGCATTCTTTGCTGCTGAAATGCGGTTATAAACCGTGTTGGGTTTATAATGCTTGTCGTCCAGGTTCAATTCATTGATCACCGATTTCACTACACTCTTCGCGTCTTCGGTGTCATAAATGGTAAAACTGCTGGGATAGCCCAGCCGGTGCGCCTCTGAACGCAGTATGCGTGCGAAAACGCTGTGGAAGGTGCCGATATACAGGTTGCGGGCTTCGTTGTTACCGAGGATCTTTTCCACCCGCTCCTTCATTTCTTTTGCCGCCTTGTTGGTAAATGTGAGCGCGAGGATATTGAATGAATCAACACCGCTGGCCATCAGATGGGTGATCCGGGTGGTCAGTACCTTGGTCTTCCCGCTGCCTGCACCCGCAATGATCATCAGGGGACCATTGATATGTAAAACGGCCTCTCTCTGTCTCTCGTTCAGTCCTTGTAGATAATCCTGCATAATGATAAATGTTCCTTGACGGAAATGGTTGCAAGTTACACCCCGTCCGGCTGTCCATAAGGCGTGTTGTCCATTATATTTTATCACCGGCTCTCCCTGTGATGATCAACGTCTTTTACTCTGCAAATATTTCTCCTGTATCACTGCCCCCATTGATTTCGCATAGACCTTGCTTTCCACCCATGAAATTATGTCCAGGTAAGCGAGTGTCCTTGTTTCAAACCGGTTCTTTTCGAGGTGTTTTATCTTCTGGAGAAGATTTTCCAATTCGGGCTTGAGCTTCCTTGCCGGCACATTGTGAAAGGAATGCCGGAGAAAACGAAATATTTCCTCCTCGATCACCGTGAGGTTTTTCATTTTCGACATGAACCGGTACACTGATTTTGTCAGTGGTTCGATCAGTTCATAGTTGCCTATTTCAAAATGGGCCATCAGGTGCAGCAGGCGCGCGTAACACTGCAGATCGGTTCGGATCTCGCCGGATTCCTGGATGATCTTCTGCAGGTAATCGATGCTTGTACTGTAATCGCCGCTGCCGAAATACAACGTAGCGATCTTGTAGTTCATCACCATGATCCTGTGCAGGTCGAGGAACAACGCATTTTCTTCCAGTTTTTCTTCGATCTCTGGTACGATCGCTAACCCCTCGCGAAAAGTGCCGAGCATAAAATGCTGGTTGATCCGCGCTGTGCTGATATATACGAATGCCTGGATACGGAAGTTATCGTGCTCCTGTACGCGGCTCGTGGCGGAGAATTCTTCAAACTCCTTCAGTGTATCTGCAAACCGGCGGTAATTGCGGAGATCGAAGTGAGCATTCAGCAGGTAGTGCATCCCTTTGATATAATGGCTGGTCTCCACGCGGATCATCAGCGGTTGCGAGCGGAACAGGTCCACCCATTTCTGCGCATACCGGTAATATTCCAGGAAATCCTGGCGGATGAATGCATTCCAGCAATAGCACTGGTAAAGGTAAAGGCGTTCATAAAAGCCGTCGAGCTCATGTACGTTTGACGGCAGGTTGTCCTGCATGAATTTTTTCACCCCGGCCTCATCCTCCTCATTCCGCGCATGACCGTGCTGGGCAAACCAGCTAAAAAGTAATAACGAGAGATTGCTCAGGCGCGCCACCACATCTATGTGGCGGGTGATCACATTGGCTTCCTGCGCAAGCTGATCGGCGCGGCTCTGCATGCTGCGGTTGATGTGCAGGTTCTCGATCCTTTTTTCCAGGGCGATCACCTGTGCGAGAAAATAGAACTTCTGATGCGTGTTTGCTGTCTCTTTCGCCTTTTCGAGGATCTTCAGGCTCTGCACAAACAATCCCTTTTTGTACAAAATATGAGCATAATCGAATTGTTCATTCAATTGAAGATCAATGCTGTCGGCGCTTTTCAACAACCGTAGGCTGGCCAGTATTTGTTTATATAAATGCGTCTTGAGGTTATATAACTGACGCTTTTCGGTGCCGGGCAATTTTTTAAGTAAGATTTTTTCATCATATGTCTCCATCCGGTCCAAAGCGTCAAATAATCGAACGATTTTCAGGTCTTCGTTGGCTGAACTACGCTTGATATAGAGTTTAAAATGCCTTTTTTCAGCTTTTTCCAGTGATTTTATCAATTGAAATAATATATCCTGCGAACGGTTGGACATCGTGCATTAATTTTCATGGAAACAGCCACCAGCAAGGTTTTGGGCCTTTTGGGGGGCTGTTTGGCATCCCTAAATTACAAATAAGTTGTCTTGTGGGGAGGTTTAGTCCGACCTACATTTGTATTGTAATCGTTGATTACATCACATACAGCAGGCAATCGCTAGAAAAAGGGGCAAGTCGTCAGAGGTCAAAGTGAGAAGCAAACCTGCAAAAACCCGGGCAATCGGGTCAAAGTCTACTTCGAAGAATTTTCATATGGCAAGCAATCGTTAGAGGTCAGTCCGTTTCTACGGAAGGGCCTTTTTTTATTTAGGCCCCGCTAATGTAATCCATAAACATACATCCTGTTAACTTTTGGTAAACTTTTTAGTCCGCAAAAGCAGAAATTTGATCAAACGGGTTGGTATTTCGTTTTAGCAAACTCCTGCTTGCGGGCCTTACATCGCTCATCGATTTTATTTCGCAGCATTCTGCCGAAGTGCTTTAAACTCTGAGCCTTCTTTCCAACCTGGCCACTCATTTCCCGTAGCCAACCGCTTCCCAACCATGTACATCAGTTTCAGATCAGCAATGGCTCCATCAAGCGCCCAGGTGGCCTTGTCATATTCATCTGAAGGCCGGTGGTAATTTTTTTCTGTGTAGGCATCATGGATCTTTTGTCCGTCTCCCCTGGACGCATCGATCAACTGAATACCGCTGGCAGTGTAGAGTGCGGGTATCCCAACCTTGGCGAAATTGAAATGATCTGACCGGTAGTAAGACCCTGCTTCCGGATGACTTTCGAAGTTGACCACCCGGTCCGCCGCTGTAGCCGCTTCTGTCAGATAATCTTCCAGCTCATTCTGCCCCTTTCCAATCACAATGATGTCTTTGGTGGCGCCATACCAGTTTAGCCCGTCCATATTGATATTGGCAATAGTAGATGCCGCGGGGAAAATTGGGTGCGTGGCATACCAGGCAGAGCCCCAGAGGCCTTGCTCTTCGGCTGTTACCGCGAGGAATACAACTGTTCTTCGAGGTGGAGTTTTAGCGGAACGAAAAGCACGTGCCAGCTCAAAAAGGCCGGCCGTTGCACTGGCATTATCGAGTGCGCCATTATAAATAGAATCACCGGTTTCATCCGGCTTGCCAATACCAAGATGATCCCAGTGCGCGGAGTAGATGATGGTCTCCTCCGGCTTTTCCGTGCCGGTGATCTTTGCAATGACGTTGTGTGATTTGTTATAGGTTGTTGTAACCGTCATCGCCGTTGATAGCTTTACGCCTAAAGGCATACCCCTGAATTCTTTCTTATCCGCACTGGCAAACAGATTGCTGTCCTTACCCGCAGCTTCCAACAGCTTCGCTGCCGCATCACCGGATAACCAACCGATCATATCGCAAAGCGATTCTTTGGTTCCGCGATTATCGATGCGAAGCCTGGATCCCTTCCAGTTGTTTTGCACAACAGTAAACGGGTAGCTTGCCGCTTTTGTATTATGCACGATCAGGCAGCCAGCGGCACCCTGCCTGGCTGCTTCTTCAAATTTATAGGTCCACCGGCCATAATAGGTCATGGCATTCCCCTTGAAGAGTGTGCTATCACCCGCGTTAAACCCGGGATCATTCACCAGAACCAGCGCGATCTTGCCTTTTACATCGAGCCCGGCGTAATCATTCCAGCCATATTCAGGAGCCACTACGCCGTATCCCGCAAAAACTACCTCAGCATTTTTCCAGCTCAGGGCGGGGTCTGTCCGATCGGTCCAGATAACGTAGTCATCAAAACCTTTCAAACTGAAATTTCCGCGGGGAGACGATACCTCCATCGTTGCATTGGGAACCGTAGCGATTCTTACCATAGGTACTTCCTGGAAATAGCTGTTACCATTGCCAGGCTCAAGCCCGGCTGCAATAAATTGATCCCGCAGGTAATTGATGGTTTTTGTTTCCCCTTCGGTAAATGGTTTCCTGCCGGTAAACCCATCCGAAGAAAGAATGGCGATGCGGTTTCCCAAACTATCAGCACTAAATGTATTCAACTCATCTGAGTTGGCTGTGTCTTTGTTGTTACATGCAATGATCAAAACAACTGCGGCTAGTACGCTGAATGATTTTAATTTCATAACTGGAGATTAACTGGCAATTTAAGGAACATGGAGTTAGTTTCTCTGCAAGAATTATATGGACTACCGTAGGGAATATGACAGGTTTGTCAGCAGCTATTATTTCGCGGAAGGGTTGCGGATCACAACGGGGGTAACGCTGCCCGCCATTGTCTTCTACTTCCTTGGCGAGCTGGAGATCGGGATGGTCATGTCTCTTGGGGCCATGTGCGTGAGCGCATCCGATATTCCAGGACCTATACAGTTACGCCGAAACGGGATGTTGGTCTGTACAGGCGTTGTGACCCTGATGGCGTTCGTGGCCGGTCTTATGTCCGGCAGCCCCTGGCTGATGGGCGGGATGATCGCACTAAGCTGTTTCTTCTTCAGTATGCTGGGTGTATACGGAGCGCGGGCCAATGCCATTGGTGTTGCAGCACTGCTCATACTGGTGCTGGGCATATTCCGTTTGCACGGTGATCATGCCGGCTGGAAAAATGCGTTGCTGGTAGGCCTGGGCGGGGCCTGGTATATGCTCATGAGCCTGGCGGTATATAGCTTCCGTCCATTCCGGCTGATTCAGCAGGCGCTGGGGGAAAGCATCACGGCCGTCGGCGACTATCTCCGTGCGCGATCATTGTTTTATTTCTCCGCATCAGATCATATCATCATTTACCAGGATGTGATCGAGCGGCAGGCCGAGGTACAAAAAAAGCAACTGCTCGTTCGGGAACTTATGTACCGAAGCCGGCACATCACTAAAGAGTCATCCACTACCAGTCGCACCCTGTTGATGATGTTCACCGATACCATTGATCTTTTCGAGCGGGCTACCACTTCATTCTATAGCTATGAGATTCTTCATCGTCGTTTTGGGCAAAGCGGTATTCTTGAAGATTTTGGGAAATGTGTCGCCGCTTTGGGAGAGGCATTGGACGAAGTGGGTGTAGCGGTGCAGGCCGGCCGGGAGGCCCGGCAATCCCCTGAGCTTCGTAAAGTCTATGCTCGACTGGTTGAAAAATTCGACCGGTTTGTGATCGATCACCGCAGCCAGGAAAACCTGGAGCCGCTTATTAGCCTCCGGAAAATACTCCAGGCGATCGATGATGTCCTGTCGCGGGTGGAAAGCCTGCAGCTCTACAGCGCGTATGATCCTGAACGTGTCAGCAAGTTCACCCCGTTGGAAAACTATGGCTCTTTCATTGAAAAAACGGACCTGCGGCCGGTCTTGCTACTGGATAATCTCACGGTGAAATCTTCTGTGTTCCGGCACTCTCTCCGGTTGAGCCTGGCCACCATTACCGGATACACCATTTCTCACCTCTTCACGTTCGGGCATAGTTACTGGATCCTCCTGACCATTATAGTAATCCTGAAACCAGCGTACAGCCTCACTCGTACGCGTAACCTGGAGCGGGTAATCGGCACCGTGGCGGGGGCGTTGATCGGAATTCTGCTCATTTACCTGGTGGCGGATCGCGGTGCCTTATTTACGATCATGCTGATACTGATGGCCGCCAGCTATAGCTTCATGCGGACCCGCTACCTGGTAAGTGTGCTGTTCATGACACCTTATGTTTTGATCCTGTTTTATCTGCTCGGCTCGAGCGAGTTCAAACTTGTGCTGCAGGATCGGCTCGTGGATACATTGATCGGCTCAGCCATTGCATTCCTTGCCAGTGTCATGCTTTTGCCTTCATGGGAAAAACTGCAATTGCCCCACTACCTTCAGGAGACCATCAAAGGAAGCATTGCGTACTTCACAAAGGTTGCCGACCTGCTCCTGCCCGGCAAAGAGGGTACAAAGTATAAGCTGGAACGAAAGCAGGCGTTTGTTTCGTTGGGCAATTTATCTGAAGCCTTTACACGCATGCTGCATGAGCCAAAGCGTAAGCAAACATCGGGACCATTGATTCATCAACTCGTTGTCCTGTTGCATAATCTTCATTCCCACATCGCCAGCCTGGCACATTTTGCTGTCGCCCTTGATGAAAAATATAAGACCACTGAGTTCAATGGTCCGGTTACCTACTCGCTTGATCAACTGCGTGAGGCCGTGGCAGGCCTGTCAGGAATAGACTTCGTCCCCACTGCTGAAGGGCGCCCGCACAAGTTGTTTGCATCGGTCGAGCAACTGCTTGAAGCACGCTGGGTTGAATTGCAGCAGGGTAATCTTGAAACGGAAACAAAACGCCGGCTGTCCCAGTTGAAACCCATAGCGGACCAATTCATGTTCATCAGTAACATCGCTGGTGACATTAACAAGATCTGCGCTAAGCTCAGGGAGCAACAATAGCCTGCTCTGGCTGTTATCATATTTCTTATCTTGAAGCGCTATGATCCAGGACAACCTGCTGCTTGTACTTTTTCTGCTTTTTGCGATCAGTGCGCTGACGATGCTCAGCACGCGATTGAAAATTCCTTACCCCATTTTTTTAGTGGTAGCCGGGCTTGGCATCAGTCTCTGGCCGGGTATGCCGCATATCACGCTTGACCCCGACCTCGTATTCCTGATATTTTTACCGCCCTTGCTTTACGCTGCGGCATGGAATACGTCATGGAATGATTTCTGGCGGCTGCGCCGGCCTATATCCCTTCTTGCCTTTGGCCTGGTGATCTTTACATCTGCAACGGTGGCCCTGGTGTCTAACGCATTGATTCCCGACTTTCCGCTTGCGTATGGGTTTCTTCTTGGCGGCATCATTTCACCACCTGATGCTGTTGCGGCTACATCCGTGCTCAAAGGATTAAGTGTTCCTAAAAGAGTAGCCACCGTGCTCGAAGGTGAAAGCCTGGTGAACGACGCATCCAGCCTTATCGTATTCCGCTTTGCCGTGGCGGCCATTCTCACCGGTCAGTTTGAAGTGGTAGATGCCTTTCGTTCATTTATCACTGTAGCGTTCATGGGCATTGTGATCGGGCTGGCTATCGCACACATCGTTTATCTTGTTCACCGGTTCTTTCCAACGACCCCCGCCATTGATGCCGCCATCACGCTCATGACACCTTATATCATGTACGTGACTGCGGAACATTTTCACTTCTCCGGTGTCTTATCCGTCGTGGCCGGCGGACTGTTTCTCACTTTCCGTTCGGCCGACGTCTTCAGCTATGAGTCGCGGATCCAGGTAATGGGGCTTTGGGATACCCTTGTTTTTCTACTCAATGGATTTGTATTTATCCTGATAGGACTGGAACTTCCAATCATCGTGGCCGGTCTGGATGGCAACAGCATTGGCATCTCGGTATTTTATGGCATCGTCATCAGTGTGGTCATTATCCTCGTCCGGCTGTTATGGATGTTTCCAAGTGCGTATATTCCACGTATGCTGTTCAAAAGCATCCGCACCAAAGAACCTAACCCGGGCTGGAAACAGGTCTTACTGATTGGCTGGAGCGGCATGCGTGGGGTTGTATCGCTCGCATCTGCACTTGCGATACCTCTTACGCTCACAACCGGCGAAGCATTTCCTCACCGTAACCTGATATTGTTTATCACCTTCATTGTGATATTGTTTACCCTGGTGCTCCAGGGTCTTAGCCTCAAGCCATTTATCCGATTACTGAATATTAAGGAAGCGGATAAAGATTCCGAAAAATTACAGGCCCTCGCGCTGAGGGTTCAACTTGCGGAGTCCGTACTCGCCTACCTCGATACCAACTACACCGAAGAAGTTGCCGGGATCGAAACCTATCGCCGTGTCCGAGACCGCTACGAACGAATGATAGAGATCACGCGGAAAAAACTGGTAACGGAAGAAGCACAAGACGAAACGGAAAATTTTCTCCCACGTTACCGGCAAATGTTGCTCGAAATCGTCGAGGTCAGACGAAAAGAGCTCAACCGCTTTCGTCAGAACAATGAATATGATGAAGAGCTGCTGCGTGAACGCGAATGGGAGCTCGACCTGGAAGAGGCAAGGCTGCGGAACTAGTTGGCAATTGCCTGCCTGTTACAATTGATATACATTTGCCGGTAAAACAGCCCAGGCATGTCTATCCGGATATTTATTACAGGAGGTACGTTCGATAAGGAATACAACGAACTGAATGGTGAACTCTATTTCAAGGATACGCACATGCAGGAACTGTTGGAGAAGGGCCGATGCCGTTTGAAGGTGGAGATCCGCACCCTGATGATGATCGACTCACTCGAAATGACGGATGAAGACCGGGAACTCATCGTACACCAGTGCAATCAATGCGATGAAGATAAAATCATTATTACTCACGGCACCGATACCATGGCCCAAACAGCGCGTGTACTGGCGGAGAATGTAAAAAATAAAACAGTGGTGCTGACCGGGGCAATGATCCCTATTAAATTCGGCAGCTCAGATGGACTGTTTAATCTTGGAGGCGCACTTGCTTTTGTTCAGACCCTCGCACCAGGGGTATATGTGGCCATGAACGGAAAATATTTTTCAGCGGATAATGTGCGGAAGAATAAACAGACCGGGGTGTTTGAGGAAATAAAATAGCCGTGGTTCGTGACAATGCTGCGTCTACAGACGCATCATAACCGAACCACGGCGGTTTGAAATTAAATTATCCCTTATTCGGTTCGAGTAGTTTAAAGAATTGATCAAGTTGAGGCAGGATCACGATCCTTGTACGGCGGTTCTGCGCCTTACCCTGTGTAGTGCCGTTATCAGCAATTGGCTTGTATTCACCGCGGCCCGCTGCTGCCATTTTCGCCGGATCAAGACCGTATTCCTTCTGTAGGATTCTCACCACAGATGTGGCACGTTTTACACTGAGATCCCAGTTGTCCAGCACATAGCCACCGCCCTTGTATTCAACATTGTCTGTATGGCCTTCTACCATGAATTCAATGTCAGGCTGATTTTTAAGAACAGTTGCTACCTTGCCCAGAACAGCTTTCGCCTGTGGCGTTACATCGAATTTTGCTGTTTTGAAAAGTAATTTGTCAGAGATATCAATGTACACTACACCTTTATCCACCTTGATATTGATGTCTGCATCATCCATATTGCCGATGGCACCTTTGAGGTTCATGACAAGCGCCATGTTCAAGGAGTCTTTCCGGGCCATCTGCTGCTGCAGCGTTTGGATATAGTTGTCTTTAGCGCCGATATTTTCCATCGACTTCTTGATGCTTTCAGCCTGTGAGCTGGTAATCACTGAAAGATCCTCCAGTTGCTTCAGTGCCTGCGTATTGTTTTGCTTCAGAAACTCCATTTGCTTGTTCAGGTTCGCAATGTCGGTTTCAAGGGCGGCCTTCTGTTGGTTCAGGGCAGCCTTTTCGTTATTGCAATCTGTCAGGTTACCCTGCAATCCGGTATACTGTGTTTGCAGCGCTGTATAATCTGCCTGCGATTTCTTATACTTCTTTGAGCTGACACAGGAAAACAGGAACACTGCCGCTGTTGCCGGGATAATAACTTGCTTGAGATTCATGTGGGACATTTTTAAATGAAAGAATTTTTTAGTTATGGTAAAATATGTCCACCGCGGTGGGGAAAGCGCAAAGATAGCCACTGCGGTAAGGGCATTTCTTCAAGGTTTGTTAATTCCCCCGGCATAAAACATGCCTGTTTGCTAAAACTCCATTCTCATGCCGCTATTCTAATGCCTCTCGTCACAGGGCTCCAACCGCTTTTTTCAATGCTGCCACTGTTTTCTTATCATTCCCTACGAATATCTGATCGCCCAGTATCGTTACAGGTCGTTTGAGAAATGTATATTCCTGGAGAATGTATCGGCGATAGTCTTTTTCAGTCAGTTGCTGATCTTTCAAACCAAGTTCCTTATACTTCAGGGCTCTCCGGCTGAAGAGAGATTCGTAAGAGCCGGTCATTGCCTTCATTTGGTCCAGTTGTTCGGGCGTAATGGCCTCGGTTTTTATATCCTGCATTGCAATGGATGGCGTGGCACGCTTGTGCAGGATGCCTGTCTCGGAAATGATGGCCTGGCAGGTTGTGCAGGTGGTCAGGTGATACATTTTATTCATTCGCTGAACTGATCTGGTTGATAATCTGCCGCAAAATTAATTAGCCTCCAGTTGAGTGCCTCAAAATTCCTAATTTGTGTGACTATTTATCTTTCTATGGGAAAAGACGAAGTATTCAAAGGCGCAATTGAAAAAGCCAGTGATTTTAAATTCGGAGCCAATGTCGCCAACGTATTTGACGATATGGTCAGCCGATCTGTCCCTTTTTATGGGGAAATGCAACGCATGATAGCGGAGTTGTCTGCCGACCATGCAAAAGAAGGTTCTGATGTGTATGACCTTGGCTGCTCCACCGGTACCACGATGATCGGGATGGATACGATGGTTGATAAAAATATCCGTTTTGTAGGTGTGGATGACTCTCAGGAAATGCTGGATAAGTGCAAGTCCAAGCTGATGGAAATCGGGTTCTCCCGCGATTATGACCTGCGCTGCAATGATCTTGGCCAGGGTGTCAATATCTCCAACTCATCCGTGGTTGTTCTTTGTCTCACGCTGCAGTTTGTCCGGCCCATCTACCGCGAACGGCTGGTGCAGGATATCTACAATGGCCTGAACAAAGGCGGGGCACTGATCCTGGTGGAAAAGATCCTCACCGAGGAAAGCCGTTTCAACCGTGATTTCATTAATTATTATTACAATTACAAAAGACGGAACCATTACAGCGAACTCGAGATCTCTCAAAAAAGAGAGGCATTGGAGAATGTGCTTATTCCTTACAAACTAAGCGAGAACATCTCCCTGCTCCGGGATCGGGGGTTTGGATCCTGTGAAGTATTCTTCAAGTGGTATAACTTTGCCGGCCTCATAGCCATCAAAAACTAGGCTTCCTAAAAACATTACAATGGTATCGATCGGCAATTTCTTTTTTAAATACCGCAACTGGATCTTCATCCTCTTCTATGCGGCATTGTTCATTCCGTCTCCGCCGCTTTTCTCTGCGGAATATTTTGGAGAAAATTATTACCTCTGGCCGATCATTCTTGGCCTTGTCATCACCGTAACCGGCCAACTGATCCGCGGCCTGACGATTGGCCTGGCTTATATCGTTCGCGGGGGAAAAGAAGGCAAGCCTTATGCAGAAGGTTTGGTTACCTCCGGTATCTTTTCGCATTGCCGTAACCCGCTCTATGTAGGCAATATCCTGATGTTACTTGGCGTCGGGATCCTGGCCAACTCGCTGTTTTACGTAGGCATCATGATCCCCGTTTTCTTATTCATCTACCAGGCGATCGTGCTGGCGGAGGAAAATTTTCTCCGGGGAAAATTCGGGCCCGGCTTTGACGAGTACCGCCGACACGTTAACCGCTGGATTCCCGATCTGCGCGGTATCGGTAAGACTTTCAGCACCATGGAATTCAACTGGCGCCGCTGGATCCTCAAGGAGCACACCACCCAGTTCATCTGGCTCATTGGTATCACCCTCCTGTTGTTGCTCAACTATCCTCAGCTCACGAACTATGATATCGATCAGCGCAACCTGTTGCTTATCATTTGTTTGTCGGCCCTCTTACTTGTTTACATCCTGATCCGGTTTCTCAAAAAGACGGGCAGATTTCACGAATAAGGAAGAAAATTCAGCATTGGGCCGGCACTTTCTATGAGCCGCGCAACGGTAATAAACATTCCTGCCCGATTCTTGTTATTTTTGCAAAGGCATTGACGCCATTAAAATAGCGAGTTATGATCAAGACAGGCAATCCCATCATCAGCATTTACACGGAAATGACTCCGAACCCGGAGACCATGAAATTTGTGGCCAATAAGCTGCTGTATCCAGGTAAAAGCATCGACTTCCCTGATGTGGAGTCGGCCAAACCTTCGGCACTCGCTACCGAACTTTTCGGATTCCCTTTTATTAAAGCCATCTTCATCGCCAGCAATTTTGTAACCCTTACAAAAACGCCCGACACGGACTGGAACGACGTGATCCCTTCCATCCGCCAGTTTCTGAAAGAATACCTGGAAGAAGGTAAAGAGGTGATCAATGAAGCCGAACTGGCCACCGTCAAGCAGGCCAGCAGCAATGAAGTAACTGCAGACGATGATGATGTGGTAAAACGCATCAAGGAATTGCTCGACAATTATGTTCGCCCTGCCGTGGAAATGGATGGCGGTGCGATACAGTTTAAAAGTTACGATGCCGGCACAGTGAACCTCGCCATGCAGGGAAGCTGCAGTGGTTGTCCTTCATCAATGATCACCCTGAAGGCGGGTATCGAAGGCATGATGAAACGCATGATACCTGAAGTAAAAGAAGTTGTGGCAGAAGCGGAATAAAAATTTCAAGGTAAGATAATCGAAGCGGCCCTGGCCGCTTTTTTTATGCCTGCATACCGCATATCCATACATCTTGCAGGAGACTGGCTAAAGGCGTACCTTGATCATTCAAACAAACTAACGTTATGATCTTTGTCTACCTTCTTTTAGGAGTGATTGTTGCAATGCTCATCGTGGCTGCCTTTATGCCCGGCTCATTCAATATCGAGAAGACAACGGTAATCGGCTGCCCCGTGGAAAAGGTGATGGGACATGTTGGTGATCTTAACTATTATAGCCAGTGGAATCCATGGCAACAGTCGGACAAGACGGCAAAAAGCACGATCACCGGTACCCCGTTACAACCCGGACATCGCTATGGATGGGAAGGAAAAAAGGTTGGTGTCGGCAGCCTGTCACTTCGGGCGGCGGATGAAAAACATCTCCACTTCGACCTTGAGTTCATTAAGCCCTGGAAGTCAAAAGCAAAAGATAACTGGTTATTTGAATCGTGGGGTAACAATGAAACAAAAGTGACCTGGCAGAACAGTGGCGAATTGCCCTGGCCCGTTGCCCGGCTGATGGGGCCAATGATTGGAAAAAGTCTCTCGACCCAGTTTGACAAAGGCCTTGCAAACCTCAAGACGATGTGTGAATCCTGAAACCCAGATAAACAAAGAAGGCGCTGATTATTTATGAAATTGTTTTTTTTCCTGCCCTTTTCCGCCCTGATCCTTGCAAGCTGTGCCAAAAGCAGTAACCCTTTGCGACAGGAAATCAAGTTGCTTAAAAAAGGCAACCTGCAGGATGATACCAGCTACGTTTATGCATTGCCATATGAAAAAGGCAAGTCGTTCCGCATGATCCAGGGATACTTCTCCAGTTTCTCGCACAGAGAACGTGCTGCACTCGATTTCAAAATGAAACGCGGAACCAACATTTGCGCTGCCCGGGATGGTGTAGTGCTGAGGGTAAAGGAGGATGGTGACCAGGGCGGTTTAAACAGGAAGTACCGCGCGTTCGGCAACTATGTGATCATCCAGCATAGCGACAGCTCGCGGGCGGGTTACTGGCATCTTCAGAAGGACGGCGCACTGGTAGAGCCCGGCGATTCCGTAAAGAAAGGACAGGTGATCGCGATTAGCGGCAAAACCGGATACTCTGCGTTGCCGCATCTTCATTTTCTTGTTTGGGGTTTTGATAAAAACGGCCGGTGGCAGCAGGTGCCTACACGCTTTCAGACAAAGAAGGGTCCCCGCTACCTGAGAACTATGAGAAAATACCGCAATCCTGGATAACTTGCACCCGCTCATGTTGGAACAATTATTCTCAAATATCCTGGAAGACCTGCGCGCAGCAACCTGGCTGGAATACGTTGCCGTGATAACCGGTATAGCCAGCGTGTATTTCAGCCGGCTTGAAAAGATACTTGTATATCCTGTAGGTCTCATCAACACGATGATCTACACCTATATTAGTTTCATCTATCACCTTCCTGGCGAGGCAAGCGTGAACTTCTACTACACCGTCATGAGTCTCTATGGCTGGTACATGTGGATGAAAAGAAATCCCATGAAAGAGAAATACCTGCATATTTCCTATTCGGATAAGAAAAGTGTCATTGGCCAACTGATATTCTTTGCTGTCATTTACCTCATTATCTTTTTTGCAGAGATATGGATGGAACAGGTCTTCTTCCCAGGTGTTATCCCCTGGGCGGATGCGCTGGCCTCGGCAACCGCCTTCACCGCCATGTGGCTGATGACACGCAAGAAAGTTGAAAGCTGGTACTGGTGGATCGCTACCAACATTGCATCCGTACCTCTTTATATGGTAAAAGGACTCAGCCTCACCAGTATCTATTATATGATCTTGCTCGTCGTGGCATTTTTTGGCCTGAGCGAATGGAAGCGTCGCGCCAGGGAAGCGGCAATAGCGTCAGGGTCTGTTAATGCCCGCACACATTGATCTAATGAAACGAGTTATCATACTTGGTCCGGAAAGCACCGGCAAAAGCACACTCTCTGCGCAACTGGCCGCTCATTACAATACCGAATGGTGTGCTGAATATGCGCGGGAATACCTTACAACCTACGGAACAGATTATACCTACGATGATCTCCTGACCATTGCAAAAGGCCAGCTAAAGCTGCAGCAGCAATGCCTCGCAGATTCACCCGCAAGCAAAGTGCTTTTCTTCGATACCGATATGTATGTAATAAAGGTGTGGTGTGAGTTTGTTTTTGAGAAATGTCACCGCTTTATCCTGGACCAGGTAGTTGCTCAGCAGTGCGACCTTTATCTGCTCTGCAACACTGATCTGCCCTGGGCACCCGACCCGCTCCGTGAATACCCTGACCTGGTAAACCGTGAGAAATTATTTTATATCTATAAAGATATCATGGTGAACCAGCCTGTGCCGTTCCGCATTGTTGAAGGGCAGGACCAGCAGCGGCTGGCCATGGCCATCGCGGCTGTAGATGAGATACTGTAGTTGTTCTATTGCTTTTTTGCCGCGACTTTGATACCGATGATCTCCTGTATATCCGGGTCAGGGCGAAGGAAACTCATCTGCTGCATGATCTTTCGGCTTCTTCCCGCCATGTAAGGAGAGGCGGGTTTTACTTTGTACTTTTTCGGATTTGGAAGGCATGCAGCTATCAGCGATGCCTCTGCTGTGGATAGCTGGCTGGCGGACTTATTGAAATAAATATTTGCGGCGCGCTCTGCACCAAAGATCCCGGGGCCCATTTCGATCACATTCAGGTATACCTCCAGTATTCTTTTTTTACCCCAGATCATTTCGATCATGAAGGTAAAGTAAGCTTCCAGGCCTTTGCGGATGAAACTTCTACCCTGCCACAGAAAAACATTCTTCGCCACCTGCTGGCTGATCGTGCTTCCCCCGCGAATGCGGCCCGGCTTTTTTTCATTGTACTTCATTGCCTTCTTCATGCTCTTCCAGTCGAAGCCGCTGTGATCAGCGAATAACTGATCCTCCGAAGCAATAACGGCCAGTTTGATCTGTGGCGAAATCTCAGAACGGTCCACATAATCCCTTTTCAACCCATGGCCGCTCACCCAGCTCACGAGCTGAGTAATGGTGATCGGCGGATCGATCCACTTCAATAAAATGATGTATACGAACTGCGCAATGAAAAGAATCAGGAAGATCCTTTTTGTCCATTTCCATATACGTTGTAAAAAAGTCTCCCTGGGCATCCTGGTATTTTGAATGGCACTAGTGAGTGCAATATTAAAACATTAATTACGCCCTTTAAAATGCCCTGCCTCTGGGTAAGTGTAGGTCCATGATGTGCAGTTGAAATTTTCGCCCGATCGGGTATTTGGTCCGTTGCAACGATATCCTGCTCCTGAGCCACGCTATCCCGAGTTGGCCATAGCCAATCACCAGACCCGCGGTGATCGCCTCTTTCATCGTGGCCTGGCCACTGATCCTAAGTCCGGCAGTAGTCATAATTGCTCCGGCCGTGATCAGCAGCAGCTCTTTTTTTGAGATTCTTTTCTTTCGGCTATTCTTGTCAGCCACAATAATTGAACTCACCTGGGATTTAGGTATTGGCTTGCCATTCAGGAAAATGGTATCATTTCGCAGCATGGTGATGACTCCACCGGTCTCTGCGCCATTTTGAAGTTGAAGGCGGATCATATTTCCTTCCACATAGGTCTTCTTTTTTTTGATCCCTTTTTTTACGAACATGTAGCCACGCTGCGAAAAGGCATTAAGTGATAACAAAAGAAGTGGGAGCAAAAGCAGCCGGTTCATTGATCAAACATACCAACCGCCATGTTGGGGGATTGTTAAAATCACATGCGCCCGGAGAGCAATCCCCATATCAGCGCCATACCGAAGCCAATCAGGATCACACCATTGATGCGATTGATGATATGAATGTTATGTGGTGTAAGCCGGTTGCGGATCTTCCCGGCGAGCATCACTTTGGCGATGTCACCTCCAAGCGCCAGCAGCAGGCAGGTAGTAAAAATGATCAATCGCTCCTGGACGGTATGACTCACGAATGATGTGGATGCCGTGATCCAGAAAAGAAATATACCGGGGTTAAGTGTATTCATGAAAAAACCCGAGAGAAAGATCCGTACATAATCCCGCTTACGGAAGACGGCGATCACCTGCTGGCCCTGCTCATTTACCTTTACTTTTTTGAAAAAAAGAAAATACACCCCCATCAGCATGAGGAAGATGCTGCCAGCGATACCGATCTCGGTGCGGTGGCTGCTGATGCTCCCGAAAAATTCTGTGAACACATTGCTCACCAATACCAGGGAAATATCACTGACAGATACACCAAGGACAAAGGCCATTCCACCCCGGTGCCCGTTGTTCAGGCTTTGCTTCAGGATGGAAAATATGACCGGGCCAACTGCTATGCTCAATAGCAGCCCAATTGCCATTCCTTTTAATAGTGCATCGATCATCCTGTATGAACCTGAAAGCCTCTTTCAACGTGTTGAAAGAGGCCCTCGTTATCTTTTTGAATTAAATCTTTCCATTGTCCAGAAAGCGATTCCAGTCTTCCAGCATCTTGCCTTTCATCACGCGGGGAAATTTATGCTGGCTACCTAATTTTCCTTTCTGCTCCATGAAGCTAAGAAACCGTTCTTCGGGTAATACTTCCAGGAATACTTCCTTCAATGCGCTGTCACGTTCGGTAGCATAATCGTCATTCAACTCGCGGAGGCTTTGGTCGATCTGCTTCCTCAACGCCTCCTTGTCTACTTTATCATCGGTGGCCACATACCATTTATGGGCAAAAAAACCTTTGTAAGGGAAGCCTACCACGGTATACTCCGGTATGCTGATGTTGAATTTTTCGCTGGCCAGCCCGATGGCGCGGTTCATATTTTCCACGCTGAGATGTTCGCCAACCAGGCTCAGAAAGTGTTTCGTACGACCGGTGATCGCTACCTCATGATTTTCCAGGTCTACAAATTTGATCGTATCCCCAATCAGGTAACGCCAGGCGCCGGCATTGGTGCTCATGAGCAAGGCGTATTCCTTGCCCTCTTCCACCTCATTGATCATGTAGGCCTGAGGGTTGGCTACGATACGGCCTTCGCTGTCGAAATTCTTATCATCAAATGGTACAAACTCGAAGAAGATGTTATTATTAAGCACAAGTTGCATCCCCTTGGCATGCTCACGGGTTTTATAGCCGATAAATCCCTCGCTTGAAAGATAATTTTCAATATAAACGATCGGGCGGCCAAGCAATTTTTCAAAGCCTTTTTTGTATGGCTCAAATGCAACGCCGCCGTGTACGAAAACCCCGAAGTTGGGCCATATCTCATGTATGTTTTTAAGCTTGTAATGCTCGATCACCATTTCCATACACATCTGGCACCAGGCGGGCACACCTACGATGTAGCCAATGTCCCAGTCCCGCGCATGCTCCACGATCTCGTTCAGCTTTTGGTTCCAATCCTTGATAGCCGCGATACGGCCACCGGGCTTATAAAATGTCTGGAACCAGAATGGTCGCTTTTTTGCCAATATTCCGCTGAGATCGCCGGCGTACCATCCTGCCGCACCTTTCTGAAGATCGGTGGCCCCACCAAGCATCAGGAAGCCTTTTGTGAGCGCCTTGCGATTCGCATCCTCATACCCGAACACACTGATCAACTGGCGAACATAATTGATGCTGTTGCTGCGAAGAAGGTCTTTGGTAACAGGGATATATTTGCTTGCTGCTTCAGATGTGCCTGAACTTAGCGCATAGTACTTGATCTTACCCGGCCACGTGACATCGGGAGTACCATCAAGTGTTTTCTTCCACCACTCGTCATATATCTTGTTATAGTCATGTACAGGCACCAGTTCCTGGAAGCGCCTGGCGGGATCTTTTGTGAGGAGAGCCTCATCGAAATGATATCGTTGGCCGAACTCGGTGAAGCGCGCTTTCTTCAGCAATTTCTTCAGCACTCTAACCTGCTGACGGCGTGCATCGTTGGGAGGTATCCTCAGAGCCGCGGCGATCGCTTTCGGAATTTTTATGTCGATAATTGAAGCCATCCTTAATATATCCAACCTTCGTATTTAAAGTTAAGCAATGTCCCGGTTGAACAGTTGCGAATATAATCAGAAGAAAGTATGTTCCATTATTATTACCGGGCCCTTCACCCGCCGAGCCTTCTATACATTTTGATCAGCAGGCTTGCATCACGCGATGCCTCATAATCTTTGGCATACCAAAAATCCAGCAGATGAAGATTTTCGACCGCGAGTTTCTTTTGTAGTACAAACGGCATACCATTACAAGCCAGCACAGGTTCCCGCAATCGGGGCAATTGTGGCCCTCCTTGCGCATATCCGACCCAGGTTTTTCTGGCGGTGAGCACCTGCACGCAATTACGAAGCAGGCCCATTGGCTTTTTTACAAAAAGAAGATGTAGAGGAAATCCAATAATTCCGATGATCGAGGCAACGATATCGACCAATCGTTTCAAACGGCGGTGATATGGATCCGCCAGGCGAAAGGACTGATCTGTGGATACCGATTCGCCCGAACTCTCACTTGAGTCACTTCCCACGATGCTATCGCTGCCGGATGCATGAAAGAGTGCGTATACTTTTGGATTGAGCTGGGGAAGGTAGGCCAGTACTTCCCTGTATCGCAACTGACCAATACAAAATATGACAGAATTAAATGGAATGCTTTTATTCAATTCATTGAGATGATCCCAACGACCGAGCGTATCCGTATCCAGCGGTGTGACGGCCGCCCGCCCGATGATGCTTTGCCGCTTACCGGCATGCTCCATGATAGTAAGCACGTTGCTATACTCCGCTTTGTCGCCGGCGACAAGTGTAGCTGTTGCTGCGGAAGGGACGCCATTCGTTTTCAGAATGCCCGCTTTACCCAGTATCCACCTTGAAGCGGTTATCAACAGGAATGAAAGGATCGCCCCGAAGAAGACGATGGCCCGTGAAAACCGATACTGCTCCGGGAACATGGCATAACAGGCCAGCACGATCAGTGTAGCGAGCACGGTAGACCTGAATTGAAGCGATATCCTGTACCATTTATCATAAAGACCGGCATACCAGGCAGCGATGATGTACAATAAGGTAAAAGATGGCAGCGCGATCCATAATAGCCCGGGCTGGTACACGGTGTTGGTACGGACATACTCGTTCCAGACAGATTTGACCGTCCAGAATGAAAGAAGAATGATGCCTGCATCAATGATCGGCAGGCCGGCTCTTCGGATAAAAGTTCCGATTGCGGTCAGCGCGGCTCTTAACCAGATCGCAACATGCACCATGAACACAAAAAATCGCGCCCGGCTGCGCCCGTAATGCTTTTGCACGAATATGCTCATGGCTTTGTAGAACAGCCTGACATAATTCAGACTGCCCCGTTTGGTGCTTTCTCCTTTGAAATGAATGATCGTGCTGCCCGAAAAATAGTAGTTGAAAAATCCTGCCTGTTGGATTCGATAACTGAGGTCTACATCTTCCCCATACATAAAGAATTCTTCATCAAAGCTGCCAGTAATATCGAGGACCTCTTTACGAATAAACATAAATGCGCCGGCAAGCACATCCACCTTATGATCCTGGTGCTCATCAAGGTGACCGAGGTGGTACCGCGCAAACACCCGGGATGTTGGAAAAATGCGCGCCAGGCCGAATAGCTTATACAGAGAGGTAAGAGGTGAGGGGAAAGACCGCTTCGACTCCCGGAGAAAAATGCCCTGTCCATCGATCATGCGCACACCCAGCGCACCGGCATCTGGATGATCACGCATGAAGTCCCGGCATTTGTGCAAACAATCTTCCGGTAGAATGGTGTCGGGATTTAGAAACAGGATAAACTCACCCCTGGCATGGACAAGACCGCGATTGCACGCGCGGGCAAAGCCCTCATTCTTCTCATTAAAAATAAATTTCACATCGGGAAATCGTGCCGGGAGATACTGGGAACTGTTATCGGCAGAGGCATTATCAACAACGATTATCTCAATTTCAAACCCATCCGCGGCGGCCTGCACGGACCGAAGGCATTGCTCGAGGAAATGCTTGACATTATAATTGACTATGATGACCGATAACTGCAAGGCTTGTAATTGCCACGAAGTAAGAAGATTTTATGAATAGTGCAAAATACAGGAGAGGGGCTGAAACTGCGGGAGAGAAGTAATTATCTTTGCGCATGCTCAAATCAACGCTAGTAGACGCCGCACGCGCAGGTGCCGCCGAGATCGTACGTTTTTTCAACCGCGATTTCAAGATCAGCAATAAGGAGGGAGTGAATAATCTTGTTACGGAAGCAGATCATGCCAGTGAAAAAGCGATCATAGATGTCATTCGGAAAAGCTTTCCCGGGCATTTCATCCTGAGCGAGGAGGTGGGAGAGATCATCATGGATTCTGAATATAAATGGATCATCGACCCGATAGACGGCACTATCAATTTTGCCCACGGCATCCCCCTTAATTGTGTGTCTATCGGTGTTGAACACAACGGTGAAGTGATCATGGGTGCCGTGTATAACCCGCACATGAATGAATTCTTTTTTGCCGAAAAAGGCCAGGGTGCAACGCTCAATGACCAGCCAATTAGTGTAAGCAGCGAAACTTCCGTCATTCACTCCTGCCTCGTTACAGGTTTTCCCTATACTTATATCAATATGCCCAACGGGCCGCTTGAAGTGTTCGACCGGTTTATCCGCAAGGGCGTGCCTGTCCGTCGGCTTGGATCTGCGGCCATTGATCTTTGCTGGGTGGCCGCAGGGCGTTGTGATGGTTTTTATGAGCACAAACTCGAAGCCTGGGACAGCGCAGCCGGATCACTGATCGTTGAGGAGGCCGGTGGAATGGTTACCGATTTCAATGGAGAAAAATATTCGCCCTACCGGCATGGGATCATTGCTACCAATAAAAAAATCCACGCTGAGCTGATCGAAGTGGTAAACAACAGAAAAGAACTCTGAGCGAACCCGTTTAATCAAACCTTTTATCATGGACCGCACTGAAATAGCATCACTTGGTGAATTTGGCCTGATCGATCACCTGACAAAAAATATTGAACTACAAAACGCTTCATCCCTGTTGGGTGTCGGCGATGATGCCGCAGTGATTGATCATTTCGGTAAACAGACCGTTATCACCACTGATCTGCTGGTGGAAGGTGTGCACTTTGATCTAACTTATACCCCCCTAAAGCACCTTGGGTATAAGAGTGTTGTGGTCAACCTCAGCGACATCTATGCGATGAATGCCACACCGACACAGATCGTGCTGGGAATGGGCATCAGTAACCGGTTTAGCCTGGAGGCACTTAATGAGTTCTATGATGGCGTGTATGCCGCGTGTGCGCGGTACGGGGTCGACCTGGTAGGAGGCGATACAACTTCCTCCCAAAAAGGCTTTATCATTTCTGTGACGGCCATCGGTGAGGTCACACCGGATAATTATGTAAAACGGAATACCGCCAGAAAGGGTGACCTGCTCTGCGTGAGCGGTTATCTCGGCAGTGCCTATGTGGGCCTGCTGTTCCTGGAGCGGGAGAAAAAGATCTTCCTCGAAAGTCCGGATGTGCAGCCGGACCTTGAAGGAGAATCCTATGTGATCGGCAAGCTCCTGAAACCGGAAGCCCGTAAAGATATTATCGAATTTTTCGGCGATTCAGGGATCAAACCCACCGCGATGATGGATGTGAGTGACGGCCTCAGCTCCGAGATCCTGCATATCTGCAAGCAAAGTGAACTGGGTTGTGTCCTCTATGAAGAAAAGATACCGATAGCGGAAGAAATGAGAAATGCTGCCTACAAATTTGAGATCGACCCGACGGCATGCGCGCTGAGCGGCGGTGAGGATTATGAACTGCTTTTTACCATTCCCCAGGATGATTATGAAAAACTCGTCCTCAATGAGCAGATCAGCGTGATCGGCTACATGACCGGGCCGGAAGAGGGAGCCCATATCATCACCAAGGGCGGCAGCCGCCATGCAATCACCGCTCAAGGCTGGAATCACATGAAATAAACGACGCGGTACAGACGTTTAATTGCCACAATATGAAAAGCATCGCCGCCTGGATCCTCGTGCTGTGCCTGATGTGCAGTTGCAGCAGGAAAGCGGCCTGGTCAGTCAGTAATAAGTACGCACCCGAGGTTCTTCAAAAAGATTACGACATCTATCAGAACATCCTGGAAGAGGCACATCCCAGCCTGTACTGGTACACCACAAAAGACAGTATCAGCCGCTACTTAGCCTGGGGCCGGCAACAGCTTCGCGACTCCATGACCGAACCACAGTTCCGGATGGTGCTGAACTATGTCACGGCAAAGATCAACTGCGGGCACACATCTGTCCGACCTTCCAAAAGATACTCGAGGTGGGCCGATACGAGCACTGTTTACTACATGTTCCCGCTCAGCTTTAAACTTTGGGATGATACGGCAGTGGTTGCGGCAAACCTGAACCGGCGGGATTCTGTACTGACCCGTGGTACGGTTGTCACCGCCATCAACGACCGCCCCATGAGATCACTTACCGATACGCTCTTCCAGTTCATCTCGACAGACGGTTACAACACTACCCATAAGTACCAGGCGCTGAGCAACCGCGGGTATTTTGGAAGTCTTTACACCTCATTGTATGGATGGCAAAGGCAGTTCAAGATAGATTACATCGATAGCCTGGGCAGAGGATCCACCGTCAATATCCGACCTTATCTGCCCTTGTTTGATACTGCTTCACGCCGACCGCCGAGGCCGGAACCGCCGCGCCGAACGTTGCCAAAACCCAGCAGGAAAGATATCCGCAATATGCGCCGTAATGCAGTACGGCTGTTGAAAATTGATTCCACCTCCAAAGTGGCAATGATGGACCTGAATTCTTTCGGCCGGGGCTATGGGTTGAAAGGATTTTTCCGGAGATCATTCCGCGCACTGCAGAAAAATGACATCGGCCACCTGATCATTGATGTGCGGGGAAATGGAGGCGGTTCAGTTACAAATTCAACTCTTCTCACCCGATATATTTCTGATCACAAGTTCAAAGTGGCAGATTCGTTGTATGCCGTGAAGAAAAAGAAGACATATTCGCGGTACATTCAGAATGACTTTTTCAACCGACTGTTCATCACATTTTTTGCGGGAAGAAAAAAAGACGGGCTTTATCATTTCCGGTATTTCGAACGGCACCGTTTCACACCAAAACGGAAAAACCATTTTGACGGCAAAGTCTATATCCTCACGGGGGGCAATTCATTTTCAGCAACCACATTGTTCGCGTCGGCTGTTATCGACCAGGAGAATGTAGTGGTGGTGGGAGAAGAAACTGGTGGCGGAGCGTATGGTAATTCAGCATGGCTGATTCCGGATGTAACATTACCCGGAACACGCGTGAGATTCAGGCTGCCACTGTTCCGGCTTGTGATAAATAAAGACTATCCAAAGACCGGGCGGGGCGTCCAGCCCGAAGTGATGTCGGTACCTACAGTGGAAGCCATTAAAAAGGGGGCGGACTATAAACTCGAGAAGGCGATGGAGTTGATCCGGACCGACAAGTGATAAATGAGCAAGAGAAGGCCCCTTAACCTCAGCCGATCACAAACCCGTCTGCATCCTTCCAGAAAGGAAATCTCTGTCGGGCATCCATCAGCACTTGAGGATCTAGAGTGACTGTGGCAATATCCTCCACTTCACGTTTTGTATACAGTATCTCTCCCAGGGGTCCAATGATCATGCTGTCACCTGTGTAAGTGATATCGTTGCCATCCGTGCCTACGCGGTTTACCCCCACTACATAGCATTGGTTCTCTATAGCCCGCGCTTGTAGCAATGTTTTCCATGCGTGGGCGCGCTTTTCCGGCCAGTTGGCCACATACACCAATACATCGTATTCGGGTTGCCCGTCTTTCAACTGTTGCCTCGCCCACACAGGGAAGCGCAGATCATAGCAGATAAGCAGATTGAGCTTCCAGCCCTTTACCGATGCAATAAGCCTTCGTGTCCCGGCGGTATATTCTTTGTCTTCTCCCGCATATGCAAAGCGATGGCGCTTGTCATAGTATCCGAGGTCACCGGTGGGCAGCATCCAGATCATTCGGTTAAAATAGCTTACCTGTTCCTCCCTCTCCTCACGGATCATCACACTGCCCGTGAGGATAACCCGGAACCGCGCCGCCATGTCGCGCATCCACGACACAGTTCTGCCCTGCATGCTTTCTGCAAGTGCTGCAGGACGCATGCTGAAACCAGTACTGAACATCTCCGGCAGCACCACTACCTCCGGCTTGCCAGGAAGCGCGGCCAGCTTTTTTTCAAAATGGGCAAGGTTTGCTTCCACATTTTCCCAAACCAGGTCTGCCTGGATCACGGATATGTTCAAAGGGCCATTCATGCGGTGTTCTGATTAGTCGTGGGGGAATAAATTTCCCAATAAAGATATGAATGAAAAATCCTGAACCGCTGATTCTTAGTTTTTTGGAAATCTATTCTTCATATGATATTTCCCCGCAGCATGCAGTCAATGACAGGCATTGATTTTGTTTTTTTTAAAACAAATGAATGACTATGTGCACACGATTTATCAAAACAGCAATCAGCACCGCCGCACTGATGCTTGCGGTTGCTACAACAAATGCCCAGCTACACATTATTGCCAATAAAGACAATACGCGGCCTGAAGCGGCATTGAACCCCATCAGCCCGGCTTCAAATGCATTCACCTCTTTCACGGCTACCGGCTATACAGGGTACAATGTTATCAACTGGAATGGCTTCAATGAACAAAATGTACAACGCTACATTGTTGAATACAGTACGAACGGCAATGACTTTCAAAGTGCCGGCGAAGCCAGCGTTGGAGGCACAACCGGCTATAACATCCGGCATAACATAAACGAACGCTCACCCATAATGTATCGTATACGAATGGAGATGAAGAACGGTAGTTACACTACCACCGATGCGATCTTCCTGGATGGCGAGCGTGTTTCGCCTGTCACCGTGTATCCGACGGTTGTGTCAGGCAATATGCTGAATGTAAATGCAGACTGGCCGGTGCGACAAATCAATATATTCTCCGCAGATGGTGCAATGGTATTTTCGAAAAATATCAATGGTCAGCGGGATTTCATACCTGTTGCAATTCCTTCACTAGGAAAAGGCGCGTACTGGGTAACGTTTTATGGTAGCACATGGAAAAGCTCCACGAAGGTCATTGTGCCATAGTCACAGCAGTTAGTCTGCAGCGCCTTCCGGTTTTTTGCTCAATACAGGATACGTAATTTGTTACGCGATATACCGCCAAATACAAACAGCAACCCGCGGTACAGTGGTTTGTGCGCACTTCTTTAAATACTCTTAAAATGCTAAGGCCGGAAGAATAGCTTGTAGCAGGCATATAGCGGATACACAGATAAAAGCCGGCATAACCGCTCTAGCCAAAAAATCAAGAATAAAGGTGAAAAGCGAGAGATAAGTCAGGTTTAGCTAATTCGGCTCTTCTTACTTTCTTATAAATGAAAGATTTTCGGGTAAGATTCATCGCGGTAAAAGAAAGAGCCACTGAGTAGTGGCTCTTAAAAAATTACCTGCAAACTTAATTAGCTATTGCTAAACAGCGGCATAGCAGGGATACAGCACAAAGGTAACAGAATTCATTTAATTTTTTGCGAGGGCTGTATACAGAAATTTTCGTCATCACAAATGACCATCAGTCAATTCCATACGGCGGTTTCGCAGCCAAGGTTCGACCGGTATCTCACTGCCTGCAAAGAGGACCAGGCAAGAGCGCTGGCCCTGTACAAAGCGAACCTGATCCTTTGTCAGAAAATGTACGCCGTAAACGGTATTTTCGAAATTATCCTGCGAAACGCCATCGACCGTCATTTTATAAAATCGAGAGGCCAATTATGGCTGGAAGAAGCTGTAAGTCCTGGTGGATATTTAGACAATGACTATTGCCACGATTCTTTCCACGCAATTCACGACGCGATACATAAGCTCGGGGAATTATATAGCCATGACAGGTTGGTGGCGAAACTGACTTTCGGGTTCTGGACTTACCAGTTTGCAGAACGAGAGTACGTGGCATCGGGAAATTCACTCCTGGCCATCTTTCCGAACAGGCCACCAGGCACACGCCAGAAAATTGTGTTCAAAAACTTGTTCAAAATAAACGATCTCAGGAACCGAATTGCTCACTACGAGCCAATTTGTTTCAAAAACCATTCACATGTTGTCTCAACGGCACAGGTTCAAAACAGGTATTCACTAATAACAGATATGCTGCATTGGCTTGGCTACGATCCATCATTTCTCCTGGAAGATATCAACGGAGTTCAGGAGGCAATTGAACAAATTCACTCGATCTGATCGGGTTCAGCGGCGAACGCAGATGCTACCTCCGATCATATCGGGCATTGATTTTGTGGCGGCTCTGTCCTAAATCAATGCCTATGCCCCGCTTTTTACCCCCCGTAAAACTGCTGCTGGTGGCTGCAATCACAGTAGTTCTTTCTTTTAAAACTCAGGCCCAGCCTGATGTTCAGTACCAGCCCCTCATTCCCGCCTCTGCCGGGCTGATCGCGCCGATGGAAGTCGTAACCGCCCCGGGCGATAACACGCGCCTGTTTATTGTTGAAAAAGCCGGCATCATCCGCATCTGGGACGGAGATGAAATCCTGCCCACACCCTTTCTCAACATCAGCGGCATCGTGGCGGATGATGGTGAGCGCGGCCTGCTCAGCATGGCCTTTCATCCACAGTACCAGTCCAATGGCTATTTTTTCGTGTACTACAACAACAACTCCGGCAACATCGTGGTGGCACGCTACCAGGTTTCTGCGAACCCGGATGTAGCCAATCCCGCAGCTACCCTGGGCTCGCCACTTATTAGCATTGCAAAAAATTTCTCCAATCACAACGGCGGCCACCTTCAGTTCAGAACGGAAAGCGGTGTGCCCTATCTCTATTTTGCTACGGGTGACGGGGGCAGCGGCAACGATCCGGATTATAATGCTCAGGACCCGGCATCCTGGCTGGGAAAAATGATCCGTGTAAATGTAGATGTCACCCCGTTTGTTGCCGAGCGGTGGGCCTGGGGGCTCCGCAACCCGTTTCGCTGGAGTTTTGACCGGGCCACAGGTGATATGTGGATCGGAGATGTGGGACAGGATTCGAAAGAAGAGATCAATTTTCGGGCGGGCGGCACCTGGGGTGCCAACTATGGCTGGGTTTGCGTGGAGGGCACAGAGAACAACAGCTCTGCACCTGTCAGCAATACAATTTGTGACACCGTTCGCGCCGTGGATGTGCTGCCCGTGTATGACTATGATAATCCCGTAGAAGGCCAGTCTGTTGTAGGCGGATACGTATACCGCGGCAGCGAGTTTGCAGATCTGCAAGGCTATTACCTTGCAACGGATTATTATTCCGGCCGGCTATGGCGAATAACCCCTGCGGGCGGCGGCAACTGGAGTGTAAGCGTAAAAACAGGCATGGCAACCGGTATCTCCTCCATCAGCGAAGGCAATGACGGTACCCTCTATGCCGCATCTCTCAACACCGGTGCTGTTTTCAAAATCGTAACACCCATCGTTACTCCGCTTCGGCTGATTTCATTTGCAGGGAAGCAATGGTCGGGATATAATGAAATAAAATGGACCGTGGAAGAAAGCAATATCAGCCGGTACATTGTAGAGTTCAGCACAGATGGCAGAACATTCACAGACGCCGGAACGGTGGTTGCCGCCAACAGCGCCGGAAGAAATGATTATACCTACCGGCACCAGTTCGTTTACAATGGTCCCGTGTATTACCGGCTAAGAATTGAAGAAAACAATACATCGAAATACTCACCAGTCGTTGTTATCCGTACAGATAAGCAGGGAGATATCCGGGTGTATCCCGCTGCTATCACCAATGGAGTGATCAACATAAATAGCACAAGGCCGATCACCACCGTGCAACTTGCAAGTGCTGATGGAAAACTGATCATGACAAAGCAACTGAACGGAGCCGAAGGGTATTTCACTGTGCAGGCACCACCGGTTCACAAAGGCGTATATTTTGTCATAATCACCGGGCCTGACTTAAGGCGAACGGAAAAACTATTTTTTCAATAACCACCGACCCCCGATCAGGGGGTCTTTTTTTTCCCTGCAATGTCATCGATCGTGGCTGTGATCAATGCTGGCTCAAAACCACGGGAGAGGAGATAATCCATTGTTTTCTTCCTCCTGTTCAGGTATTGCTCCCCCTTCAATGAAAGATATTTTTTCTCCGCCAGTTTTTTTAACGTTGCCTGATACGTTTCGTCATCGATCTCTTTCATTGCCTTGTTGATACAGTAGGGGCTAAGCTTCTTTTGCTGCAATTCATAGCGGATCTTGATGCGGCCCCATTCCTTTATGCGGAATTTGCCCCCGGCAAATGCAATAGCAAAGCGCAGTTCATTCAGATAATCCTCTTCTATCAATGCAGAAATGATGGCATCATGATCTTTTTTCCAAACACCCAGTTCATACAGCTTTCCTGAAACATCGCTATGCGAGCGTTCCTGGTAAGCACAGTACTGCTTTAGCTTTTGCAATGCCTGCGCCGGTGTGAGATGCTTCCTGTTCATATCAACTTCTGCTATTCTTCCAGCCTATCCACACATTTGTACTCTTTCTTCAGGTAGTCATCGTAATAATCTGCCTGGGTAAAAAGGCTTCGGAATGACGCAGCACCGCTGTCCTTGGTCATATCCATATCATACATGATGCTGCTTAGTACGATGTTTTGCTTGAAGCAACTCAACACCATTCCCTTTAGTTGAAAATTCTCCTGGAGGAGGAACTGGTACAATGGTTTTATCTGCTGTGGATCCGCGGGCATCTGGCAGAGATAGGCGTCGCCGGTAATAAAAAAATTCTCGGGGTTATAAGTGATCTTGATCCGGGCTGATCCTTCCTTTACACTCCATTGATTGGCGCCCTCACGCGCAAGGCGCACATTTTTCCCAAGATCTTTAAGTATCTCTTCAATCACCTTTGCAGCACCAACCGGCTCGATTTCTTTTTCTGGTATCTCTGGCAATTTCACTTCTGTGCCGCAGCTTGGGCAATACTTTGCTGAGTCGATGTTGGATTGCGTGACCAGGAAACTGCAACTGAAGCAACGCGTGGTTGCCTGGCCACGATTTGGCTCATACATCTGTAACGCTTCGCGCAAATAGCTAACCGGAAGGGCAAAACCAAGATTATCTCCACCCCGGATGATGAATGAATTCACGCCGATCACCTCGCCTGAGATGTTTACCAGCGGACCGCCACTGTTCCCGGGGTTGATGGCCGCATCTATCTGTATAAATTTCAATCCCTCTCTTATCCGGTCCACCTTTGATATAACGCCCTGGGTAGCGGTATAGTTCAGGCCGTACGGGTGCCCGATGGCAAGAACGGAGTCGCCATCTTTCATGGACTCATATTTCCCCAGCCGCACCTCGGGCAGATCGATGGCCGGTGCTTCAAGAAATGCCAGGTCATGCTTCCGGTCCGTATACCATACCCGGGAGAGCGTTTTGTCAAATATTTTTCCTGCGATCGTCACTTCCGCATTGTCGGCAACCACATGATCATTAGTAACTATGATATTGTACTCCTTGAGGTAAAAACCTGTACCCGTACCACCCGCCGTAGCGATCTGTATTATGGCGTTCTGGTAACTTTCTATGATTTGCTGAGGATCCATTTGATGCTTGCTTTTCTTCCGTTAAATCTTTATCCGTTCATTTACTTTCCTGCTTCCATGTTCAGGAACTCCAGCTCATTGGTGAATGTCTGGTCAAAGAAAACCAGGTTATCAAACCGCAGATTGTTTACTTTAAAATCCAGGTTGGGATATTTCTCTTTCCATCGCTCCTGTATTTTCCTGATCCTTTCCCTGATCGCGTCGTCATCAAATCGTCCGGATGCGTGGTCATAAAAATTCTCCCTGTAACCCAGCTCCCTGTAGTAATCCGCATAATTGATGTGCATATACAGGTCGAACAATTCAGTGATCACCCGCGGCAGGCTGTACGAATACTGGCAATAAGCGATGCCATACTCCGTTACCTGGGTGGCCACGAAAGGATAGTTGTTGTCACGGTACCAGATCATGCTCTGATTAGCTCCATGAATGGAATCCGCCACCGCCTTGTAGCTTTGTGGCGCGACGATTGAAAAAGTATACCGTGACCGGAAAAGATTGGTGAATACTTCTTCTTTGGATTTGAGCTGCAATTTCCTGAACTCTTCCACCATATCACGGTTCTTTTCCACCGCAGGCCGTTCATCCTTGCGGAAGTAGATACCTGCTATTTTTTCCAGGTCATGTAAAAGTTTTCCCTCGGGAGTGATGAGATAATCAATTCGGTAAAGAAGGGATAGCAACATGTACGCAATCCCCCCTGAAAACTTGTCTGCATCCAGCGTTCCTACTACATCGAGGGTTTGGGTGATCCATTGCTGTAGATACCGGTATTTCACCTCTTTCTCGCTATCTGGAATGGGGCTGATGTGTTCATTATCCATCGTCTGCAGGGTGCTGAAATCCTGCAAGAGGAGATCATCCTGTTTGTCTGCCTTGGTGGACAACTCCTTTAGTCCATAGTACAGTTTGCTGGGGTTCGCCGCTGCAATGTTCGTGTCGAATCGCATACAAAGCCGGTCCTGGTCCAATGCAAACCGGGAGTAATAAAGACTGAAATTCATCTCCAGTAATCTTCTCATCACCGGCACGGAGGGTTGGGGCATCCTGGCCAGGGTGACTTCGGCGCTGACCCGCTCTGTATCAAAGCTGCCCCGCACAATCCTGGAACCCTGGTAAAATTCGAATTCACCGGCATCACCTGTGCGCCGGTAAGTGACATTGCCGGAGGTGTCATCCCGCAGGTAATCAAAGAAGGCATCAATGCCTTCAGGATACCGCTTTTCCTTGAAAAGGTTTTCCGCATCCGTCCAGCGGTTCACCTTGGCCACGGGTTTGTTATTGTCCGAGTATCGGCCGAAAGGAATAGTGGCTGCCGGTTCTTCTCTCTTTTTACCCCACCCGAAAAGTCGCTCGAACATTTATATTGAATTTGTTGAAAAAAGGAAAGATAATAAAGAACGGGAAAACGAGCGCCCCCCTCATCACCGGTTTTTATTTGCTCCGGGCCCGTCTTATTCAGTACCGCAATATGTCAAAAATCAGTAGTTTCGCCTCACTCAAATTTTTATATGAAGTTTATTGTGTCCTCTTCCTCGCTGCTTAAACAATTGCAGCACATAGCCGGTGTGATCAACGCAAATACCGTGCTTCCGATCCTGGAAGATTTCCTTTTTGAAGTAGAGAAGAATAAACTCACCGTGGTGGCTACCGACCTGGAAACCGTCATGCGGATCCAGCTTGACATTGAAGCCAAGGACAGCGGCAAGGTCTGTATCCCCGCCAAGATCCTCCTGGATTCACTTAAAAATCTGCCCGATCAACCGCTGACGTTCAATATCGACAAGAATTTTGGCGTAGAGATCACCAGCGATAACGGTAAATACAAGGTGATGGGAGAAAACCCGGATAATTTCCCCAAAGAGCCGGCAGCAGATGACACAACGTCCTTTACAATTTCCGCCAGCGCACTCGTGACCGCTATCAATAAAACGCTGTTCGCGACCAGCAACGATGATCTTCGCCCTGCCATGACCGGGGTTTTCTTTGAGCTGGATAAGAGTGGCATGCAATGCGTGGCCACCGATGCACATCGCCTGGTGCGCTACAAACGCACCGAAGTGAGTTGCCCGCGTCCCGACAGCTTTATTGTTCCGCGGAAACCGCTGAACCTGTTGAAAGCAGCCATACCATTCAATGAAGATGAACTGACCATCAGCTATAATTCCAACCATCTTTTTGTAAAGCATGGCACCACCCAGATGAGCTGCCGGCTTATCGATGCGCGGTTCCCGGATTATAAGGTGGTTATTCCCGCAGATAATCCTTACCGCCTTACCGTCAACAAAAGCGATTTCCAGAGCGCACTTCGCCGCGTCAGCATTTTTAGTAACAAAAGCACCAACCAGGTAGCACTGAACATCAGCGGAAGTGAGCTGCAGCTCGCCGCGCAGGATGTGGACTTCAGCTTTGAAGGGAATGAGCGCATGAAATGCCAGTACAATGGCGAAGACCTGGTGATCGCCTTCAACGCAAAATTCCTGATCGAAATGCTCAATGCCGCCGATGGGGATGAAGTAAACGTGGAACTGTCGACACCAACAAAAGCCGGCCTTATCAAACCAACCGAGCAGGTGGAAAATGAACAACTCCTGATGCTGGTAATGCCTCTCATGCTGAATCAGTAAGCTGCTTAAATAAAAGACTGAATCCCGCCCGCAGCGGGATTTTTTTATTTCGGGAAATGAGATAGCAATCGTTCTGCAGTACCTTTCAGGATGCAAACGGCACACGATGAAGAAAGTTCTGCCTACCGGGAATACATTCCGCTGATTGCCTTCGACAACTACGTGCAGGCGCACATTGCATTGGGCAGGATGGAAGAAGAAGGCATTAACTGCTGGCTTAAAGACGAGAATACAGTGACCATAGACCCGATCCTGGGCAATGCCGTTGGCGGTATCAAGCTGATGGTCCTCGTGCAGCAGGCGGAACGGGCTAAAGAGATCCTGCATAGGATTGAGGCGGATCACAAAGCCTCCCAGGCATGTCCCCAATGCCGCTCGCACAATATCCTCCAGATTACATCGCCCCGGAAATTATCCAACTGGATTTCAGGCATTGCAGGCACCTTGCTGGGAAATTTTGCTATCGGTGTAAAAAAGAATTACAAATGTTTCGACTGCGAGGCCGAATTCGAGGAACCGATAACAATACCTGAAGACCCGGCTGCCCCTGCAGAACAATAGTCGCCACCAGATAGTTAAATGTCCGGCAGCCATGCAACGACCGCTTTTTCTTCCCTGCAAAATTTAGTAACTTAACACCTGCCTGATTCTTCAATCTGAATTGCCTGTTATGTGGGAAACGATCCTGGATTATTTTTCAACGCTGGAACAACGGCCACTGGAGCGGATGGCTATACTTGTGGGGGGACTGATGATCTTCTGGATCATCGAAGGTGCTATACCGCTCATTCCCCTGGCTTACAAAAAAACCAAGTTTCGTCATGCCGCCGTGAATTTTGGATTCACTGTCATCCATCTCATCATTCATACATTTCTCGCGATACTCATTGTGAAGCTTTCAGACTGGTGTGAAGATGCGCGGTTTGGACTGGCCTGGTGGTTTGATACCTCGGTGCTGATGAAAATTGTCATCGGGGTCCTGGCGCTGGATTTCAGTAGCTGGCTGGTGCACCTGGTGATGCATAAGACGCCTCTGCTCTGGCGGTTTCACCTCATTCATCACAGCGACAACAATGTGGATGTGACAACCGGCCTGCGGCATCACCCCGGCGACAGCCTGTTGCGCGGGATTTTCTTCCTGTTGCTGATCTTCATCTCCGGTGCACCCATGTATAGCGTCATGATCTACCAGACGCTTGTCGTTATTGCTACCGCCTTTACGCATGCAAATATCAGCCTGCCCCGAAAACTCGACAAGGCGCTGAGTTTTATCCTCGTTTCACCCAATATGCACAAGGTGCACCATCATTGGAAGCAACCATACACAGATACAAACTACGGTG
The DNA here is from genome assembly GCA_023430465.1 of Bacteroidota bacterium. Lineage (GTDB taxonomy): Bacteria > Bacteroidota > Bacteroidia > Chitinophagales > Chitinophagaceae > JAEZAM01. The sequence goes on along the minus strand of JAEZAM010000146.1, from coordinate 10,918 downwards.
CCGTGTTTTCTATCTGGGACCGGATGTTCCGCACCTTTTCCAAACTCGAGCCTGGTGAGATCAGGTATGGGCTCGACCGATACTATGATAATGACCGGGACGAAGAGTTTCTCACACTCATGAAAAAGCCTTTTCAAAAGCTGGATAAATGATACCGGTCGGCGCTGTTATTTTTCCCAAAAATTTTCGGCTGCAATAATCTCAACAGGGGTCTTTAGCTTTGGTAAATGAAGGTGATTGCTGTGATCCCGGCGCGATATGCCGCCACCCGTTTCCCTGCCAAGCTTATGCAAATGCTCGGTGACAAGCCTGTTATTCGCCATACATATGATGCTGCGCTTGCCACAGGCCTTTTTGACGAGGTGATTGTAGCTACCGACAGCGATATCATTTATAATGAAATTGTATCGGCTGGTGGCAGAGCCGTGATGAGCCAGGCCCTGCATGAGAGTGGTAGCGACCGCATTGCAGAAGCTGTCCGCACTCTCGATGCGGACGTGGTCATTAACGTGCAGGGCGATGAACCATTTATACAGAAACAACCACTACAACAACTTGTACGGCTGTTTGATGACCCCGCTGTGAAAGTGGGATCTCTGATGCGGAAAATCGCAGATGATGAGGAGCTGCAACGCCCCTCCAGTGTGAAGGTGGTTGTAGATAAATTCAACAACGCACTTTATTTCAGCCGTAGCGTTATTCCTTACCCCGCCGCCTCTTCAGAACACCCATACTTTTTACATATCGGTGTGTATGGGTTCAGAAAGCAAACACTGCTGGATTTTACATCATGGCCGCCTGCGAGGCTGGAGATGAAAGAAAAACTGGAACAACTGCGTTACCTCGAGAATGGCATACAACTCAGGATGGCGGAAGTTGATTTTCAGTCGGTCGCTATCGACACCCCCGAGGATCTTGAACGTGCGCGGCAATTACTTTCAGAAGGGCATCGCTGATCAATCGCCCTATCTTTGCTCCTCACGAAACGCAGATTATGAGGCCAGCGAAGTTTTTGTACCAATTGATCGTTCATTATCTCAGGGCAAAGCTCACAAGGGTTCAATATATCATGCTGGTGGCAACCCTGGTGGGTCTTTTCTCCGGGCTTACCGCTGTTTTTCTAAAAACCCTGGTGCATTATCTCCAGCATTGGATCCAGGATGCCGATGTCAGCCGCTTCAGTTACCTGTTGTTCCCGGTGATTGGTTTGCTGCTTACGGTGCTGATCGTAAAATTATTTTTCCAGTCACATATTGAAAAGGGCATCGCCATGGTTTTGCGATCGATCGCCCGTAAATCTTCTTTCATTCCATTAAGACACACCTACCAGCATGTGATCACCAGTGCACTTACGGTAGGGCTTGGCGGCTCCGCCGGGCTGGAGGCGCCTATCGTTGCGACGGGTTCAGCCGTTGGCTCAAATACCGCCCGCATCAGTGAATTGAATTACCGCGAACGGACTTTGCTCATCGGGTGCGGTGCAGCAGCGGGTATTGCCGCAGTTTTCAATGCCCCTATTGCCGGGGTCATCTTCGCCATCGAGGTTTTGCTCACAGAAACGATCGTCAGCTATTTCATCCCATTGATCATCTCTTCCGTGGTAGGAGCGCTTTGCTCCAAGATCATCCTGGGAGAATCGTTCCTTTTCAATTTTATCCTCAAAGAAAAATTCGATTATCACAATGTGCCCTGGTATATCGCGCTTGGTATACTGGCGGGTTTTATTTCTCTGTATTATGCCAGGGCCTTCAAGATGGCGGAAGGACGCCTGCATCATTGGAAACAAAACGCGTATTTGAAAGCCGCAGTGGGTGGTATGTTCCTGATGGCAATCTATTTCCTTGTACCGCCTCTGTTTGGTGAAGGTTATGAAAGTGTAAAACTGGTGGCGTCCGGAACGCCTGCGCGGATAAACGACAACACCGCACTGTTCTCTTTACTGGATGAACAATGGTCACTTGTGCTGTTCGCGGGGCTCATTGTATTACTTAAGCCGCTCGCGGCTGGTATCACCATTGGCAGCGGTGGCAATGGGGGCAATTTTGCTCCATCACTTTTTACGGGTGCTTATCTTGGCTTTTTCTTCTCAAAACTGATGAACAACACGGGTTGGTTGAAGATACCCGAAGGCAACTTCAGCCTCACGGGAATGGCAGGGGTGCTCAGCGGCGTCATGTATTGCCCGCTCTCCGCTATCTTTCTTATTGCCGAGATTACCAACGGCTATGAACTATTCATTCCCCTGATGATCGTGTCCTCGATATCCTTCTTCATAGTCAAGAGTTACAATCCATTTTCCATGGAAACAAGACAACTCGCCCTGGAGGGCCAGATTTTTACTCATAAAAAAGAACGGAATATCCTGACCTCTATTCAACTTACAGAAATACTCCAGGATAAATATGCCAGCATAAATGTGGAAGGTCGGTTGCGCGAATTAGTCGAAACTGTAAAGACCAGCGAAAAGAACATCTATGCGGTGCATGATAACAAGGACCGCTTTGTCGGGATCATCGAATTGAATGATATCAAGCAATTGATATTCGATCCTGTGCAACTGGAAACAGTTACGGTCCGTTCACTTGTTAAAAAACCCGCGGCATTACTTTCAGACACGCAGGATATGCATGATGTGATGAAACAGTTCGATCTGACGCAGAGCTGGTATCTGCCCGTTCTCAACAGCGATAAGAAGTTCATCGGGTTTATATCCAAAACAAAACTGTTCGCAAAGTATCGCGAGATTTTATCGTCGCAGGTGGATCTGTATGAAGAAACCGGTGCAGGGCACTAGGCATCGGTCAATCTGTAAGTCGTAGCGCGGCTGCCGGGTTGAAGGGATAGCTTCCGCATGTCAGCATAGGCCTTGATGAACGATGCGCCGTAATAAAGTATAAACGAAGAATAAAAAACAAAAAGCAGTACAAGTACAATAGCGCCGGATGCGCCGTATACGGTTGCCACATTCCCCTCGCGCAGTAACACCGAGAGGCCGGATTTGCCCGCAAAGAACAGTATCCCTGTGAGCATTCCTCCTGCTATCACCACGCGCCATGGAGGTCGTGCATCGGCGATAAATCGGAAAAGAATGATAAACCATCCCGTCACTACGAGGATAGCTGTGACCTGGCTAAATACAAGCCGAAACACAAAACCCGCTGTATCGCTAAGTTCTGCAATGTAATCACCCGCCACTGCCTGCGCTGCCTCAATGCCTACAAAGATCACAAACAGCACCCCGGTGACAACGATGAACAGGGCAGATTGCATTCTCACTTTCAGTGTGAAAAGAAAAGAACGTCTTTTCTTAAGCCTGATCTCCCAAATATCATTGATTGTATTGCGGATCACCATGAAGAGGGTGGTTGCAATAAAAAGCAGGAATATAAAACCCAGGATGGCGAGCCACCAGGTCTGGGCCAGCGTCCTCAGACCTCGGGTTGTTTGCCTGAGTTGATTCGCCCCCTCCGTGCCAAGGGTCGAGGTCAGTACCTCCATGATCTCTGAGCCGACACTCCGTTTACTGAGGAAAAGGCTGAAGAGCTGGAACAGGATGATCATGATGGGCGGGAGCGCAAAGGTTGTAAAGAAGGCGGTCGCGCCTGCCATGCGCAACGGATCATTGCCTTGGAGCACATTAAATGCTCTTCTGGCCGTCAAGAAAAATCGCCCAACCTTGTTTGACCTGTTTGGTGCTGTGTTCATCGGAATATCGACTACAAAATAGTCAATCCGCATGGAACGCCATCAGTATTACACCCTGTTATCTCCAGCGGCCAGGCACCCATACATATCCCTTATGACCGTGCTTCCAATGACCCTGTTTCCAGTGACGATTCTTTCTGGGTTTTGCCCAATATCCCGGTACCACTACGTACTGGTTCCCACGCCAGGTCCATTCCGGACCGATCCAGATAGCACCCCGGTAGGGTGGTGCAGGGCGGGCAACGGCGGGCCCCGGAAAATCTAGCCTGACGGATACATGCTGTGCATGTACCGTAGAAATTATGCTCACGAGGAGTACGAATGCAATAGTTATTCTTTTCATAGACTTCAATTGCTGTTTTGACCCCGCCGTCCGCAAAAAGTTTAGCGGCTGTGCAGGTAGATTTTATACCTTTCTTTTATGAATGTGAGAATCAGGCCGGAAAAATACCTGCGGTATCTCTACCTCCCGAACATTTTTGGAACAGAACGGACCAAAGAGATTCTGTCTATCAATCCAACGATCGTACCAGAGCGTAAGGAGGCGAAAGAGGTCGTGATCGCAGCATTTGACTACAATGCTGAAGAAATTTCAGAACATTCCTATTCTACCCTTACCGATGTTTACCCACTGAAAGATAGCCAGCGGGTAAGCTGGATAAATATTGATGGGCTCCGGAAGGCAGACGTGGAAGCGATCTCTGCGCACTTTGGTGTCCACCCTCTGCTTGTGGAAGATATCCTCAGCATCAACCAGCGGCCAAAGATGGATGAGGTGGAAGGTGTGTTGTTTTGCCTGCTGAACATGCTTTATTACAACGACCAGAAACAAACAGTCGAAACAGAGCAGATCAGCATTGTGCTGGGCAAGGATTTCGTATTGAGTTTCCAGGAAGATGCTACACGAGATGTTTTCAATCCCCTTCGTGACCGCCTGAAAATGGCCACCAGCAAGGCCCGCCAGCGTGGTGCCGACTATCTCTGCTACACGATGCTGGATCTGATCGTGGACAATTATTATGTTGTTATGGAAAAGCTTGGCGACCGGATCGAGATGTTGGAAGAAGAGGTGATCCGCAATAGTGATAAACGCTCGCTGGCAAAGATCAATCAATTAAGAAAGGAACTGATTGTACTGAAACGAAATACGGTTCCTGTCCGCGACCTGTTGAGTGGAATTTTGCGCAGCGAAAGCGAACTGCTCGATGAGCGTAATACCAAATATTTCAAGGATGTCTATGACCACATTGTGCAGGCCATCGACCTTAGCGAAAACTACCGTGATATCATGGTAAGCATGCAGGATCTTTATATCAACAATGTGAACCTGAAGATGAATGAGGTGATGAAAGTGATGGCGATAGTCACCTGCCTTCTCGCACCGGCTACGGTAATCGGCGGCATATTCGGAATGAATTTCGATGCAATTCCATATATCCACAATCAATACGGGTTCTGGATCGCAGTTGCGATCATGCTGGTGATCCCTGTGTGGATGATCAGGATGTTTCGAAAGAAAGGCTGGTTCTAGGGATTGGACCGGGCAGCCATGGATTTTTTGAAAACGGGAACCGTGCTGCAGGGTTCACCATACATAATGCTTTTAGCTACAGGCCGAAGTCTTTTCGTCAGCTCCATATAGACAAAATCACCAATGGGCGTTTCACCACAACCCTTTACTACAATACGTTTGTCGTTGTATTCGGCAATATCAATGGCCGCCAGGTTTTTCAGGAAAAGCTGCCGCTTGAGTTCCGCTTCATCTCCCATGACAATGTCTGCAGCTACGGGCTGGAGGTAAGATGCGATCAGCATATAGGCCCAGACGGGAATAATGGCATCTGCTGTGCAGGTAACCGCAACGTATTTATCCCGGTATTGCTCCCAATCTGTTTGTTTCAGTGCTTCGCGAAAATCCTTCTCCTTCAGGATCAGCCCCATAAAAAGATGGTCCTTCAGATCGAATACGGCGGTATGGCCCGAAGGCAGGTAATTTGCCGGGTCTATGGTGATGATGCCGCTTTCAGCTACTTTATTTACGAAGGTTTCTGCCATTGAATTTGCTTTCACAAATATAACACTACAGCATTCGTATTGTTGCAGAAGCAGCAAAGGCCCCGAATGGGGCCTTTGCTCAGTTGATTTTGGTTGTAAACGATTTATCAGAACAGGTCGGCGCGGTTATCCTTGATATCCGCCGCCTCTTTCAATGCATTCAGGTTGAAGTCCATCCGTTGTGATGCCATCTGCTGCAGGCGCATTCTTGCCTGCTGATATCGGCTTGCACGTTGTTCCGCAACAGAGCCTTCCATCACAGGAGCAGCGGCTACATCATCCACCCGCACCACATATACACCGCTTTGGCCAGGGATCACCTGCGGTACAACCTTGCCTTTATTGGCCGGGTTGAAACTTGCACCAATCACTTTTGGTTCAGCGGAGAGAACGGTTTGTGAATTGAAAATTCTTACGCTGTCTGCAGATTCGATGCTCTTGCCGCCAAGTGCTGTCGCTGCGGCTTCAAGGGTAGTTACATTTCCGACTTTCTTTGTGAGAATATCTGCTTTTTTCTGATTTCTCAAAATGCCTTCTACCATTGGCCTTGCCTTGGCAGGAGACATGGTGCCTTTCTTATTCACCTCAGTGACCATTGCCACCACATAGTTGTCTCCTACTTTTTCAGGATCGAGCACATCGCCCAGATCTGCTTCGTAGATGTTCCTTACAAATCCTCTTGACACACCCAGGCCAAGCTGGTAGGCGGTTGGAGCAATGTTGGACTCAACCAGTTTGTTTATTCCCTGTGCTTTAAGCTTATCTGCATTCTCGTTGAATGTTTTCTGATCGCGGCTGTTAGCGGCAAACTGCTGTGCCTGGTTATTGGCCGCTGCGTCTGTTTCCGCGCTTGGTTCGATCTGGCGACCGATGTAGGCTATCTTATAATGTGTTTCTGGTTTGATGTGGGAGAGTATCTCGATATAGTGATAACCAAATTGGGTCTTCACTACGCGCTTGGTGCCTGCAGGGTTGTTCAGGATAAAATCACCGAACTCCTTTGCAAAATTTTCGCCTTGCGCATCCACGGAGGAGAAGGTCATGACGCCTTTATCATTTCCAGCTACTTCATCAGTTGAATAGCGAGCCTCGAGTGTGTCAAAGTTGGCACCACCGGCAATAGCCAGGGCGATGCTGTCTGCACTTTTCTTCGCTGCAGAATCAGACATGATCGGCTGCCCCTGGCGATCAACAGTACCGAGGAGGATGTGGCGGCATTTCACTGAATCAGGAAGCACTTTGCTATCGATCATTTTAGCAAGGACATAGCTGCTGCCGTCAAGGTAAGGACCATATACCTGATTTTTACCCAGCGTCAGGATCGTGTCTTTGTGTGAAGCACCGATCTGCTGGTTCGCCTGCTGCAATCTTGATTTTGGATAGTACGCATCGCCTGTAGATGGCATGCTGCTTCCTGCACGCTCTGCAAAACCGTTCGCGTCTGAGGTTGAATCAAACTCAGGCTTGAGGTTCATCAGTGCATTATAAGCTGCAGTGGAGTCAGCTCCGGTAGGCAGGGCGCTAAAAGATACATAGGTGATGCCACGGCTCTCTTCCTGCTTGAACAGGTCTTTGTGTTTTTTTACATAATCTGCGATCTCATCATCGGATACCTTAACGGTGCTATCGGAAACTTCACTGTACAGTGCTCTGACGAATGATACGCGCGCGATCTGGCTGTTGTCCGCATTTTGCTTTTCGATCATCCACTTGGGAAAGTTGATCGAGTTGGATAATAAAGAGGTGTATTTATCATTCTTGCGAACAAGCTCCATGCTGGTCAGGAAGTTTGCAATGTTCGCTTTCTCTTCAGCAGTACCGCTTTTCAGTACATTGTCCAACTGAGCTTTCGCCTTGGCGGGATCATATACGTTGGTAGCGGGATCGGTAAATGCCTGTCTCAGTTGATCGGGGGGATTTGGACCATACAGGAGGTCGCTTAATTCACGGCGGCCAATGGTCAGGCCAAGTTTCTCAAATTCATCTTCCAGCACGATGCGGTTCACCTCCTGTTCCCAGGTTTGGTTCATCGCTTCCTGTGTAAGCGCAACGCCGCCGGGATAACCCTGCTGCTTCATTTGCGCTTCCATCATGTTGGCACGACCGGTAAAGGTGTTGTAGTCGATCGTCTCACCGTTTACTTTACCCACAGTGTTGCTGCGGTTGCCGCCAAAGAGGCTGCCGCCATTTTCAAATGCGAGCATAATAACGAAGGTTATCAAGGCAACTGCGATGATCACCGCCATTACTTTTGCATACTTCTCCTGGATCTTCTGGATAACTGACATAAAAATTCTTCGGGTTTAAAAAACGGATGGCAAAAATAGGGGAATTTGGCTATTTATTTATTAACATTTCGGCGCGAAAAAACCGCCTGATTGCCCCGTCATTAAGGGTTTCAGGCGGTTTCACGATAGGTTCAATTATTTGCCCCGCTTGGGGTGTACAAGTTTCATCTCTTTTACCAGGTGGCCTGCCCCCGCATACTTGTCCACAATGAAAAGTACATAGCGGATATCCACCATGATATTGCGGCAGATCGATGGGTCATAGTTCACATCACTCATCGTTCCTTCCCAGACCCGGTCGAAGTTCAGGCCGACCAGGTTCCCGTAGGCGTCCAGCGCAGGACTCCCTGAGTTTCCGCCTGTTGTGTGGTTGGCGGCGATGAAGCAGACGGGCATTTTGCCATTTTTTCCATATACCCCATAGTCCTTTTTGCTGTAGAGTTCCCGGAGTTTGGGTGAAACGTCAAACTCATAATCGCCCGGAACATATTTCTCCATCACACCATCCAGGTAGGTGTAAAAATCATATTTCACCGCATCGCGGGCAACATAACCCTTTACGTTTCCGTAGGTTACGCGCAGTGTGCTGTTGGCGTCCGGATAAAATCTCTTCTCTTTCATTACCGCCATTTGCGCTGCCATGTAATCCCGTTGCAGCCGGTTGAGGCGGGCCTGTAGCTCATTCAGTGTAGGGGTAACGGCTGAGTTGTATACGGCGGCCATGTCCAGGTAGAGTACCGCGATCGGATCGGTGGACAGGGCGGCAAACAATGACTCAGGGTTCTTATCAAGGGCGGCGAGGGTAGCTGCGCCATCGTCCAGGGTGGTATTATTATAGAGCTCATTTGCCCACTGGCCGAAGTCGCTGTTTCGAACTTTTGAGGACACATACGCGGCAGGTTGATCTTTCACGTACATCTCCATCAGCGACTGGAAAAGGTCTTTGTCAACGGCGGGTTCATACTCCGCATAGATATCTGTCAGCCGGTCCTTCACCCGGGCAAGTGTGCTCGCATACTCCGGTTTTCCTTTTGCTTTGGACAGGACATTTAATTGACCGATCACAAAGAATACTTCGATGCGGGAGGTGATCTCACCCCAATAGTCCCTGGCGAGGGCATAAGGCTTATACTCGTTGTAGGCGGCCGAGAGATCGCCCAACAGGTTTCCCCAGGATGCTTTCCAGGCAGGGTTAGCGTTCACGCGCTGCTGAAATGTCTGCTCATAGGCTTTCTTTTTGCCAACGGCATTGGTGCGGGTCAGGCCAAGAACCTCGCCCTGCCATTTCTTCCAGGCATTGCTGATGCCTGCATATTTGGCGGCGTACTTGATTTTTATGGCTTCATCGTTCCGCATATACCGGTCGATCACGGCCAGGGCCCTGTCGCGGATGGCAATTTTCGCCGGATCGTTGATATCAACGATCTGCTCCACGGCAGGTGAGGGGAGGTATTGGGTGGTGCGACCGGGAAAGCCGAATACCATCGTGAAGTCTTTTTCTGCAACGCCGTCCAGCGAGATCGATAATGATTTCTTTGGTACGTAGGGCACATTGTCGGGCGAATAGTCGGCGGGTTTGTTGTCTTTGCCGGCGTAGATCCGGAACATAGAGAAGTCGCCCGTATGGCGCGGCCACATCCAGTTGTCGCTATCCTTACCAAAGTTGCCGATGGAGGAGGGGGGTGCACCAACGAGCCGGACATCGTTGTAGGTTTCGGTAATGAACATGTAATAATGATTGCCCTCGTAGAAGGCCCGGATGAAGGAGTTCTGGTAGCTTTCCTTCTTTACATTCTTGCGGAGTTCGTTCATGTTCTTGTCAACCATAGATTGTCTTTCGCTCTCGCTCATGGTAGCGGTGACACCCTTGAGTACGTCCTTGCTAACGTCATCGATGCGTACGATGAAGGTGACGAACAGGCCGGGATTGCGGAGTTCCTGGCTGTTGTCCATGGCCCAGAATCCGTCGCGGATATAGTTTTTATCGAGTGTAGAGTGGTTCTGGATGGCATCGAAACCGCAATGGTGGTTGGTCAGGACCAGGCCTTTGCTGGAAATGACTTCGCCGGTGCAGAAGCCACCAAAGCTGACGATCGCATCTTTCAGGCTGCCACTGTTGATGTTGTAAATGTCTTTGGCAGATATTTTCATACCCAGGCTTTTCATTTCTTTCTCGTTCAGTTTTTCGAGAAGAAACGGTAGCCACATCCCTTCATCTGCACGCGAACTGCTGGTAACCAGGACCGCAATCGCCACGATCCAGACTTTGATCAACTTCATATGGAATATCATTTAGCCAGTAAAAATAAGGACTATGATTGTTTTGATTGAATGATTAACTGTTATTAATGGCGGGGGCCTCTGGTCAGCTGTTGTCTGTACTATGATTGAATGATTAATTGATTGGCTATGATTTCTCACTTCTCGTGCAGGCTATGATGGTTGTGATTGTCCCTCCGCCGCTTTGCGCCTTTGCGTGAGCCTCCTTTGCGCCTTTCCTCACGCTCCATCAACTTTCCGACATCTTTGCCCCCGAGGCTTCGGGGTTGCGTGAAACCAACCCTCCGGAAAACAAAAAACCCCGGCATCACTGCCGAGGTTCCGTGGTGTGGGGTCCCGCAGAGGCGGGAAACCGCCGATGCACCACGGCGCACACGCACAGGATTTTCAGTCCTTTTCCGCCGCGGCGGATACCGCACCTTCCAAATAATTTTCTTTGATAATTTTCAGCTCATCGCGACCGCTGCCGGTTTTTAAGAACTTCTCTCGCTTCAGCGCTTCCTGCTTTGATTCATGGGCTTCCTTCCAAATCAAGTCCCAGGGCCGATACCGCAACGTGAAGCCGCTGGTCTCCGTAACATTATGCTCCT
>JAEZAM010000127.1 GCA_023430465.1 Bacteroidota bacterium | reverse complement strand
GGATAGTTGAAAGGGGGCGGGGGATTAGGAAAAATCGCGTGAAAGTCCGGGGCGAAAAATCGTAAACTTACGATGGGCGGGAAAATAGAGGGGCCGGGTGCTTGCAGGAATGAGAGTAAATGCTTAGTGGGTAACCTTGGCGTGCCTGGCTCACTTAGCTTTTTTGCGTGAAATTTTTTGACCCTGAACGCTTTGTCGAAAACCTAAAATCCCTATTTTTGCAACCCCTACTCCGGTAGGGCCAGAAAATATTCCCCTTTAGCTCAGTTGGTTAGAGCATCTGACTGTTAATCAGAGGGTCGCTGGTTCAAGTCCAGCAGGGGGAGCGAAATCAACCAGCATGAAAGTGCTGGTTTTTTTATGCGCGTCGGTCGTTGGTTCAATCCCGAAGCCTCGGGACAGCAGGGGGAACGGCCGGCGGGTTAGAAATGCCAGCGATCAGCAGCCGCAAATCACATCTCAAGACCATTTTTTCATTACTCGCTTAAACACCAGGCTTTTGGCGCCGAAATTGACCAGCAGGCCAACCTCCATTTTGTAGGCCTCAAGGTAGTTGATGGCTTGTGCCAAATGCACATCTTCGAGCTGAATGACAGCTTTCAATTCAAGCATCACTTTGCCTTCGACGAAAAAGTCAACTCTTCGGGTACCAATGTGTTCGCCTTTATAGTAAATGTCCATTTCATGTTCACGACTATATTGGATGTTCTGCGCCCTAAGCTCAATTGCCAAAGCCCGTTGGTAAATGACTTCCTGGAAGCCATTGCCTAAAAAACGATGAACTTCCATACAGCAGCCGATGATCTTACCGGTCAATTCACTCTCGGGATAGTTGTCGTTGATGATATTGGTCATGAGATTAGTTGCTGTCCTTAACTATGTTTTCACTGATTTAATGAGCACTATGATTTTTATTTTAATTTGTATCCCTAAATCATAGTATTCATTTAATCGAGTAAATCATAGTCATAGACGATGGTTTTTTTCAATTTAATATCCATAATTACAGTATTCATTCAATAAATCAAATCAGTATTCACTTAATTGAGTAAATCATAGTCATAGGCGATGGTTTTTTCAATTATTGTATCCATAAATCATAGTATTCAATCAATCAATAAAATCATAGTTTAAGACGATTATTTGAGGAGTAAAGTTCAGCCACCCACTTCATCATCAAGAAGAGCGATGCAGAAAAAGAGAGTTTGGAAGTAATTTAGCTGGGATAAGTGGACTTGGACCGCTATCGGCGAACCAGACGGAATCACCCAAAAACGACCGGGATATGTCGCCTAAACCCTACCAGTCAATGGCGGGTGTTGAAACTCTATTCCCACTGTGAATCAAATGCGGAATAAGACGACGTCGGTTACGTGGTGAAATTTCAACTAATGTGTGAGGTTATTGCAGCCAATCCCCTATCTCACCTTTATATGCCCGCTACCGGAACATACACCACAGGTGATCTGCCGCAGCTTGTTGCTGCGTGCATAATGACCCGTATAACTGTTCATATCATACCAGTCGTACTCCATGAAATGACCCTTGCCGCGGCAATTGCTGCAGATGATGAACGGTGATGCTGAAGTCCGTGCCGCCCCAGCGATAGCCGAGACCGAGAGGTTATTAGCGAAAGTCAATTTTCCTTTAGTATCCAAATAACAGATCGTGTAGGTATTATCCGGGCAGGAATAGGCAGAGATCAACGCAGTAGTTCCATTATAAATAATGTACTGGCCTGGTTTGTTCGCCAGGTTATAGATCTCCCGCTCACAGGGATCAGTGGGCACACGCTCAGCAGGCTTCTTCTGAACCTGCTGCACCACGGGCGGGTTTTCCTTTTTGCTGAAAGAATCATAGTATTTATCAAGCTCCTCACGGGCAGTCTTCGTCACGCGCTGACGTTGCTCTGCTGTGAGAGCGGCATCAAAACTTTTAACATAATATGGCCGGTTGAGTACAAAAAGATAGCCGGCATAGAAATCATGGTTGATCACTTCTTTCACCACCGGCATGATGATCTCTACCTTTTCCTCATTTGAAAATCCCTCAATGTCAAGTGCTCCATAGAATTGGTAACTCGCGGCGCTGGTGAAGGTCTTGTCTTTCAACATCGGGAGATAAAGCGCCACCACGGAATCCCTGGCCTCCTCTGGCGTGGTACGATATGGCTGCTTAAATGCAATGCGAACATCCAGCAGGCAATCGGTCACCCATGACTGATCCAGGCTGTTATACGTGTAGATCCGGACTCCGGGCTTCCCGACAATAAAAGAACTTAACAAAGTATCTATAGCAATCTGCAATCTTCTCGCAGCAGCAGTGTCAGCGGTCTTCTTAGGCTCCCTGACAAACCGCGCGCACCACTCCCACCGTACCGTCTTTTCCTGCTGATTCACATAAATTTTTTCAACAGTGGTACTGACACTTCCCGGCGAAATGATCATCGCGGAATGTACAGGCGTACCTTTTTCGCCAACAGAATCCAACGGCCCGGCCAATAATTTCAGGTGATTTTTTGGTTGCTCCAGCACACTATACACCCGGTTGACCGTGATGAGCAGATTACGTGAAAATTCATCATCTGCTACCGGTATGCGTCGCTGGCTTTCGGTGGTTCCGGACAATAACAGGCAGAACAGGAAAATGGGGCCGCATTTCATACCCTTAAATTAACCGAAACGGGCTGGCAGGGAATACCGGTTGCAAGGTATTTTTTATAGCTCGGTCAGCGAGTATTCATCGGGCATCTGCTATCAGACCCCTCAGTCATCGCGCTCCAATATATGTCCATGTTTCATCGAAACTGGTGCGGTGCCCCGGCACGCCTGTTTCGTCCATCCAGTATTTTATCCGTATGTTCTTTGTTACCGGATCCCAGGTATTGATGCCCGATGGGTCCAGTACCGCTGAACGACCGCTCTCGGATGGCTGGCCATAACCATTCCGGACACTGATCGCCTTATTGGTGGCCGGATCAAATTTCACGATCACCGAGAATTTGCTGTAGTAGGACAGGCTGCTGCCATGCATCATCAGGTGACCGCTGATGCCGAGGTCGGGTGAAAACATTTCTATCTCTGTATCACTGATGGTTTTGAGATGATATTCCTTTGCACCCGGAGCGGAGATCTGCGGTTCAGCGTTATCGACCAGGGTGCCGGTAATGCTATAGCGCCCATCAAATTTATTGACATCGCCATTGACGTCAACGTCATCTTTTTTCTTTTTGCAGGAAGCCAGCATTAATAAAAAGCTCGTCGTGATTAGGATTACCCGGCGCATAGAGGATGTTTTATGCTATATCTGCCAAACCCAGAAAAGGTCATCAGCTTTTCACCGATCGAAACCCACCGATGGGAAATCCAGAGCAACCCTTTGCCACGAACCTGCTCAACTTTGGCTGGCATTCAGAAACAGCCTTCGGACATCATGAAATATCTTACACTCTTTCTCGCACTCACCATCAGCATTGTTGCTGCGGGACAAACGACCGCATATATACAGAAGCAGATAATAAGCGGATACTTTATCTCCTTGACTCAACCCACCATGAACTGGTCAAGCTTGTTCGCACAATTTCCGAAACCGATTTTTTCTTCCGCATCGATTCCAACACCTGGTCACCCAATGATATAATAGAACATCTCGGACTGATTGATGAAGGTTATGTACGGGAGTTGTGGTTCGCACTTTCACAACCATCGTTTCCCGATAGCTATCTCGATTCCACCAGGGGCGGCGACGCGAAAGCCATCGCCTACGCGACTCAACCGGAGAAGGGCAAAGCAAGGGGCACAAACCTTCCGCGTGACCGGTACTGCAACAAAGAAACCTGTGTCCGGATTTTCACGGACGCCAACGATCTCGCTAAAGAATTTTACAGAAAAAATGCAGGCAAGGACTTGCGCCGCTTTTATATCTTCCGCGTTGACGGCAGGGGCGGCCGTACTATCCGTGATCTTCACCAGCTTGGACTGTTGCTGATAGCACATCGTATCAGGCATATAAACCAGTTGAAAGAAATTGCCGGAATTCCCTGACTAATACTAATTTATTTAATCAGTTACCATTTAGAAAACCCGATCATTGCGCACTTATCTTGCGAAGTGTCGCGTCAAAGTCCTTTCGGGGGAAGAATACCATTTGTCTGCCTGATTTTCTGTATTGCAAGAGTCCGAGTTCAACCAGACGCGCCAGGTCATTTCGTGCAGTTTGATTGCTGATATTGAACCAGCGTTCTATCTGCCTCACCGTATAACTGGAGACCTGATCGCTCAGGATCGTTTGTAGTATATAAATCTGCCTATCGTTGAAATCTGTGTGGCGCAACCAGTTCAGCAAACGCTTTTTTTCCTTTGATTCGCGTTCAATGTATTGCCTCAACTCCTCGAGCGCAATTTTCATGCACTTTAGATTGTAAAGAACAAAATACGTCAATTCATTATTGTCCAGCTCTGTATGGAGATACGCGCGAGCATACTGTGCCTTCGCTTCCAAAATAACGCGGGATACGGACATGTACTCAATAAGCCAGTATCCTTTGCGGACAAGGTACCAATAAAAAAGCGTTCTGGCGGTCCTTCCATTTCCATCAACAAATGGATGTATATATCCGAGAAAAAAATGAAGGCTTATACCTTTGACAATTGGATGAATAAAAACGCGGTCGGCCTGCTTGTCATTTGCAAAATCACAGAAAGCTTCCATCAATTCGCTCAACTGCCTATGTGACGGTGGGTGATAGATAACCTCTCCTGTAGCCACATCCACCACATTTACATTATCTTCTGTCCGGAACGCACCTTCATATTTTGGGTTGGCTAGTGTGCTCCTGCTTATGATCGAATGTAGCTCCAAAATATTTTCGATTGTAAACGGCTTATCCTTATTTGCTACAATCCACTTCATGCCTTCGTAATTGTTCAGGATCATCTGCTCCGATTCATTGCGAGGCTGTCGATTTGTTTCCAACATTTCTTTAGCCAGTTTGCGTGTTGTAACCGCGCCTTCTAACTGAGATGATGCTATAGCCTCCTCCATCAGGGAACTAAGGAGATAACGTTCCTTTTCCTCGCTTGGGATTATTCCCTTTCCCTGGATGGACCCACCCAGATTCATATCAAAGCGATGGAGGTATTCCTGTAAAACAGAAGGGAAGTTCAGGCGAAAGGAGTGCGCTTTTGTTAACTGAACCGGGATTCCATATCGGTTCGTCTTTACCGCCGCCCACAACTTTCGTGCGTCATAACCCCAGGTCTTTGATATATACTTCCATTTTTCCCAATATTCGAACGTGGTCTCGTTTAACTCCATAAACTCGCGAAACTTCCCGATCTGAACGAGATCATCCAATACTCTCCCATAATCATAGTCATCAGGAGCCAGCGGCGGAACTTCAGGGATCTTCATAACAATTCCTAATTTACTGCAAAATTAGGAGATAAACGATAGAAGCTCCAAATTTTGGGTGTTTTTAGGATTTATCAATATTTGCTATCTGACTGATAATAAGCAACTTACAACATTTACATCAGGCTAAGAACCCTGCTTGGTTAGTCGCCGCAGTTGGGAATACATGCCTGATGTCTGGATGCTGGACTTGCCCTGCTTGACCTGAGTTTATTGAAGAGAGCCTGTCGAAGGGTCGACATCCCATCTGCGTAAAAAATTATTTGCGCAACCAAATAGTTGCACGTATATTTGCAACCGTACAGTTGCATATCACCGATTTTATTTCCATGAAACCTGATATCTTTCACGCCATTGCCGACCCCACACGGCGCGCCATTCTCACCTTTCTTGCACTGCAGGCACTTACCCCCAATTCCATGGCTGCAAAATTCGATATGACGCGACAGGCCGTTTCCAAACACATCAAAGTGTTGCAGGAATGTGAACTCATTAAACCCGAACAATCCGGTCGCGAAATATTCTACCACTTCAATCCCGACAAAATGAAGGAACTGGACATCTGGCTGAACCAATTCCGAAAGCTATGGGAAACACAATTCAACCAACTCGACAACGTATTGAACAACCTTAAAAAAAAGACGAAATGAATTTACTATTTGACTTCACCGTGGACAAAGCCACCAAAACAGTTTTCGTCACGCGGGAATTCAACGCACCACTATCCCTGGTATGGGAGGCCTTTACAAACGCAGACATCCTTGACCAGTGGGTAGCGCCAAAACCCTGGACATCGAAAACTAAAGACATGGATTTCCGTGTTGGCGGCCGAAGATTTTATGCCATGGTAAGCCCTGAAGGCCTGGAGCGGTGGTCTGTGCAGCGGTATACCTCCATCACACCGAAGACCAACTTTAAAATGCTGAATGCATTTGCAGATGCAGAGGGAAACCCCGAGCTGCCCGGCTCAGACTGGGACTACAACTTTACCGACCAGGGCGATAAAACAACGGTACGCATCACCATCTACAACGAATCATTAGCCCGCCTGGAAAAAATGATCGAGATGGGCTTCACCGAAGGATTCAAAATGTCAATGATGAACCTGGAGAAACTTTTAGCAGAACAGTCTGGTAAGTAGTAATTAAAAATGAAACAATAAGAATGAAAAAACGCATGCCTGATTTCGGTCGCCATGCTTCGAAACCCTGATACAGGTCTACTGATGGATTGATATCTCTTTTTCAGTTTTGCGTTTTAAGTTTTGCGTTTCAAGTTGATTTTTTCATTTTCCATTTTCATTTAAAAACATAAAAAATAAACCATGACACTCACTCCCTTTATCCACTTTAACGGTAATGCTGAAGAAGCCTTTAGTTTCTACAAATCCGTACTCGGCGGCAACTTCTCCCGGCTGGCACGTAGTAAGGACATCGCTACCGAAGAATACCCGGTATCTGAAGCAGACGCCAATAAGATCATGACAATCGAACTGTCTCTCAATAACAACGTTCTGCTTATGGGAAGCGACGTACCTGAATTTGCCGGCAAGGTCAATGAAAACGAAAACAGGTCAAAGATCTCCGTAAACGCAGACAGCGCGGAGCAGGCGAGCAGGATATTCATGGGGTTGTCCAAAGACGGCGATGTAGAGATACCGTTATCCGAACACAACGGAAATCATTTTGCGATGTTCCGCGATAAATACGGTATTGAGTGGATGATCAACTTTGAAGGTGCGTAGCGTTCACGCCAGCCGCAAAGGAAATTTCACGAGGAGACGCAACGACATAAGGAATACGCAAATTTCGTATCTTCTAACCTAAACTACCAACGATTGTACATGAGATCCCTAACTATTATTGCCATTTGCATTTGTATTGCTCAAGCAGCCTTTGCGCAGACCCTGCTCCCAACACCCATAAAGCACCCGGGTATCCATTATGACCGCCTTCAACGTATCGACACCTTTCTTGCCCGCTATGTTGACAGTAACTGGCTTCCAGGCGCGGTGGTACTGGTAGTGAAAGATAATAAAGTTGCTTATCATAAAGGATTTGGCTACTCCAACATCGCCGCTAAAAAACCAATGCCTGCCGATGCGATCTTCAGGATAGCCAGCCAGACCAAGGCCATCACAAGCCTCGCGATCATGCAACTTTTTGAGCAGGGCAAGCTGGAACTGGATCAGCGCCTCTCAACCATCATCCCGGAATTTAAAAATCCAAAGGTGCTGAAACGCTTCAATCCAGCGGACTCTTCTTATACAACAACCGACGCCAGTCGCGAAATCACAATCCGGGACCTGCTCACGCACACATCCGGCTTAGATTATCCGCAGATTGGCAATGACTCGATGATGGCGATCTATGCAAAGCATGACATTCCTGTTGGCCTTGGCCATTTTAACGCCAGCCTCCTCGACAGAATGAAAGCCCTGGGAAAACTGCCACTTCTCCATAATCCTGGCGAACGATTTACCTATGGCCTGAATACCGATGTGCTGGGTTGTGTGGTAGAGATCATCAGCGGACAATCACTCGAAACCTATTTCAGGAAGAATATTTTTGAACCGCTTGGAATGAGGGATACTTACTTCAATGTGCCTGCGGCAAAGGGCAACCGACTTACCACCGCTTACACCGAAGAAAATGGCAGAATGATCGAATGGGGGCCAGACTCACGCAACATTGACCCCAATTATCCCCTTGTGCAAAAAACTTATTTCTCCGGTGGTGCAGGTCTGTCATCCACTGCTTTTGATTATGCGATCTTTCTGCAAATGCTGCTCAATGGCGGATCGTACAATGGCAGGCAGATCCTCGGACGGCGGACCGTTGAGCTGATGCTCAGCCCACAAGCACCCGACAAAATG
Organism: Bacteroidota bacterium; assembly: GCA_023430465.1. Taxonomy (GTDB): domain Bacteria; phylum Bacteroidota; class Bacteroidia; order Chitinophagales; family Chitinophagaceae; genus JAEZAM01. Next base: position 35,329 of record JAEZAM010000127.1, on the reverse strand, counting down.
CTCGGCGACGATGACATGTCGATGGGATTTTCATTGACTTCCGCACGCTCAGCCGACAAAAGAATGATCAGTGAAGGCTCATTTGCCTGGGGTGGATATTTTGGAACAACCTATTGGGCGGATCCGAAAGAAAAAATGGTGTGCCTCATCATGACCCAACTGACACCCAACTCCCACTATCAATTCAATGAAAAGGTCATCAATTTCATCTATGCGAGTTTGAAATGACCTTCTGACCACTTGCTAAGCCAGGCCTTCCGCTGGCAAAACCGGCTACTGAACCACTCAGTAGCCGTTTATGTTTGCTGAAAACAATGCAAAAGATGAATCCAAACCAGGAACTTTGGGAGAAAGGTGATTTTACGCGGCTCGCTGAAACCATGCGGGACAGCGGTGCGGCTTTAGTGGCGAAGCTTGGCATCACACCCGGTATGAAAGTGCTTGACCTTGGATGCGGTGACGGCACGACGGCCATACCAGCAGCCAAACTTGGTGCCCACGTAACAGGCGTGGACATTGCACGCAACCTGGTTGAAGCGGGCAACAAACGTATAGAGAAAGAAGGCATCCCGAATTGCCATATCCAACATGGTGACGCAACCGATCTGCATGCTTTGAAGGACGAAACTTTTGATCTTTCGATCAGTATATTCGGAGCTATGTTTGCCCCGAAGCCCTTTGATGTTGCAAAGGAGCTTGTCCGTGTAACAAAAAAAGGCGGTCGTATTGTTATGGGCAACTGGATCCCCGGCGACCCAACACTTGTGGCGCAGATACTAAAGATCAGTTCTGCCTATACACCTCCCCCGCCGGAAGGTTTCATAAGTCCTATGCTTTGGGGTGTGGAAGAGCATATCATCGCACGCTTTGAAGCGGCGGGCATTCCAAAGGGAAACATCTCTTTTGCAAAGGAAACATTTGTTTTTGCTGGCCCATTTCCCCCAGCCGATTTCCTGAATCGCTTCCGCGATTTTTATGGCCCAACGATGAATGCATTTGCAGCCGCAGAAAAAAATGGCAAACGGGATGATCTGCAAAAAGAACTGGAGGATCTTTTCACACGTATGAATGAGAGCAAATCGGCAGAAACAACCTCCATCCCAGCAACGTTCCTTCTTGTGACGGTACAAGTGAGTTAGTTTAATTGAGTTAAGACAACGGTTAACCGAAAATCTATTCGCACGCCCGTCAGTAATAAGCGCTTTGCGCCTTTGCATGAAACCCTAACCTTAACTTCTCTTTACCGGTTTTAATTGGTAAATTTGCATTACAAATGCCCGGTATTCATCAACATATCAGATCCTTTTCACTCAACCCTGTCGTGCTCGACATGAGTGATTGTTATACCTGGTCGTTCCCGGAATTTATTCCGTTCTGTTCTTCCTTGTTTTCCATTTCAACATTTAAGGACTTCAATACGTCTGCCCAGGCCTGATTTGCAGCGCTTGGGTAAACTGTTTATTGCCTGGGCGCAGCTCCGGCTACAACCGTTCCTTTAATTTATTTCGAGGTCAAGAAGCATTCAGCAATATTTCCCATGCTAAGAGCAGCAAGGGAGGCATTGCTGTATACTTATTTCTGAACCTAAAAGGCTATTATGAAAAAACTAATTTCCATACGTTCGGTGATCCTGCTGTTGTTGGTACTGGCCAACGCAGGTATTATCGTTGCCGGCGTATTTGTACACGCAGCCATCATCTGGTGGCTGTTGTTGGCCACTCCTTTGCTTATAATTGCTGTACGTGATGTATATCAGCGCGACCATGCGATCCTGCGAAACTTTCCCGTGATCGGGCATTTGCGTTATTTCTTCGAAGCCATTCGGCCCGAACTGCGGCAGTATTTCTTTGAATCTGACTTGGACGGAAAGCCATTTAACCGCCGCCAGCGCTCGATCGTTTATCAGCGTGCAAAGAACCAGAAGCAGACGGTGGCCTTTGGTATGCAGGCGAACCCTGCTGCGCCTGGTTATGAATGGATGGCACACTCCGTATACCCTGTTACGATTTCGGAAAATGAGTTGCGTGTCTGGATCGGGAATGATCAATGCAGTCAGCCTTATCATGCAAGCATACTCAATATTGGCGCGATGAGTTATGGTGCACTTAGCAAAACCGCCATCGCCGCATTGAACGAAGGGGCTGCCCTTGCCGGATTTGCGCACAACACCGGAGAGGGCGGCATCAGCGAGTATCATCTGCAGGGTGGTGATCTCATCTGGCAGATTGGAACAGGATATTTTGGTTGCCGTGACGAAGCCGGCAGATTCAATGATGCGGCGTATCAGAAAAATGCGTGCCGGCCCCAGGTTAAAATGATCGAACTGAAGTTATCGCAGGGCGCCAAGCCAGGCCATGGCGGTATTCTGCCTGCAACTAAGAATACGCCCGAGATCGCTGCAATCCGACATGTAGTTCCCGGAACGACGGTGCACTCGCCATCAGCTCATGCGGAGTTTGATTCGCCGGAAGGCCTGGTTATGTTTATCCACCACCTGCGGAAGTTGAGCGGCGGGAAGCCTGTTGGTTTCAAATTATGTATTGGCGACAAACAGGAGTTCGCTGATATCTGTCGTGCGATCAGGATAGCGGGTATATATCCCGATTTTATCACGATCGATGGCGCAGAAGGCGGAACGGGCGCAGCCCCGCTCGAGTTTACCGATCACCTTGGCATGCCGTTGCATGAAGCAATTGCCTTTGCCCGGCAAACACTGGAGGATTATAACCTGGCGGCACATATCAGGTTGATTGCAGCGGGAAAACTGATCACTGGCTTCGATATTCTGAAAGCTATAGCGCTAGGAGCATCGGTGTGCTATAGTGCGCGCGGCATGATGATGGCATTGGGTTGTATACAGGCCCTTGTCTGTGACAGTGGTCGTTGCCCGGTGGGTGTTGCAACCCAGAATCCGGAGCTGTATAAGGGGCTTGATCCTGCGGATAAGAAAGTGCGGGTGGCAAATTTTCATAACAAGACCATCGAAGCGACGAAGGAACTGATGGAAGCCTGTGGTTTCCGGTGCATTGCTGAAGTAAATGCCGATAAGTTTTTCCGCAGGATAAATGAACAGGAAACCAGGAGTTTCAGCGAGATCTATTTTCCCAAAACACATCCGATCAGAACAAATAAAATTCACTCTCTATTAAATTAAACATTATGCGAAAAGAAACAAAAGGATTGATCGTTGCGAAAGATGATCACGATATCATTATGGGTTATATAAGAAATGGCTTGCATTATTCAACATTCAGCAGGCAGGAGGCTGACGGACTGGAAGCGGAATTGAAAAAAGCAAAGCTGGTGGAGAAGGCTGCGTTGCCGGATGATGTTGTATGCCTGAATTCGACAGTGACTATCAAGGAAGAGAAAGGTAATCGGGTGATGGAGTTAACGCTGGTTACACCGGAACATGCGGATATCAAGCAACGGAAGATATCTATCCTGTCTCCCATAGCTGCGGCATTGATCGGATTTCGGAAAGGTATGCAGGTAGCCTGGAAGGTACCCGCCGGGTTAAAGATATTTTCGATCCTGGATGTACAAAAGCCGCAACCAGAGGTTGCTGCTGTGTAATTTGTCAGGCCAGCCATGTTGAAATAGTTCAGCATGGCTGGTTTATTTGTCATTGGAATCGTAACCTAGTCTATGGCAGTCGTGATTTCCTCCATGTTACCCGGATGAATGATGCGTGCGTGCGAATCCGGATAGTTCTCGCTGAATGTTCTTGGTATTCTTGATTTTGCAAGTGGATTCAATTTAAACTCATATGCCGTGATCCGCCCGTTAATATCTTCAACAAGGTCGATTTCCTGTTGTTGGGTTGTCCGCCAGAAATATTGTTCAGCATCGATACCGCCATATCTCACATACTTCAAGCGTTCGATGACAATATAATTTTCCCAAAGAAAGGTGGATTTTCGCACCTGATCTGGCCATAAAAGTTTGCTATGCTGTTAGAGAACCGGCTCAATAATACCGGATCGTCCGCTCCGTTATTTCCGTCTTTTCTCCGAGAAACGCACTATTTTCCTCCACAACTTTTTTAATCCAGTTGCCCTGGCTATCGTAGGTGTATGTGATGGTTTGTGTGCTGCCATATTCATCAACGTTTCTTATGAGATTGCCTTTGTCGTCATAGGCAAAAGTTTCTTTTTTATCCAACCCGGAAATGGAGTTTCTCTCTTCAATCTTCTTATTCGCCTGGTTGTAGGTGTACTTACGGAGATATTCTTCTTTCTTGCTACCCTTGTATTCAATCATATTGGCTTCGATCACATTGCCACGGCTGTCAAATACGGAGATATTAACCTCGACGGTCTTACCGTTCTTATCGACGGTTTTCTCTTCTTTCCTGTCGCCTGATGCGCTATAGGTGTAAATAGTTTTCTTGACGAGATCACCATTTGCGTCATATTCTGCCATTTCAGTTTCCTTACCAGCAGCGTTGTATTTTGTTTTCTGCCGGAGCATCAGTTTACCTTTTTTAGTCAGCGCGTCGAGGGTTTCCACTTTACCGCTGGCGTTGTTGATCAACTTGAATTCAATCGTTTCACCGTCATCTTCTTCGGTGCCGCCGATCAGGAAATCATTTTTATCGTAGCTAAAGCTTTGTTTGAAGCCTTCCTTCTCGCCGTCTTCATCGTAGGAATAGTAATAACGATCAACGACGTAACCATTTTTATTGAATTTGTCTTCGCCTTCATTGATCTTTCTTCCTTTAGTAAGGTCTCCGAATTTATAGACGCCGAGATAGCTGATCTCTTCCACGGATTTAACGCGCCCTTTGAGATCAAAATCTTTCCAGGTCATGCTTTTGGACTGTGCATAACCCGTTAGGGTGGATGAAATAGCCAGTAGTAAAAAAGTGATCGTTGCTTTCATGGTTCGTTTGTCGATTATTTAAGGTGGGGAATGTCAGTCAACTGAGACCGGGAATCCAGACGAAGGAATGGCGGATAAGGGTTGTCTTCGGAAGTAGATAAATTCCAGGTACGGTTGCATGGAACAATGATACAAATTCTTTCATTAATTTGGAAGAGGGTACGCGGGCCTGCCTGTCGGAGCGAAGCGAAGGTAGGATGCGGGACGCTTTGCGTACTTTGCTCGCTTCGCGCGCTTTGCGTGAAACCCCACCAGCGATCCCTGAATGCCGCGGAAAGCGAAAAAGCGAGTTTGCCTTTTACTTTTTCATTTTTAATTTTTACTTAAGCCTTAGGCCATTTGCACTGCTTTCTTTCCATTCCGTTTGAGTATCAATGCTGAAATGAGAGAAACAATCAGCCCCGTCGGGAAGATCTCCATCAGTGTGATGCCTGCGAAGCCGTACCAGGTGCTGTACATCGCCTTGCCGTCCGCTACTTCCTGCTGTATCTCAGCGATCTCTGCTGCGCTGGCTCCTTTTTTAATCGCAGCTTCGGTCATCACCCGTCCGTATGTGTCCATAAAGTCCGGAAGTATGGTAGTATAAATGATAGCCCAGGCAAGAATGTAAAACAGCGATCCGATAAGGGAGATTCCCAAACCAATGCGAAAGCCTTTTCCAAAAGTGATAATACCATTGTTGTATTTGTCCCGGTATTGGCGGATAGCAAAGAAGATCAGGCTGAACGTGAGGAACTGAACGGTATAGTTCACAAACATCGAGATTGCCAGCGAGTCGGGATCAGCGTGATCCATCATTGGCATCGAGATAAAAAGAAAGGCCGCAAGGATGACACCGGCGATAAGTCCGAATACAGTGATTGTCCGTTTCATAAATTTTGTTTTTTGCAAATATGCCGGTGTGCCCATCAGACAGGGCTCATACTTTCGGGCGATTTTGGTAAAATCGCACTTTCGGACGATCAAATCAACCCCAGCGACCGGGCTTTCTCGATAGCTTGTGTGCGGCGTTTCACGTCGAGTTTGAAGTAGAGATTCGACAGGTGGGTCTTGACGGTATTGAGCGAAATGAACAATTCGGAAGCGATCTCCTCATTGCTTTTTCCGCGGGCAAGCGATTGAAGGACTTCCAGTTCACGGCCACTGATATTGAGCCGCGCCAGGAGTTGGGGGTCGGGTGATAGGATGGCAGGAACCTGGAGGGGAACTTCGCGGATCAGGATTTCCTGCTGGATGATGGTTTTGGGGCGGGAGAGTTTCAATCCCATCCAGATACCGACACCGACAAAAATAACGGCGATAATGAGACCATAAATTTCCCAGACATGATCAAACAGCAAAAAGCGATATTTCGCCCAGGTCATCAACGCCGCCAGCGCCGCCAGGCTGAGGCCGTAGAGGGTGAGGGAGAGGAGGGTTTTTTTAATTATCATCAAAAGCAAATTACAGCATTCATTACAACGTACCGCTGCCCGGTGTCACTTCGGGGACTATGAGAGCAAAACCCTTGCAGGAATGTCCAGCTTGCGGTGGAATATCTTTGCCAGTTCAAGCGTTAGCGGCTTCCGTTTATTTAATAACGCCGATACGTAGCCTTTGGAACCAATTTCTCCTACAAGATCCTTGTTCTTCAATCCCAGTTCGTCCATCTTCAACCTGATCGCATCAATGGGGTCAGGCATCGGAATGGGATAGTGAACATCTTCGTAGTGCCTGATAAGCAACAGGACAACCTGCAGTTTCTCGCCTGCAGGAGAAGTGGGCTTCACTTTTCTATCCAGCATATTATCCACCCAGTCAAGCGCTTCCTGGTGTTGCTTTCTTGTCTTTATGAGTTTGAGCTCCTTCATTTCTTGCTTTTATGTTGCACGGTCCTTACATCTATCCGATCATAGGCCTGATGTGTTCCGAACCATTTTATTTGTACCACTTTGAATTCAAAAACAACCCTGACTACTAGTCTGAAGCGGTTGCCCATGAAATTGAACACCACCCTGTCATCGCCTACAAGGCTTGCGTGGGCATACATTTGCTTTAACTCGTTGAAGGTTCGACAACTACAGGCCGCAAATTCATGGTACCACTCCTGCAACGCTATTGCTGCAGCCGGATATTTGCTGCAATACTCCAGCAGTGTCCTTCTATTGATGATATTCAGCACATGCAAAGTACAAAAAGTTTTCTAATAGAAAACTTGTGCTTTTGACGTGTACTGCTTGCTATTTTTCTAAAGCTGTTGGTGTTTTTCCATCAACACCATGCACAAACTGCGGTCGCCTTTTCACTCAAACGAGTGAATCCAACCCTCGCCATATCCCCGTTACTTGCACCTGTTCACCCTTGTCAACTCCACATCAAACCTTTTGTTATGAGAAAGTATATGTTATCAGCTCTGGGTCTCGCTGCCACACTCGGTATTCTTGTCAGTTGTGAAAAAGGCGACGATGGTCCGCAAGGGCCGGCCGGCAACGCCAATGTGATCTACTCCGACTGGTTCAGACCAGCCACCTACCAGAAAGATACCGTCTTCGGAATTTGGGGATTTAAACACAACCAGCCCGCACCCGAGATCACACAGGCTGTTCTCGACAGTGCCGCAATTCTCACCTTCGGTAAGCTCGCCGGCTACAATGCCGCAGTATGGCCCGCCGGCACCGTTGCCCCACTACCCATCACCATCACGTACATGCAGGGCGGCTTGCAAAACGACACCTGGCACGCCTTTGCTAAACCTGGCAACCTACAGATCAAATTTCAAAACGACCATAACATCTACAGCAGCATTGCCACCGCCCATGAATTTCGCTACGTGATCATCCCTGCGGGCGCAGATGCCGGCCGCGCTGCACAACTCAGCTACCAGGAGATCTGCCAACGGTATGGAATACCGGAGTGAGTGCGATGTGCGGCCCTGCCTGCCGACAGGCAGGGCGCGGAGAAAGGGCCAATGGTTCTGCTCTACGATTTCTCCATTTAGTTACGAACGGCAGGGTCGCGTGCTACCGAAACAAAGAACAATCTCGACGAACCATCATCATTATCGCCAACTGCTACAATACGCATGATCGGGTCTGAAAGGCTAACCACCTCCACAGACTCGATTTTTTCGTTTACCATAACCCCACTCTTATCACGTACGCCATGGACTGATACTACTCTCCGCTCCTTCAGCGAATAAACACCGATGAAACTTCCCAGCACAGGTCCATCCTGCGTCCAGTCGGGCGTGTCCTCCACCGAAGCACAAAACAAAAGCGCGCCTCCCTTCAACGCACATGCACCCGATAACCTCGCCTCATGCCCCTCCAGCGATGGCAGATTTACCCTTGCATACTTGACCTCCGGAAATCCTGCATTTCCTTCCAGCATATGTTTCATAAACCCCTCAAGCGGCATCGTCAGTATCATATTGTCCGCACGGTTCATCAGTATCAGTGTATCCTGCACCACCGCACTGCCCTCGATATTCCATGCAAGACTATCCAAGCCCACACGGGCGCGCAACTGTCTGTAAAACTGGCGCAATGAAATGATCCTCTTTTCGGTCGGCGTCGTTGGATCGATCACCAGCAAACTATCTCTTCCACGCTTATTACTACCCGAGCCAAATGCCAACAGGTAATCTCTCCCATCCCATTTAGCCCATGTGGCCGATTCGAAATCGTGCTTGTTCTCTTTGGATTCCCGGTATGAATCAGCAGCAGGCCATAATGGGATTTCCCGATAAAGCCGGGAAACCGAACTCAAAGCAAAAATCGAATTCGCATCATCGCCCACCAACAACAGGGAATCATCCCGCCATCTCACTATCCCCGATCCCGATGGAACACTGTCCAGGACATAGGTGCTGTCAATGTGAAGCGAATCAAGGTGGACGGAAGCTACCATTGTAGCATTATCCTTATCCCGGCAACCAACCCATCCTGCAAGCAGGAGCATTGCAGCCACACTGTTGATGAATTTCAAAAAAATATTCCTCATCAGGTCATTACAGTTTTACCCTGGCGATGATTGCATTCGCGTTCTTTGCTTTCTCACTGGAAATATAAAGCTCACCATCCCTGGTAAATGAGATGCCCTCTGGCTGTGGAAACTGTTTTTTATCCAACTGCCGGCGACTCGTGATCCGTCCGGCCGTGTCAGCAATCACCAGCTCAGACCTGGGGCCATTCAGGATATAATACTCACCTGTTACCGGATGAATGGCCATATCTGAAGGCTTGATCTGGTTCTTATCTTTCTTGCCGTCCTTCTTCTTTCCTTTTTTGCCGTCACCATTTCCTTCAGCGCTCTTCACCTCCCCGTCACCACCTCCCAATGTGAATATGGCATCAGTGTTCAGTTTCTTAGATTTCAAATCAAACGCATATACACCGTTGTCCTCGCCCGGAGTCAGCCCTTTTTCTTTTGTCCCAATCAGCAACCGCGCATTCTTCTCATCATACACCACCGTCTCCATATCATTTTTTGTACTGAAAGGAAGTTCATACGTCTTTACAGCAGGCTCCTGTTTTCCTTTCAATTGAACTTCGCTCAACAAACCATCACTGCGCAACACGTAATACGTTTCTCCAACTTTCGTAATGCCTTCGTAATCGCCACTGCCGCTAAACCTTACCTGGCTTTCAACCTGCTTGCTTTTCAGGTTATAGAAATAAATGATGCCCTCGTTGTCCTGCACCACGGCCATCCGATCCTCATCAATACGAACCTGACCTGACAGCTCATCCAATTCAGCAGGGAGATCCCAAACAGCCTCGACCTGCACTTCAGTTCGTTGTCCAGCGACCAGCTCATCGGCGGGTGCATTTTCTGATCCGGAACTGGTATTCACGCAACTCAGCAGAGACATGCTACCGGCCACCGCCATTAGCAAGGGAAATAGTTTTTTCATAGCTTATGTTTTTGTACCGTTTCACAATTATTTACCGGATACATATGCTTACAAACTCCCCGCCAATAAGAATGATATTCAGTCAGGCGGTACCTCTGGTGTGGTAAATCGTTAAAAAAGAATCATGTAGAAAGCCTGTTACTTGCAATCCACAGAATTTTTCTCGATATTTCCCCTCCATAATCTATCCACCAGATGAAAAAATACCTCAGCATTTTTTTCCTTTCCGCATTTATACAGGTTAGCTACTCCCAAAGTTTTCTTTATCCGCAACAGTTATTTCCCGTACAGACGGAGAACGGCAAATATGGATTTACCAATGAGCAGGGCAAATTGATGGTGATGCCTAAATACGACCAGGTGTTACAGGAGAGTGAATCAAGGGTGGCGGTCAAGCTTGGCAATAAATGGGGCTACATCAACGACGCAGGCAGAGAGGTCATCCCGTTGAAGTATGAGGAAGCAGGCCAGTATGCCGAAGGTCTTGCGCCCGTAAAAAAAGGCAACGTATATGGTTTCATTGACCTTGAAGGGAGGGAGGTGATCGATTTTAAATATGAAGTCGCGCTGCCATTCAGCCAGAGCTCTGCTGCCGTGCGCTTGAATGGAAAATTTGGATACATTGACCGGAACGGAAAGATACAGATCCCCTTTGAATTCACGGAGGCCACTTCATTCGAGGAGGGTATCGCCAAGGTATTCAAAGGTGAGCTGATCACTGAAAAACAGGCCTTTATTGACAAGCAAGGCAAGCTGGTCACTGATTACATCTACGATCATAACATGAGCACTTATGATTCCTGGAACCAGGTTCGTACGTTCCAGGACGGGCTGCTCCTTGTTTCCAAAGGAGGTAAGCGGGGTTATATCAATAACAAGGGTAAGGAGATCATACCTGCGAAATACTATTATCTCTCCCCCATGCACAATGGATGGGCCGCTTACTATATGCGCGATGCGGGTCAGTGGGGCATCCTCCACAAATCCGGCCGCGAACTCACCATGCCGATCTTTGATGAAGTCAGCTTCCAGCTTCTGGATGAGGGCTACCCATTGATCGTGACCATCCGGAATGGGACCGGTAGCAGTCCAAGGAAATACGGGCTCTTCAGCACGGGCGGTGAATATAACCTCACCTTACCCTATTACGATGCCATCCTTGATATCAAAGAGGGAATGATACCCGTTGTGCTAAACGGAAAACACGGGTTCCTGGATTCTACGGGGCGCACTGTTGTTGAACCGAAATATGATGACGTGTATGAGTTCTCAAATGGAACGGCGGCTGTCTCGGTAAACGGTAAATGGGGAATTATCAATAAAACCGGCAAGGTGATCGTGCCGGTAAAATATGAGGGCGTCAATAATTTCTCGGAGGGCCTGGCCGCAGTACAGGCAGACGGTAAGGTGGGATTTGTGGATATGAACGGTCGCGAGGTGATTGCACCGAAGTACCAGGCCGCCATGCCATTTGTCAACGGGATCGCTGCCGTTGCACTGGAGAAGTCCGGTTATATTGACAAGACAGGTAAGGCTGTTACTGAACTCCGGTACGACGACGCCATGTCCTTCTCAGGTGACCATGCCGTCGTGCTGCTTGATGGTAAATACGGGGTTATCAACCGTTCGGGAAAACAGGTTATCGCACCAACCTTTGAGATGCTTGTCCTTTTCGAAAACGATCTTTTTTTCACGAAAGACAAAAAGTGGGGTATCATGAAAACGGACGGTACTATCATGGTACCCGCACAATTTGATTCAATTCTTCAACCATTCATGGGCGATACGGCTGTGGCCATGCAAAATGGCAAGGCTGTCTACATCGATAAGACGGGTAAAGTCATTGCCCAGTTGAATCAATGATATCTTCAATCCATCAATACTGATTAAATAACAACCCACCAAAATGAAACACTCGCTCTTTTCCCTGGTCCTCTTCCCGATCGCATTATTGAGTTGTACAGAAAACACAACTGCAACAGGTGATGACACTAAAATCACCAAGGCGCCCGCCGAAAACGTAAAAAAAGAAGTCTCGGAAGACCCGGCGCGTTCCCGTCATTACCGCGGCGCCTTGCAGGGCGGCATGAAAGGTGACTCCATTTTCTTTGATGTCAGTGCCGACGGAAAACGATTGGAGAACCTCACCTTCAAGGGTTACTGGTACTGTGATGGATCACTGGAACAGCAGAATCCTGCGGGACCGGAAGGTCACTTCACGATTGTTGATGGAAAAGTAGACGGTCATATCAGTGAGCCGCCGAATGGCGGCGCAACTGCATGGCGATTTGATCTTTCGGCTACGATATCCGGCAACAAAGCCAGCGGCACATTCCGGATGAACATTAATGCGCTGCGGTGCAACACCGGCACATTGAAGTGGGAAGCGGTGGCTGATTGATCACCGCTACCGAGGCTAAGTCCGCACCATAAAATAAAAATTCATCCCCCTGGTCTCTTCAAACCCCAGGCCGCGGTACAGCCCTACGGCACGGTCATTATCCCGGCGCACATGCAGGAACGGTATCTTGCCCTGCTCACGGATCAGTCTCATCTGGTGCAGCATGAGTGCGGCGGCAAGCCCCTGCCCGGCGTAATTAGGGTGCGTGCAAACCGCACTGATTTCAGTGTGCTCACCTACATGCAGCCGCTGGCCGGTCATGGCTACCAGTTTGGCATCGCGGATAAAACCATAGTAGTGCCCAAACTCAATGGTACGAAGATCAAAAGGACCGGGCCTTGTTAACGTTGCCAGTGCCAGCATCTCCGGGATATGCTCTTCGTTCAGTGCCACCGGCTCCATCGAAGGAGGATCAACTTTCGTACTGGTTGGCAGCACAAACTGTACGCCTTGTACTGAGGCAGCGATGCGCCATCCCTGCGGGCTTATCAATGGCAGGGGTGTAGCATGAAGAATGCGGCGACCTGGAGGAAGCTGAGCATGCAGATCCCGAAATCCATGCTCGTATTGCTGCTCAAAACCAGCATAGGGCGATACCTCGTGATGGTAGTAGCGAACCTTTCCTTCGCCAGATGCCAGGTGGGCATCACCGGTGAGCAACGCGTTGTAAACAGGATTAATGAGCAAGTCATTCACCTGGCGAAATTAAGGAACTCGCAAGTGAGCAGGCGGAGTCGTCGCCCCTTAACGGAATGAGATTTTTTTCAATTCTCCATTTGAGCTTTAACTTTAAGTATGCGTCTCGTTCTGATCCTCATCATGTCTGCTCTTGTTCAATACCTGCCTGCTCAAAAACTCCGTGTTGTGGTTGCCGGTATCGATCATGGTCATGTTGGCTGGATACTTAGCCGGCATCAGGACCCACTTCTCGACCTTGTTGGTGTCTATTCCGCGGATACTGTGCTTGCCAAACGGTATGCAAAGCAATATGGCTTTTCTGAGAAATTGATCTATGCAGACCTTGGTAAGATGCTGGATGCCGTCAGGCCCGAAGCAGCGCTGGCCTTCGGTTCAGTCCACAGCCACTTGTCTGTGGTGGAAGCCGCGGCGCCACGCGGCATTCATGTCATGGTGGAAAAACCGCTCGCGGTCAGCCTTGATCATGCGCAAAAAATGCAGGCGCTCGCCAAAAAACATCAAATCCACCTGCTTACCAATTTCGAAACGAGCTGGTATGCATCCGCAGCAAAAGCTTATGAGCTGGTGAACGATAGTGCTGCTGTAGGTACGGTTCGCAAGGTGGTTGTCAGTTCCGGCCACCCCGGACCAAAAGAGATCGGCTGCAGTCCCGAGTTCCTTGCCTGGCTTACAGACCCCGTGCTGAATGGTGGCGGTGCGGTGATGGATTTCGGTTGTTATGGTGCCAATATCATGACACGTCTCATGCGCGGAGAACGCCCAACGGCGGTCACCGCGGTCACCCGCCAACTCAAACCACAGATCTATCCAAAAGTAGATGACGACGCAACCATCATGGTTGAATACAAAACAGCCCATTGTATCATCCAGGCATCATGGAACTGGCCCTATCATATAAAGGGTATGGAGATCTATGGAAACAAAGGCTTTCTCCTTGCGCCGGATGGCAAAACACTGAACCGGGGAACCGACCGGCTGGATAAAACGGAACGCGTTAATACCACAGAGGTACCACATTACGAAGATCCTTTTCTTTATCTCCATGATGTGATACGGGGAAAATTAAAGCCCAGGGACTATGATGTGTATTCACTGGAGAATAATATGCTGGTTATGGAGATCCTGGAGAAAGCAAAACAATCGGCCAGAAGCGGGAAACGAATCCCATTTTAATCGGTAAGCTTCAATTCGCCTCCTTTTCAACTTCAATTCATACAGGAAGTAAATCATTTCAAATGCAGACTTGGCCTTAGCTGCGTTGACACTGGTAGTTTCGATAAGGCATTTCACCAAATCAAACAACCATGTACAAGAACTTTATCGCAGCGCCACTACTCGCGCTGGCAGTGCTTTTTTCCTGCTCTGAAAAAGAAACAAGCGATCCGGGTTCCATCACAAAAGGGTATGTAAAAGGTAAAGTTGTCGACTCCAAAGGGGCGCCACTGAAAAACGTTCAGTTGCTGATCGATCACACCCTTCTCTATAACAGCTACCTGTCCGGAGCCACGGGCGATGATGGCACCTACGCCATCGAACTCACCAGCAATGGCGGCTGGATGGCGTATGCAGAACTTGATGTACTTTATAACGGCAAGACTTATAATCTCGATATGCATCCTGAAAACACCACGGGCTTCGGCAAGGAAGGTGCAATCAGGAATTTTACCTGGAAACTCACTGGCGAAAAACCGGGCGCTGGTCACTATGGAGGAACAATCATCCTGGACAAAGCTATCAGCAGCTCGATCTATGATTCCGAAAACATTGAATTTACGCTCACTCCGGTTGGGAACCTGATCGATGGATCAACGGGTAGTGTGTTAAAACTGCATCATGGAGAACCGGGTACTGACACATACGGCAAGTTGCAGGATGTGGCTATCGGCAGGTACAATGTAACTGCGTTGTACAAATCGACTGCAGGTGATGTGCCAGTGAAGCTTCGCAACAAACTGATCAATAGCAGCGCGTTCAATACAACGCTTCAGCTTGATTTTGCGCCTTCATCACCGGTTGGTGATAACATGGCGGTCATCGAATACCTTGAGTCATAATTTGTCCAAACCGCACTATTCAACGATTCTGGTATTTCCGTGCCCTATGAGAAGTTTAACCAGCGGCGTGTTGGGATTTAACTAACTGAGTTGTATTTTGGCAGGCGGTCTTCAACCGCCTGTTAACTCAGTATTCCTATGCGAACGTTTCATCGTCTTCTGCTTTTCTGTTTTTTGGGATGCCTTTTTCTCTCCTTTCACACGCCCCGCACCGGTGTTGTAAGCATCTGTTCCTGGAATATCCGCGATTTTGGAAAATCTAAATCTGACAGCGCCATTCATTTCATCGCAGGCACTATCCGGCATTTTGATATCGTGCTGATACAGGAAGTGGTGGCGGGACCTGGTGGTGCGGAAGGGATCGCGCGACTGGCGGATGTGTTGAATCGAAGCGGCGCAAAATGGGAATATACCGTGAGTGATCCCACCTATGGCGAATCCTACAAAACAGAGCGGTACGCATTTCTATGGAAGACTGCAGCCGTGAAAAGGCGCGGGAACTCCTGGCTGGAATCGACCTACAAAGAAGAAATAGACCGCGAACCTTACTACACCACCTTTTTAAAAAACGGGCGGGAGTTTACCCTGGCAAATTTTCATGCCATTACAAAAACCAAACAGCCTGAGCGGGAGGTGAAATATTTCAAACTGTTACCTGCGCTTTATCCTGAGCTCAACCTTATATTTTGCGGGGACTTCAACCTGCCGCAAAGCCATACGGTATTCAATCCATTAAAATCGATGGGCTATTCGCCGATACTCACCGGTCAAAAAACTACACTTAAGAAAAACTGCATGGCGGATGATTGCCTCGCTTCTGAATTCGATAACGCATTCCTCAAACGAAGTGGGCAGACGCTGGACAGCGCCGGCATCATCCCATTCCATACCCGTTTCAACTCGGTCCAGGACGCTGCGCATATATCCGATCACGTGCCCATTTTTTTTCAGTTGAGCTTTCAATAGTTGATTTTTGCGGCCCAGAATTTGTTTTACACCCGTCAAAGCATTCGTTATGACAGATAAAAAAACAGATCAAAAGCAGGAAGAGATGAAGAAAACCACTGACCCCCAGGAGAAAATGGAAGGGCCTGTGTCATCCATCATGCAAAACATCAAAGAAACCGCAGAGGAGAATGATGATGAGTCCAAAGAAGAAGCCGATGCACGGAAGGACAGGAACACCTAGTCCCCTTCCTGTCTTCTCCGCCTTCATGGTTCATTTCATGCACTGTCTTGTATACAAAATGCCCCGCAGTGTGGGGCATTTTGATAATATCGATTTGTCGGAATTCATTATTCCAGCCCGGTAGCGCTATGCACACTGACCTTCACCGATTTTGCGCGAGCAGGACCACGAACTTTGATCTTATACCTGATCGTTTTTCCGGCAGCTACATATTCATATACCCTGCACTGTTTTGACTCCATTACTGTATTCGTTTTGGAAAGCCAGCTAACGGTAAGAACAGGATCTTTATAGTTGGCCATGCTTGCTGTATTTTTCAGCGTTCCTTCCAACACAGTCTGCCCGATGATATTGCTTCTGGTAGTACCCTTGTTGACGATGTACTTTGGTGCATTACTGAGTTCAGCCTGCTTTTTGTCTTTTTTTGTTTCATGGTTGATAGGCAGATTGACCTCTGCCGCGGCTACCGATGTAGCAGTACCACTGCCCAGATATTGAAACCCGAGGAAGGAAACAACCGCAAGCAGCAGCGCCATACCTGCCATTTTCCAAAGGCTTCCCGTTTTCAGCCGACGCGTATCCGGACGGGAACTATGTCTCTGAGACGCTGAGTGGGTGATAACGATTGGCTCAGGCTCCGTGTCGAACAAATAAGCTTTTAATTCGGGAATAAATATCGCGGGGGCGGGTCCGGGCATTCCTTCTGTCCAAACGGGTGTCTTGGGGTGGATCTCCATGATCTGTAAATCATTTACAGAGTAGGGGCCTACACGGTCTTCACCGTGTTGGAGAAAATAAGTTCTCATGGCTTGTAGTTTTCAGTGGTATGAATTCACCGGCAAAGTAGGAGGAAAATACGTAAGATGCAATACCGTAAAAATATGTTTTGCCAAAGGAGGAAGTTCTTTAATACATAAAGCCCAAGTCCTTAAAACGATGGTTGATCGCTGGAAGCTATTTGCCGGAAAAAATAGTTTGAGCTAGGCAAAGTAGCATTGTGTTCAGCGTTTCAACCGCATATTTCCGGTGACCTGTTTTGAAAACAGATTAGCCCGGTCTATTTTGCACACTCAACCGAAACTGATGATACGCCTTTCCTTTGTCGCTCTTTTCCTGGTTTCTTTTGCTGTTGTTGATGCTCAGAAGAAATCAGAAGGACTTGACTACAAGTTTCAGCCTACCACCAACTATCCCTTCTACTTTGCCTTCACTGAAAAGCAGGGAGATCGCTTTCACCGGGAAATATATTTTGCGAGCACAGGCTCTATGGCAAAAGATGAGTGGTATTCCGATGAGGACCTTCGCGAGCGAGTAGGTGAGGTGAAACAATTTCACTCGAACAAGTATCTTAAATCCCGAGGCAACTATGTTGACGGGAAAAGATCCGGGCCCTGGCTGTCTTTCCATAAAAACGGAGTGATGTCGGACTCCGCAAATTACACAGCGGGGAAACTCAATGGCATCCGGCTTGGGTGGGACAGTGAGGGCTTCCTGGTGGACTCTTCCAGTTTTGATGGCAAGGGTAACGGTATACAATTTACCTGGTACCCAGGCGGCACCATTTCATCAAAAGGCCGATGGATCAATGATACGCTCCGGAATGGGCTCTGGGTTTACTATCATCAAAATGGTGAAGTGAAAGCCAATGTCACATATGCTGGTGATCAGGCCACAATTGCCTGCTTTGATGATAAGGGAATAGCCTTGCCTAATGCCGACTGCGTAGAGCGGGAAGCTGAGTTCCCGGGGGAAATCTCCGGCTGGATAAAGTTTCTGACGAAAACACTGAACCCCAAAGTGCCTGTGAATGAAAAAGCACCCGCGGGAGTTTACACAGTATATGCTTTGTTTATTGTGACAAAGGACGGCGAACTGAAGGACATAGAAGCCCTCACGAATATTGGTTATGGCATGGAGAAGGAAGTAATCCGTGTTTTGAAAAAATCACCGAAGTGGATACCTGCCCGGCAATATGGGAAGTTTGTAAATGCCTATCACATTCAGCCTGTTTCATTCCAGGTAGTGGATGAATAGGACATATCTTCAACCTCAGCCTCAACATCATCCTCGGCCACCCAGCGCCTTCCTGACAGCAGGTGCGACCTTTGTTCCCAAGAGTTCAATGCTCCGCATGGCCAGCTTATGTGGCAGTGCACCCAGGCTCATCTGTGCAAGAAATCTTGTATGCCCAAACAACTCATGCTCATAAAGTATTTTATCTGTCACCTGCTGCGGACTACCAACCAGCAGTGCTGCATGTGGCTTTGTTGATTCATCAAACTGCGCACGTGAAGTAGCTGGCCAGCCACGCTCCCGGCCAATGCGGCTCATGACCTCCGCATACGGCGGGAAAAATTCGTCCGCTGCCTGTTGCGATGTATCGGCAATATAGGTGTGTGAATTGATACCCAACTGCAGGCTTCTCACATCATGCCCCGATTTCTGATACACCTCGCGGTAAAGTTTTGTCAGCGGAGCAAACCTTGCCGGCATGCCACCAATGATCGCAAGTGCCATAGGCAACCCATGCTCACCTGCACGAATCACCGATTCCGGCGTACCACCCACTGCTACCCAAATGGGTAGTTTATCCTGGTATGGGCGCGGGTAGACGCCGCGGCTCTGTATCGACTGTGTATGCTTGCCCTTCCAAGTAATTTGCTCCTGCTTATTAAGGGCGATGAGCATTTCCAGTTTTTCAGAAAACAACGTATCATAGTCCTGCAGGTCGTAGCCAAACAAGGGAAATGATTCAATAAATGATCCGCGGCCAGCCATGATCTCGGCACGACCGCCAGATAAAAGGTCTACAGTTGCAAACGACTGAAACACCCGCACCGGATCATCCGAACTTAAAACTGTGACGGCGCTGGATAGCCGTATTTGCCTCGTCCGTTCTGCCGCAGCGGCCAATACCACCACAGGTGCAGATACTGCATAGTCGGGACGGTGATGTTCACCTACCGCAAACACATCCAGACCAAGCTGGTCTGCGAGTTCAAACTCTTCCAGCAGATTCCTCATCCGCTGATGAGGTGAAATCTTTTCGCCCGAACTGTTGTCCAGACCAAGATCAGCAAACGTATAGACACCTATTTCCATAATATCATAGTTAACATCCCCGGCAGGTCAATAGTTGACCGCGCCACACCCAAAAACATCCTTTCCCGGAAAATAACCTGTCACACGGCGCGTTTAAGAACTGATGAAAAAACTAACCGCTGCCCTCGCACTCCTCCATCTCTGTTCTGTCTCCTCAGCACAAAACGAATTCTTCAGGTCTGATAACAATTTTTCACAGGAACAGTTGAAAGTATTCTATTCCTCCATTAACCTGAAAGACAGCCTGATGCTTTTCAATGCCGTCGACTATCGGCTGTATGCCATGAATATTCATACAAAAAAATTGCTGTGGCAGCGGGATATGAGCTGGAAGTCGGACGTACCGCCGTTTTTTGTTGACCAGGGAATCTGGGCCACTGGTAATGGGGGATCATTGCGCATCGACCCGAAGACCGGCGATAAGATCGCAGATCTGCCATTCGAGCGCCTCGAAACACAACCATTCTCCAACGCTGGCATTTATTACGGAACCGCGATTTATGATGGAGGCGCGCTGTATGCGTATGACGTAAAAGCAGACACCGTGCTGTGGAGCCGCTTCCTGGCGCATGGCTGTTCTGTAAGGCCATATTTCAAACCCGACAGGATCATTGCAAACGCTGAAGGAAACAACTGGCTGGAAATAAATTACAACGGCAAGCTTACCGATCCTGCCTGTGAAAATACCGAGATCCGTTTTCCCTCAGAACTGACTTGTGTCAGGAAATACGCCGTGATTACGCATGATGGCCGGGAATTTTCAGATGGTGTTGCCCAACAAATGGCCGAAGCCTATGACTATAACCCCAGGGCGGTCTATACAGAACAGCATACACTGGTTTTGAACGCTACCCAGCTTTATGTAATTGGTAACAAGGCTAAACTGAAGCATACGATCGAGCTGGACGACCTCATTACAGATGATGAAAGTTACTCTAAAGCAGAGCCAGCCATTCTCAAAGCGGATAAAGAATCAGTGTGGCTACTTTACCGGAACTACCTGGTACAGCTTGACTACCTAAAGAAAAATATCATCAAAACTACCAGCCTCACAAAATGGAACCCGCACCAGGCTATTTTAAAAGACGATCAGCTCTGGCTGATCTCAAGGACTGATGGTAAACTTTATGGCCTCACCTTATAACGGTCCGGAATCGAGGTATCGCCGTCTGCCGCCACGCGCATGCGTATGAGCAGCGGCAACCCGTCGTGGATCCATAGATCAGCATCTACCCGTAGTCGCAATGTTTCATTGAGGTAAATACGGCGCTCCGCATATTCGTTTTTCTTTTCAATTTTCCGGGTGAATCCCTGCCTGATCAGATCAGCTTCAAACTTTTTGAGGTCCTGCTCAGGCAACCGTGCGTCGCCATTGTCATTGCCAAACATAAAACTGACAATGCTGATTTTCCTGTTTTCTACGTACACCAGCAGGCTATCATACATCATGCTGCCACCAGGATCCATGTAGAGGGTTCGCCGGTCAATGTAACTTTTCCATCCTTTGCTGCCGGTCAGTGAATCACGGCCGGGTTCGAATTTATAGGGTGCGAGCACCGGAGTAAGCGCGGATATTTCCGACTTGAACAAATCGCTGATCACTGCCCAGGTCTTCGCTTTTTTTACCTGCGCATTGGCGCTTACAATATAGATGCCCGAAAAGATCAACAACATCAACCGTCGTCGGAGCATCATTTGCTGGCTGTTTTTGCATGCAAATACTTCGAGATTGCATCTGGTTTGTAAACGGGAAGGGAGCGTGTACTTAATGGTGAGACATATTTTACCGAAGCATACCCTCCTTCAGGAATCGTGACCTGGAAGACATAAATCCGATAACCTTCTTTCTTTGCGCGATCCAGCACCTCCTTACGCTGTGCCTCGGCTACCTTGATCACCGATGCTGCTTCGTCCCCTTCATTCTCCAGAACAACACCATTAAGATCAAACATAGCCACGTTGTACGCGTCTTCAAGACCCAACGCTTCGCTGTCCTCCTCACTCAATGCCTCGCGGATACTGGCGTTCATTTCGTGCTGCCAGCCTGCAGAATCTTTGTAGACAACATTTACCATGGAATGAGAGATCAGCATCAGCTTGTTTCCTTCATCGGTATACAGACCGTATGCAAGCGATGTCTTTTGGCTAAACGCCATGGTTGCCAGCAGCAACGCAATGATGATGAGTATGCCTTTCATATTATATTGGATTTTAGATTTCTTATTCCTCTTTCCAAAATAATTCAGGTGTTTCATCCATCATATTTTTGACGTAGGAAAGCGGGCGATTTTTAAAAAAAAACGCAGAAACCGAAAACGGAGGAAGGTACTTGTACGGTAAAATCGTCCTATCCAATGGGCGGTTAATGGTAAATCCGCCTGATGAAATGTCTGCAAAGGCTGGCTCCTGTCACCGCTTATCTTCATGTAATTCGCCGGATACATAGCTCCGGAAAAGCTCATCCAGCTTGGACAGCGGAAGCTGCGCCGTTCGTATGTCAGCGCATTGTTCCTGGCAATACTTCAATGTTCCGCTGATGAAATGATCAAGCAGGGGGATCGGATCAATCATGGTATCTGCCGGGTGAGTGGCAACCTTTGCAATTAGCTCATCAATTGCCTGCTGACCCTGTACATCAGGTATCAGCTCTCTCAATGAACCGATGTCCATAGGCGGCGGTTCTTCTTTTTCTATTATCCACAGACAGGCCAGCAACGGCCTGAGTGCATAGAGATAACTTTTGATAGGTACCTTTTCCCCTTTGAGGTCTGCATGATAGGTGTTGGTAGCGATGGAGAGGTAATGATGGCATCCGGCCCTGCGGGAGAAATACCCGGTTCGAAGCTTCCGCAACTCATCTGCAAAACCGGGATCTTCCTCATACACGACAGGAGATTGCAACCACTCATACAAAGGCACATTTGATTTGTAAAAAAGTCGCAACGCCTTCCTGATATCCCAGCCGCTTAATTGAATATTATCTTCCATATCCAGTTCGCAGGTTTCCCTTCCCTCCTGCAAACTGAGATAACTGTTGTATCTGCGACGAAATATAAACCGGACATCATAAAGGCTGCCTGGTGAAGCAAACCCCCACGCACGTTCACCTGCTTCACAGGCATAAAGCACGTGAATATCCTGCTCGCGTTCAAGCAGGGCGATAGCATTATGTATTTTGTCCTTCACAAGCATGGTGAAAATACGTAATGTCTTGAAAATTTCGGGCAGAATCCTGGCTGCAACGCTCCGGTGGCAGACACTTTCAAGGGGGATTCACAGTTTCAAGAGATGTTTCCCGAACCGGTTAGTCTGCGAGCGGAATGGTTACCACCAGCTTACACCCTTTGCCTGGGGCTGCCTGGATGTGCGTACGCCCGTTGTAGAATTGAGCTCGCTCGTGGATGTTTGAAAGGCCGATACCCTGATGCGATCGCCGGGGATCAAAACCCTTTCCATTATCTTCTATCGTCAGGCACACCTCCTCATCTCTCGTATCAAGGTTGATCGTAGTGAGGGTTGCCTCACTGTGCTTGATGATATTCTTCAATTGCTCCTGGGCAATACGGAAGATCGTAACCTTTTTTCCCGGTGTCATCAATGCTGACTCGGTGTTATAGGTAAAGCTGATCTTCATTTTGTGTGCCATTGAGATATCCTCTTTCAAATGGAGAATGCTGTCGATGAGGCTTTCACTTTTCAGTTGAGGGGCAGCCAGTTCTTTTGACAACTTCCTGATCTCTTCTATCGCCATCAGCAGGTAAGAAGTGCTTTTCTCCTTTGCCTGTTCCTGTTCTTTGCCCGACGGCTGAATGATGTCTAAGAATAATTTTGCCGTGGATAATATCTGGTTGACGTTATCATGCAATTCATGCCCGATCTGCGTACGCTCCTTTTCCTGCACATGCACGATGGTTTCAGCGATTTCTTTCTGACGTTGCAGCCGCTCATCTGCCAGTTCTGTCTGGAGTTTCTTCAAGGTCGACACATCCTGCAGTGAGCCGATCATCTTTACCGGTAATCCGTTTTCATAAACAACGAAGCCCCGGTCCTGTACATCTTTATAACTTCCGTCAGCACATTTGAAACGGTATTCATCCTGCCAGGATTGCTGGAGGAGGTCTGTTGCTTCTTTCACTTTGTCCGCTACCCGGTTGCGATCGTCGGGGTGAATCCTCCGCAGCCACCACGAAAGCCCGCGGGAATTATCGAGCTGGTACCCGATCATTTCCATCAATGTCTCATTCCGGAATATCTGCCCGCTCTGCATATCCCATTCCCAAATTGCATCAGAAGTAGCCCGGCTCAGCGTAAGCAGGCGCTCCTGCACTTCGTGCAGTTCTTTTTCCAGCTTGCTCTTGTCAGGCAGATTAAAGGCGGACCCGCCTACGAGCCGCTTGCCATTGGCCTCACCGAGTGGAAATATATTGACATAAGAAATGAACGTCGAGCCATCGGCCCATTTTACTTTTTCCGTTGTTTGCAGGGCTTTCGCGGTTTCCAACACCTCTACATGTTTGTCGTAAACCACAGAAAGCACGGCTTCCGGTATTATATCCGTCACCTTTTTCCCACGGCAGGCGGTCTCATCCAGCCGGAAATGCCGGTAAAAGGCACGGCTGGCAAAATGCAGGTTTGCATCTTCATCTATGACCCAGGCAAGTAGGGGACTTTCCTGTATGAAGGATCCGATCAGTTGATCTTTTTGCTGGAGATCACGGCTGAGCTTTTCTTCTCTCGTTACATCCACGATATTTGTCAGCACCGATAGTTGGTCATCGTTTTGCTGGTCAACAAACGGCTGCGAATAGAAACGTATCCACCGCATTTCATCGCCCGGCACAGTTACTACCAGGGTTTGTTCCTGCGGTTGGCCTGTTGCAGCAGCAAGATGAATAGGTGATTGAGCAAACATCACCTGCTGGCCCCGTATATTCCTGATGTTCCACTCCTCGTCCCATAACCTGGGTATGCCTTTAAGCTGATACAGGGTTTCCAGGGAAATATTGTAGATGGATGCGGCTTTCTGGTTTGCCGCAATCAGTTCACCGTAGGTATCATGCAAAAAGAGACCGTTCAGGCCTTCCACCAGCATTACACTGTTATTACGCACCAATTGATTGAACCGGTGAATCCGGTCCTCGTCGATGATGGAATGGCCGACACAGAGAAATTTTTTAGGAGACTGCCCGTTTTCTGAAACACATTTTACCTCCCACTTCATCGGATGGTAGTGACCATTGCGGACATATAATTCGATGGGAGGTGTTGCAGAACCGGCGGCTGCGCTTACAACGAGATTACGAAAGCTCTCGAGATGGAGCGGGTGAAGAAGGTTGAAGAAATTCTGACGCCCGGGATCGTCTTTTCTTAATTCAAGATTGCGAACCATGCGCGCGTTCGCATGAGCAATGTGGCCAGTTTCATCAATTACAGAAAGGTAACGGTCGGGGTGACCGCCCGTTTGTTTGATAACCGATCTTATCTTCTCCCAGGTTTTCTTCATAGTATGGTTTGGTCTGGTTTACCGCCAGTTTTCTGGCTGGACGTAAACCGCTTTCGGCAATCAACTGCGGCACCCGTTCGAATTCTCCTGTTTTGTCGAGAAACGCGCGTGCACCCAGTTGCCTGCACTTGTCCCGATAAAACTGGCTTGATGAATTGGAGATCATGACGACCTCGGACTCATGACCCAACTCTTTTATTTTTTTCAGCAGACTGATGCCATTTCTATCAGGGAGGCTGATATCAAGCAGCACCATATCCGGCTCTTCTTTCACTAACTTCCCTATTGCTTCTGCATAGGATCCGGCGGACTGAACAGTTACATGTTGCAATGGGAGCAGCATGCCGGCCATCCGGTCTACAAATCCCTGGTTGTCATCGACAATCAATAATCTAAATGCCTGGCTCATGCCGGCAAAGTAAGTACATCAGTAAATTTTCAGGAATAGTGATCACCCTCAATCTTTTGTATGCAAATTTATCGCGACGTTGTAGCTCGCTTACTACAAAAAGGTCCGAAGGTGATGAAGGATAGGTTCGATGTAAATGTAAGCAGTTTTATTTCTGCTTAATCGTTTTATTTATTTGTTGCTGCACGGACGGCAACTAACAGTGCTCCAGGCAGTTCGTCTTTGCTCACGTACGCAGCAGCCCCGGCTTTCATTACGCGGGTTGCGTACTGTTCGGGAGGGTAAGTGCTTACAATGATGACCGGTAACTCTCGCTTGTTCTTTTTTATTTCTTTCAATGCCTCCAACCCGCCACCGCCAGGCATGGCCAGGTCACTGATGACAATATCCCATGTATCGCCCAATGCTTTATCGACGAGGCCCTGAGTTTCCTCAGCTTCTTCGATATGCGCACCCGGGAATTCATCAGACAGTATCATCTTCAGTCCCTCCCGAACCACTGGATGGTCGTCAGCAATCAGAATCCTGTACATAGTCAAGGGGTTAGCCCCGCTCCGCGGGAAATTTTCATCTGCAAATTACCCCTGTGAAAATCCCGTATTTGTAGGAGGTGGTGTAAACTTGATGTAGTTCATCTACTACAATTATATAATCTTTTTCTCCAAGGCGTAACGTGTTAATTCCGCGTTGGATTTCAGGCTCATTTTCTCCATCACCCTCGCCCGGTACGTACTGACTGTAGTCGTACTCAGGGAAAGCTGGGCTGCGATCTCTGACACCGATTTCCCGGTGGATAGCAACTTGAATACATCGAACTCGCGATCAGAAAGGTTCTCGTGGGGCTGACCATTGGTATCATCCCGGAAGGCATCAGCCAGCTTTTCAGCAACCGTTGGGGTAATAAATTTTTTCCCGAGCTGGACTGTCTGCACCGCCTTGATGATGTCATCATGGATCGTTTCTTTTCCGAGGTAGCCCGAGGCCCCGGCTTTCAGAACCCGGAGAGCGTACTGGTCTTCGGGGTACATGCTCATGATAAGCACCGGCAACTGTGGTGCCACCTGTTTGATCTGGCTGAGTGCATCCAGTCCGCTCCGGCCGGGCATGTTCATGTCACAGATAACCAGGTTCCATTCATTCCGGATGACCTCATTCAACAGCCCTTCGGCATCGGGGGCTTCGCCGATCACTGCGGACGGATACTCCTCCAGGAGCAATTGTTTAAGGCCTTTTCTTACGATCGCGTGATCATCTGCTATCAGGATTCGCAGCATATTTATTCGTTTTCAGATTCAGTTGCAGGAATCGGCACTTCTACGCGTACGGTGGTGCCGGTCCCCGGCTCGCCGGTAATGCTATATTCCCCTCCCATTACAAGTGTCCGCTCTTTCATACCGAGAAGGCCGAGCGTCTTCTTGTTTGCCTGTTCAGGGTCAAAACCACTACCGTCGTCAGTTATGGTTAAAATTAACTTTTTATCCGCTTGATGCAGGTTTACATGTACACTTTTCGCGCCGGAATGCCTCGCTACATTCGTCAATGACTCCTGGAGTATACGAAACAAGCCGATTTTGAGGCTGTCCGGTAAGGTCGCAGCCGTTTCATCTTCAATAGTGAGATGCTGCTCGATCCCGGACCGGCGTTCAAACTCTTCAAGGTGCCACTCCATTGCCGCTTCCAGCCCCAGGTCATCCAACAGGCTCGGCCGTAGTTCTGATGCTATGCGCCTTACCGTTTTCACGGTTGTATCGATCAGTGCGAGCAGGTCTTTCAATTTGTCATACACCGGCCCCGGCTCAGGATTGATTTTCTTGTTGAGCCATGCCACATCCATTTTTAATACTGTCAGCAACTGGCCCAGCTCATCATGGATTTCACGCGCGATGTGCAGCCGTTCCTCTTCCCTGATATTTTGCAGATGCTCCGTCAGGCTTCGGATAGATTCGTACGAAGCTTTTAATTTTTCCTCCGCCAGATATTGTTCCGTTACTTCATTGGCCAGCACGAGCCGGGTAGGTCGGCCTTCATAATAAATATCGTGGGTAACGATATTGACGTAAATGAGGTCTCCGTTCTTCTTGGTATGGCGCCATATGCCAGCATTGTAAATCCCCCTGAAACTACGCACAGTTCTCGCTTTCAGAACATTGATGTCCTCTTCCGGGCGTAAGGTGAAAATATCGAGAGCCATAAACTCTTCCCTGGTATAGCCATACTGCCTTATGGCCGCCAGGTTGACCTCCACCACATCATAGCCGGGCAAGCTTAGCATCCACATGGCAAGCGGATTGCTTTCAAACAGCAGTTTATATTTTTGCTCGGAAGCCTTTAATTTTTCCTCTGCCTTTCTCCGCTCCGTGATATCGATACCTGTTCCAAGCAGGCAGGGTTTTCCATCAAAGTCGATCAGCACAGCCCTGAAATAGTAGAGTGTTGGCTTTCCGGTCTTTGATACCAGGGAGGCTTCGGCATCTCCTTCACCATTCTCAAACACGGCGGCAATCCTTTCCTGCATATATGCTTTTTCACTCTCGTCAAAGAAATCGGAAGGGTGCATTTCGGCTATTTCCTCCGGTGTATATCCCGTCACCTCTTCGAATTGCTTATTCCAGCGCAGGAAATTACCCTCTGAATCATAGAAATAAAAAACGCCTGGCAAGCTGTTGACAAGTTTTTCTGCCATGCTTCTCACCCGCTCTACCTCCCGCTCTGCCCGTTTCTTGAAGGTGACATCGCGGATGAACATTGATATCCCGTTTGGTGATGGATAGATATCGTTCTCCTGCCACAGATCCAGCGGTTCATAGTAGTCGGTGTTATTGGCAGGTTGCTGTGTTCGCATGGCCTCGATCATCGCATTGTAGGTAGCCGACCCCACAGCTTGTGGAAACACGTCCCAGACATTCCTCCCGATCAGTTCCTTCGGATCACGTCGTGTCAGCTCGCCGGCTTTATCATTGACGTAGATATAATTGAAGTCTTTGTCCAGTGCGATGAAGCCATCCGTTATCCGTGCAAATATCTCTTTAAGCTCCCGCGTCTTATCCTCTACCTGTATGGACAATTCTTCGTTGAATGATTTCAACCTGTTCTCGATCTTTTTCCGGTCAGTGATATCCCTGATGAACCCAACAAAGTACCTATCGCCATTGATCACCATAGGTGAAATGCGTAACGATACATCTACGGATCGCTTATCTTTTGTCACTGCCCACAGATCAACAGCTTTTCCGATTATTTTTGATTCACCGGTCAGAAGATAGGTATGCAGTCCTTTGGTATGTGCGCCGCGAAAAGCTTCGGGTATGATGGTCTCAGATAATGGCCTGCCGCGCATTTCGTCGGGGGTCCAGCCAAACAATTCTGTCGCTTGTGAATTCCACTGCCGGACGTTGCCGGCGCTGTCGATCACGATAACGGCATCAGGGGCATTTTCAAACATTTGCTGAACAAGACTATCCCGCTCCCGCAATTGCTGGGCAGCGAGCTCTTCGCGCTCATCACGTTTATTGATTACATAGCTGAGGTAGAATACAACAGCCAGCAGTGAAATGATAGTTGTACATGCATATAGTGTAACACCAAACTCATTGTCATATAGCCCCTCCCAGAATCCCCAGAGCCGGAGAAAACCGAGGGCGGCGGGAACGATGATCGCACAGGGCAGCAGGATCTTCGCGATCATACTGCCGCTGTACCTGCTTGTCAATTGACGCACCATGCCATCGGCCGGCCGCGCGAATAACAGCGCCAGGGACAAAAGAAAAAAGCTGGCGGCAGTATGTGTGGCTATCTGAACGTCCACACCATAAGTAAAGAACCCGCGCGAGCGATAGAGATAGCTTAAAAGTGAAAATAGGCTGACCAGGTTCAGCGCCAGGGCCGGTACCTGGAACGGAAGAACGGCCAAGTTTGTACGGCTTCTCAGGAGCAATAAGGCTAAGCCTGTCAACACAAAACCCGAGGCCGTGTTCAACGACATGCGATGCGGGTGGTTGACAACACCATCATCTGTGATCTTACCCGAAAGGATGAAGGTGTCAATGGACATGGCTTCCGGTATTACAAGACCGAGGAGCTTTATCGCTCCGATGACGAGGACAACTGCTGCCAGGACGTGACCCGCAGCGATGGCGAACTTTGGGCGCGATCTGTGAAGGAGGTACAGAGAAAGACCACTGCAGACCATCGTGAATGCAGTAGTGGGATTCATTGGGCTGGGTGAAAGAGCTAAGCGCGTAAGCGCCTCTATGTTTAACAGCCAGCCCAGGAAAACCAGCGCGCCTATAGCAAATACCACCCCGCTAAGTATGCGGGAAAGCCGGATAAGCCGGTGATGCAGTGCGAGATTGGGTGGTAATGACATAAATTAATGCAACTTGCTCTTCATCCATTTTTCTGCCAACTGTCTTCCAGGAGATATTTGAACTTTTGTATCAGTGAACCTCTCTTCATGCACGCTCGCTTCAACCGGGGTTTTAAAGTAGGTAAAAAACTGTAGGTCAACAAAGAATGGACCCATTAGCTGTCAGAAAATTACCTAAATACCAACGTTTTAAGCAGATACACTTATTGAAAATCCCGGGGTACCCGCAGTCTTCACGGTCGTTTGGCAGATCAGTTTCATTTCGCCGCTTATCAATCGAACCGTTTCCGGATGAGTATTTTCCTATATTTGTTGCCTCATTTTTGTTTTATGGAAATTCTTTGACGCACCTCCCCGGCCCCTGATTATGTAGCAGATCTACCTGCTGTTCCTGCTTATCTATTATTAAACCTTTCTTATGTCTCAACAACCCGGCACTTCATATAAGGCTGCCTCTATATTTCTGCTAATAAAACAAGCTCTCCGTGGCGATGAAATGGATTACACGCAAGGGAGCATACGCCGCGCAGTATTCATGCTGGCCATTCCCATGATGCTCGAGATGGTGATGGAGTCGGTATTTGCGCTCGTGGACCTTTATTTCGTCGGCCACCTCGAGAATAGCAGCCATGCCTTGCAAACCGTGGGTCTAACGGAATCGGTCCTTACCATTATCTACTCACTGGCCATCGGCATGAGCATGGCTGCAACAGCGGTTGTAGCACGAAGAATTGGTGAAAAGAATCCGGAAGCCGCTGCACGCGCAGGCGCGCAGGCCCTTATCGTTGCGATAGCAGTGACTATCATTATCAGCATCGCAGGCATGATCTACGCAAAAAAGATCCTCTTGCTGATGGGTGCTTCCGAACAGGTAGCGATGGAAGGGAAATCATTCGTTCAGATCATGATGGGCGGCAGTATCGTGATCATGCTACTATTCCTGATCAACGGTATTTTCCGCGGTGCGGGCAATGCAGCTATCGCCATGAAGAGCCTTGCGCTCGCCAACCTTTGCAACATCATCCTCTGCCCCTTATTCATCAATGGCTGGGGACCCGTTCCCGCTTTTGGTCTCCAGGGTGCAGCAATGGCTACGACCATCGGCAGGGGAATAGGCGTCATCTACCAATTGTATCATTTATACAATGGAAAAGGGCAGTTGAAAATGAAAGTGGCACACTGGTCACCGGATTTTTCCCTGATCAAATCACTGGTAAAAGTAGCGGCACCTGGCATCCTGCAGTTTGTTATCGCCTCATGTAGCTGGATCTTTTTGGCCAAACTAGTCGCCACAACGGGTGATGATAAAAGCTCCGCCGGTTACCAGACGGCACTGCGACTAATGATGTTCTTCCTCCTGCCTGCATGGGGTTTGAGCAATGCTGCGGCGACGTTGGTGGGACAAAACCTTGGCGCAAAAGAGTTGCAGCGCGCTGAAGATTCGGTAATGAAGACAATGAAATATAACATGCTTTATATGCTCCTGGTAACGATCATCTTTGTTGCAGGAGGTGATTTTATTGTCTCCCTGTTTACTACAGATGCCGGCGTACAAACTCATGCTGTCCAGGCGGCATGGATCATCAGCAGCGGGTTTATCTTTTATGGAGTAGGCATGGTACTGATCAATGCCTTCAATGGAGCAGGCGATACCTGGACGCCGACATGGATCAACCTTTGCGGCTTCTGGCTATTCCAGATTCCCTTTGCCTACGTGCTTTCAACAGTCTATAACCTGGGGCCCACAGGGGTTTTCATAGCCGTGCCGGTTGCAGAGATACTCATCACCATTGCATCATTCCTCATTTTCAAAAAAGGTAAATGGAAAAAGGTGGTAGTATGATAAACGGGGCTATTTCATCATAGTACTTATAATAACAACTCCTACACTATTACACTTATTCATAGTAAAACTCCACTCGGGTAATTTTTTTTATCCGCGTAAATGTGCGCGCATCGCAAAGAATCTCGGGTTTATTCCTTGCAATTGCATAATCACGATACTATTTTAGCTCCCGTTAGCGTTTGTGATTTTGAAAAACCGTACGACCCTGAAAACTATTCCATTATCCGTGTATTGCCTGCTATTCGCATGGCTGAGCTTCTCCTTCCGGCCCATGCCGGCTATAAGCCCGGCAGCGGTTAAAAAAGCAGCGAATGTGCCAGCCGATCCCGCGCTTTCACTTTATCAAAAATTATCACTGGAGGAAAAAGGACTTTCATTCGATGCATTTTCACTTGCGTTGAAAGGGTATAATCGCCTGCTGGCAAATAACCGCATCACGCGGACTGGTATCATCAGCATCTGTGATTTCTCCCAATCGTCCGGTAACAAAAGAATGTATATCGTGGACCTGGACAACCAGGCGTTATTCCTGCAAACGTATGTGGCGCACGGCCGCAATTCAGGTGGCGAGTTTGCCACCAGGTTCTCCAATAAGCCTGAATCGCTGCAGAGCAGTCTTGGTTTTTACGTCACCAGCCAGACCTACCAGGGTGCTCATGGCCTCTCGTTACGAATGATGGGCCAGGAGCCGGGAATAAATGACAAGGCATTGCAAAGAAATATCGTCGTGCACGGTGCAGATTATATCGAGGAGGAATGGCTCCGCAAATCGGACAGGATGGGAAGAAGTTTTGGATGCCCCGCTGTACCCGCAGATGAAAGCGCTCATATTATAAATACTATCAAGAACGGCACCTGCCTCTTCATCTATCACCCGGGTGCAGGATACGTTCAACGATCAAAAATATTAAACGGCTGATTGGACACACAAGGATGGATGATTACAAAAAACCCAATTTCAAAAAAGTTGGGCTTTTTTGTGTCCATAACTGACCATGCCTTGCTGATGTCACCGGGCATCTTTTCAGTACCTTTACAGATATGTCCCGCCTGAACCGCAACGATACACTTAATCTACTGTCCAAGCTCAGCTTCCGCCGGGCATGGAACGGCATCAAAGTGTTGTCCAGTTTTTACCTGAGTAAATGGACGAAGCGGCCGATCCAGTGGGGCTACCCGGTTTCGATCTCATTTGAGCCGACCAATTTCTGCAATCTTCGTTGCCCTGAATGCCCCAGTGGACTCCGCGCATTCACCCGGCCTACCGGGATGCTGAAAAAAGATTTTTTCAGCAGCACGATCGATGAACTACACAAAGAACTCCTATACCTCGTTTTCTATTTCCAGGGCGAACCCTATCTCAATCCCTCTTTCCTGGATATGGTAAAATATGCCTCGGATAAAAAGATCTATACTGCTACCTCAACCAACGCGCACTACCTCACCGATGAGAATTCGCGCCGCACCATCGAAAGCGGCCTGGACCGCCTCATCATCTCCATTGATGGTACAACACAGGAAGTGTATGAACAGTACAGGGTCGGCGGGCAATTGAGCAAGGTCCTCGAAGGAGCCAGGAATATTGTGAAATGGAAAAAAGAACTCAAGAGCAAAACACCATTCGTCGTATTCCAGTTTCTGGTGGTGAAACCCAATGAACACCAGATCGAAGATGTAAAGGCACTGGCAAAAGAGATCGGAGTGGATGATGTCTGGTTTAAAACCGCACAGGTCTATGATTTCGAGAATGACCCCAACCAACTCATCCCATCTATCGATAAATTCAGCCGCTATAAGAAAACCAGCAATGGCAACGTCTTCAAGGGTAAGCTCTCCAATCACTGCTGGCGACTTTGGCATGACCCCGTTATCACCTGGGACGGACTGGTAGCACCCTGTTGCTTCGACAAGGATGCCCAACACCGCCTTGGTGATCTGCGACAGCGATCATTCCGTGAGATCTGGAAGAACGGAGAGTACACAAGGTTCAGGACGAGCATTTTGAAGGGAAGGAAAAATATTGATATCTGTGCCAACTGCTCAGAAGGCACCAAAGTATGGAGCAATGATTAATACAACCACCACCATATGCAATTACCATCCTCAGTCTCCACCCGGCTGCAATACCAGCACAAGTCGCTGCTCGACCTGATCGACGGCCTGTCTGACGAAGAGATCCGCCTCCATATACAGCCCGGCAAGTGGTCCATTTTTGAGCAGATCGTCCACCTTGAAACTTATCAGCACACCTTTATCAATCGCGTAAAGCAAATACTGGACGGCAATAACCCTGTGTTTGAAAAATACAGCGCAGAAGCGGATCCGCTTTTTCATGATCATTGCAGCTCCTCCAGCCGGGAAGTGATCCAGAACCTGATAACGCTACGGAAAGAGCTTGCTGCAGGCGTACTTTCATTTCCGGAAACTGACCTCGTCAAGAGGGGCACACACCCAACTTACGGCGATTTCACTTTGCTTCAGTGGCTGAACTTTTTCCTTTTGCATGAAGCCCATCACCTGTTCTGCATTTTCAAATTATCCGCTCAAATAACCGTCAACAAACTTCGGTAGGGAAAACTGGTGTGTATAGTTTGCGCAGCAGGCATACCATCCGGCTTCGTAAATTTGTCGTTTAAAAACAACTATCATGCAGTTAACAGCACGGCTGGTTCAGCTATTGCCGCTTCAGACAGGATCAGGGAAGAACGGAGAATGGAAAAAACAGGATATCATTGTTGAAACAGATGGGCAATATCCGAAGAAGGTTTGTATATCCATATGGGGTGATAAGGTCAATCCATCCATCTTACAGCCCGGGGCTACACTCAATATTTCTTTTGACGTAGAAAGCCGTGAATATAACGGGCGCTGGTATACGGATGTAAAAGCCTGGAAAGTTGAGCCCGCTGGCAGCGGAGCTCCTGCCTCATCCGATGATGTTCATGGTACATCCTTTACAAGCAGTGACGAAGACCTGCCCTTCTGATCAGTAGCGAATACGCGGATATAATCATTATAACCCTTTGCAAGGGCGCTGTACAACAGCGTCCCCTGCAAGCGGTAGCCTTCGGCAGTGAAATGAACACGGTCGCGGCTCATCAGCCCCCTGCGAGACCAGTTATATGCTGAGCCAAAACCGTTGCTGATCCTGTAGAGATCCCACAACGGGATCGACTGATCCGTACAGTATTTGCGAAGCGTCTCGTTCAATTGCCGCAGCACGGCATTCGATCTTCTTGCTTTATAGGAGTCCGGAGCGGAGGTGATCAGGATCGCCGCATGAGGTGAAACCATTTTAAGCTTGCGGATCATCGTTTCCACCTCAGTGATAAAAGCAGAAGGGGAAAATGCGGCGGCCTGGGCTTCATTCGTTCCCAGGGAAACAATGTACAGGTCCGCATTCAGCGCCGGCAATTGCTCCCAGAACAGATCAGCATCATTGTACTGATCATAACGTGCACCGTTTACCCCGATGGTGTGATAAACGATACCACTGGTGTCCAGTTCAAGTGAGATGCCATGAAACCCCGCAGGTCCGCCTTTCTTCAATAACCTCACTGATGAAGCTGTAACCGGGAACATGACCGTTGTGTCGGTTGATACGGCAACAGGCAGCTCATCATCACCCGTAAACCATTGAACAGTGGAGTCGGCATCGGTGAACAGCCTGATCTTATTGAAAAGTTGAATGCCATCTGCCTGCCGCAGGGTTATATTTATCACCGCTTCACCGGTGGTGGTTCTTAACCCGAATCCTGATATGCCACAACTTACCGGTGAAGGCGGCTTGGCAATGCGATTATAATCCCAGCGTACGGTGGAGCTGGAAAGGATATCTGACGGCGCATTCGACTGTGCGAGCTGGTAGGGAAATACCAACCCCCGCCCGGCATTGCCAGCGAAAGCCTGTAAATTTTTTCGAAGTACCCCTGAAAGAAAATCAGCCTGGATATGAGAGTCGCCGATATGGACAATATTGACA
>JAEZAM010000098.1 GCA_023430465.1 Bacteroidota bacterium | reverse complement strand
ATACAGTTGGTACGGGCAGGTCCTTATTGAGCAAGACTATGCCGTCGGTGATTCCCTGACACACATAATCAAAGTGGGGAGTATCGCCGCGTATTACACAGGCGAGTGCAATGAATGCCTGTGGCCTGTCCTGGATGCCCGTTTCCTGCCAGTAGGAACGAATGGCAAATGGTACTTCAAACGCGCCGGGCACCACGATGGTGACAATCTTTTTCACTTTGTGAGCCGTGAGTATCCGTTGACAGCCTTTTTCCAGTTCATCAACCACGGCAGCGTTCCATTCCGTCTTCACCAGAACGATACAGGCATCCTCGGTATTGGGGATGCCTGTATTGATCTCGAGTAATTTGCTGTTAGCGATATCAGCCATGATCAGTTTACATTGTATACGCCTAACTGGGCCAGGTAAAGATCAGCCTGTCCACCAAATGAGTTGGGATATTTTTCTTTCAGTTCTTTGTAAAGTTCGATGGCCTGTTTTTGGTCGTTCAGCAGTTTATGTGCTGCATAGGCCGCATGGAACAGTGCTTCGCCTGAGTTCTGCAGGTCTTCTTTGAAATGAGTAGCAGC
Organism: Bacteroidota bacterium; assembly: GCA_023430465.1. Lineage (GTDB taxonomy): Bacteria > Bacteroidota > Bacteroidia > Chitinophagales > Chitinophagaceae > JAEZAM01. The sequence goes on along the minus strand of JAEZAM010000098.1, from coordinate 13,836 downwards.
TTTCTTGTAATAGTTCACTGCTTCTTTTCCGTTTCCCTGGTCAGCATAGGCGTCTCCGAGCAGTTTGTAAGCGCGTTGCTGGATTTGTTTGGCATCGGTGCTGAAATCTTTCAGGTATTTTACCGCGTTCGCGTTATCGTCCAGTTTGATGTAGCAGATACCTGCATAGAATTTTGCGAGGTTGCCTGCTTCTGTGCCGCCGTAATTGTCAATCACTTTCAGGAAGCCCATGTGCTGGCCATCGCCATTGAGTGCGAGGCGGGCGGAATCCATGCGATAATATTCTTCAGCCTTGAACATAGCGTCAGCAGCACGTTCTTCTTTCGGCTTTTTCACGTAAGTCTGGTATGCAAAAAATCCGGCAACGGCAAGGATGAGCACTGCCCCCACGCCGATGATCACCTTCCTGTTCTTCATCCAGAAATCCTGGGCGTTTACTGATGTCGGGGTGCTCGGTGCAGTTACTTTCCCTGTTTCCTGCACTTGATTACTTTCAGCCATTTTCTACTTGTATTATTATTTATTGAATGTACGAAGCCTGTTAGTCGGTGATGAAAGGATAGTTCTGATCTACGTATACATCCTTGAGAACTTCACTGTCGTCCGGCCAGGGGCTTTCTTCAGCGAATTTCACGGATTGATTTACGATGTCATCCACGCGTTTGTCGATACCTGCAAGATATTCTTCAGTAGCGAAGTTGTTTTCGAGGATCATTTTTTTCACCAGTACGATTGGGTCTTTGCCGCGATATTCGTCCACTTCTTCTTTGGTGCGATATTTCTGCGGGTCGCTGATCGAGTGTCCCTTATACCGATAGGTTTTTATCTCGAGTAGTGTCGGGCCGTCGCCTTCTCTTGCTCTTTTCACCGCCCGGGCTACACCATCATGAACTGTTTCTGGATGCATCCCATCGATTACGTCTGACGGCATTTCATAGGCGTCAGCAAGTTTATAGATATCCACTACGTTGGAAGTACGCTCTACCGAAGTGCCCATCGCGTAGTTGTTGTTCTCGCAAATAAAGATCACGGGGAGTTTCCACAGCATAGCGAGGTTGAATGTCTCATGCAGTATACCCTGACGCGCAGCGCCATCGCCGAAATAGCAAAGGACGACATTGTCTGACCCGCGGTATTTTTCAGCAAATGCCAGCCCGGCTCCTGTACCGATCTGTGCGCCTACAATCCCGTGTCCACCGTAGAAATTCTCCTTTTTGCCAAAAAAGTGCATGCTGCCACCCTTTCCTTTGGCACAACCGGTCGCCTTTCCATAAAGCTCAGCCATGCAACTGTCGACCGATACACCTTTGGCAATAGCCAGGCCGTGGTCGCGGTAAGCGGTGATGAAAAGATCCTCTGGTTTTGTGGCGGTCATACAACCGGCGGCGATTGCTTCCTGTCCGATGTAAGCGTGGAAGAACCCGCGGATCTTACCCTCCATTTTATATTTCTCTTCGGCCATCAGTTCGAACTGGCGGATCAACTGCATCAGCTCGTACCAGTACAGGTAGGTTTCTTTGGAAAATTTGGTAGCCACCGGCAATAAATTTTAATGGGTTTGCCCCTTTTTAACGGGAAGCAAAAATAAGGGAAACCGGGCAAAAATCCGCTCAAGAGCTACCCGCCCTCCAATTCAGGGTTTTATGGTGGAAAATCGTCGTTTTCAGCGGTTTCAATGGGAATATTCAACGTCACCCACTGTGGGAATCTCCGGCCGGGCCTGTGGATAACGGTGGCAGTCATTCAACAAAGATTTATCTTGCACAACATGCTTCGCGTTCGTGCAATTTCCCTTCTCCAGTTCAAGAACTACTCCAACCGCTCCTTTACCTTCGATGCCCGCATCGTGGGGATTTGCGGAAATAACGGAGTTGGTAAAACAAATCTCCTCGACGCGATCCACTATCTCTGTTTCACCAAAAGCTATTTCACCCGCCAGGACAGCAACAATGTGCAGCAGGGAACCAACGGGTTTCGGCTGGAAGCCATGGTGGATTACCAGGGTTCAACTGAGAAAGTGGTTTGTGTGCTTCGGGAAAACGGGAAAAAAGAGTTCCTGGTAAATGAGCAGGCTTACGACCGGTTCTCCCAGCACATCGGCCGCTATCCTTGCGTCGTGATCGCCCCGGATGATGCAGAACTGATCACCGGCCCCAGCGAAGAACGCCGGAAATTCATCGATGCATTATTGTCCCAACTGGACCCGGAATATCTTCGTCATCTGATCAACTATACCCGCATATTGCAGCAACGAAATTCTTTGTTGAAGGCATTTGCGGAAACAGGGTCGCGGAATTATTCGCTGCTAGATGTACTCGATGAACAGCTTGTACAACCCGGAGAATATATTTTTAATACAAGGAAAGAGTTCCTTGTAGCTTATCTCCCCGCTGCCCGTCACCTGTATGCCCAGATCGCGCAACAGGCCGAGGATGTAAGTTTGGTGTATGAAAGTGAATTGCTGTCAACCGGGTTTGCGGAGCTCCTTCAGTCCACGCGGCAGAAGGATATTCATGTGCAGCGTACCACCGCCGGTATTCATCGGGATGATATAGAAATCATGTTTGGCCGCCAGGCATTCAAAAGCATTGCTTCTCAGGGACAACGCAAGAGTTTGTTGTTTGCGCTTAAACTGGCCGAGATGGATGTATTGCGGAAAAATAAAAGCTTCTCTCCCCTACTGATGCTGGATGATGTGTTTGAAAAACTTGACGAGGACAGGATCAGTAACCTGCTAAGAACCGTATGCGTGGAGAATGATGGGCAGGTGTTTATTACAGATACAAATGAGAACAGGCTGCGGGAGCAGTTGGAAAAACTGGGTGTGGAGTTTGAGATGGTGAGGCTATGAGTGAAAGGGTGAATTCGAAATGAAAAATTCAAAAAGGTAAACCTTAACCTCCACTGCCCCCGGACTGAAGTCCGGGCTATTCAGATTTGCCGACTGGCGGGCTGAAGCCCTTGTCGGCTAACCTCTACCTTAACCTCAACCTCAACCTTAACCTCAACAAGCTGACTTTCGTTACCTTCGCTGCATGGCGGAACTTTCCCTTGGTGATGCGATCAAACATTTCCTCAACCAAAGCAGGATCAAAGGCGATATCCAGGCAATGCAGATCGAGGATATCTGGGAATCGATTATGGGAAAAACTGTTGCGCGGTACACGGATAAACTTCAAATCTTTGGCGACAGGCTTGTGATCACGACGCAAGTGGCGCCATTGAAGCAGGAACTCCGTTATCAGAAAGAAAAAATTATGCAGCGGGTGAATGAGGCGCTCGGCCAGCAGGTAATCCGCGAAGTGATGATCCAGTGATCAGCGCATCCGCACCCGCGGATCCACTACTCCATACAGGATATCAGCCAGCAGGTTGATCAGCACAAAGAAACATGCCGACACCAGCACAGAGCCCATTACCACCGGGTAGTCGAGCTTTTCCAATGCATCCACCGTGATCTTCCCGATCCCATGCCAGCCAAAAATGTATTCCACAAAGAAGGCGCCTGCCAGCAACTCTGCGAACCAGCCCGTGATGGCCGTAATGACAGGGTTCAGCGCATTTCTTAAACCATGCCGCCAGATGACACGTGAGCGGCTCAACCCTTTTGCATATGCTGTCCGGATATAATCCTGATCGAGTACATCCAGCATTGCGCTCCGGGTAAGTTGCGTGATGATGGCCAAAGGCCGGATCCCGAGTGTGATCGCAGGCAGGATAAGATTATGCAGGGTCAGTCTTCTCTCGCCGGTGACAGCATCCACATCAAACCAGCTTCCGGAGATATGAAGGCCTGTCCAATCAGTCAGTACAAACCCGAAAAGATAAGCGATGATGATACCCATGAAAAATGAAGGCGCGGAGATGCCGATAATGCTGGAAAAAATAGCGCTTGTATCCAACCAGGTATTTTGTCGCACCGCCGCTATAACACCGAGCGGGATGCCAATACAAACAGCTATCAGCATCGCAGCGAATGCGAGTAGTAATGTACCCGGTAGCGCCTGCATCAGGATACTGCCGACCTCCCGTTTGCTCTGATATGACTTCCGGAGATACGGGAGTTTGATCGCGAGCTTTTGCTCTCCCCCAATAAAAAATCCTTTAAGCTTTTTTGCATCTATCTCTTCGCGCGAATGAATTGCGAGTGGCGATACATCATTCACGTACAGAACAAACTGCTTCCATCGTGGCTGGTCGAGGTATAACTCCTTCCGGATATTGGCCTGTGTTGCTGCATCACCCGACTGTCCCATGATCAGTCTCGCCGGGTCTCCAAATCCCTGGAAGAGGAAAAACACTACCACGACCACCCCCGCCAGGACAAGGATGCCATACAATAGTTTGCTGATGATGAACCGCATCATGATCTGCGCAGGTTGAAGGCCAGGAACCCGGGGCTAGTTACAGTGGAATCGTCAACCGGGGCCTGCATGGCCGGGTCTGCCTTGGTTGTGTCTCTCGACGGTTGTTTTGATGCAGCAGGCAGTTTGGCTGAGCCCTGTATTTTTTTTATGATAAGGTGACAGCGCCGGTACCCTTGCTTTTCTATGATCGTTCCTTTGTTCAACAGGTAAATGCAGGGATTGGTACGGGCGGCAGTTCGGATCGCTGTATTATCAGCAGTAAAGATGGGCAATTCCGGATAGCCGGCATTCCGGAACGCATTGATTGCCTCCTCACGGCGCGCTGTTACAATGTATACCGGAACATTTTTTTCCCGTGTCGCCGCCATCAATTCTTTCAGTTCTCCCTCCCACTCTGCTATGGATGTATTGAAATTTTCACAAAAAATCAGCACGGCCTGCTCATCATTCAACACGACTGCCGTAGAGTCGGCCCCGCTGTTTCCTGTCAGCACAAAACCTTTGATAGGCGGCTCATTGTTTTTTCCTTTACGGATCAGTTTATCATACCGTCCTTTGAATTCGTAAAGTGAATCATTGAAATCATCGGGAAATTTATCGGCTGTGAATTCCACCGGCTGGCCAGCTTTCAGATATTTAAATGTGATAACCGTGCTGTCAGGCACAGCATTGGCCGGGATCTTTTGCAATGCGGGAATATTGTTGCCTGTTTTATACGGAAGACAATCGAAAACAGGGAGGTACGTCAGCGTATACCATTGGATGCCGAAGCTGGCGATCGTTACCAGCATCATCGACAATCCAGCTCCCTTCTGCATCAGCGGGTCTATTTTCCTGCGACCAGCAAAAAGGATAAGGATCAGCCCGGTAAGCACCAGGTCTTTGATGAAAGAGGTCAGCGGCGTGATCGGAATGCAATCGCCGAAACACCCACAGTTTTTGAATTTACCTGACAGGTAGGCATAGCCCGTGAGGAAGGTAAAGAACAGCGTTAACAGCAACAGCAGCCAGATGAAAAGTTTCATCCTCCAGCCCAGCAGCAGCGCAGCACCTGCAATGATCTCGAAAGCGATCATGATGATTGACATGACAAGTGTCAGGTTATTGAACTGGGTCATGCCCCACAATTCAAGGAACTCCTGCATCTTATAGCTTAGTCCAAGCGGATCGTTTGCTTTGATGAGGCCCGAGAAAATGAATAATGAACCAACGATCACCCGGGATATTTGCAGCAGTGCTTTCATGAGTCTGGTTTAAGATGGATTGATGTTTCCGGGGTAAAGGATCAATGCGAATACTGCATAATTAATTATATCATGGTAATTGGCATCTATGCCTTCGCTGATGAGTGTGCGGCCATCATTTGCCAATATCTGTCGGATGCGCTGCAGCTTCATCAATATTAGATCGGTGAAACTTTCCTGGCTCATGCTGCGCCACGCTTCGCCATAGTCATGATTCTTGTCTTCCATCAGTGCCCGGCTGCTTGCGATATGAGTGGAATATAACTGCGCGGCCTCTTCTGCAGGTATTTCTTCCGGTGAATCGGAAGGCATCGTCAGTTGGATCAGACCGATCACTGCATAGTTGATGATACCGATGAATTCACCTCGGATATCATCTGATACGCGCTGCTGTTTTTTTTCCTGGATGGTTCTTATGCGCTGTGCTTTGATGTAGATCTGGTCGACCACGGAGATAGTCCGCAATACGCGCCAGGCGGTGCCGTAGTCCTTTGTTTTTTTTACAAAAATCTCCTTGCATGATTCTACAACCTTGTCGTATTGGCCGCCGGTATTATTCATATTAAATCACCTCTCTGTGCGCAGTTGGTTTACTCTGATTAACTTTAGAATCAAAAATAACAAATCAGGGGGGAATGTTTACGCTGAATTGCAAAGGCCGCTTGCTCGTGATCGATCGACCGGTGGTAATGGGGATCATCAATGTTACGCCCGACTCGTTCTATGCCGGCAGCCGCCAAGAATCCCTCGGCGCTGTGGTGGATATGGCGGGCAAAATGCTGGAGGACGGAGCGGCTATACTGGATATTGGCGGACAGAGCAGCCGACCCGGAAGTATTGCCCTGGAATCTTCGGAAGAGGCCGATCGCGTGGTGCCCGCTATAGCGGCGGTGAAAGCTGCTTTTCCGGAGGCCATTATCTCTATTGATACCTGGTCTGCCCGTGTGGCCGCCGATGCCATCCGTACCGGCGCCTCCATCGTGAACGATATTTCGGCAGGTGCCTTTGATCCTGCACTCTGGAATGTGGTCAGCCAGGAAAAGGTTCCTTACGTATTGATGCACATGAGAGGCACACCGCAAACCATGCAGCAGCATACCTCTTATGAAAACTTAACCCTGGAGGTCCTGGATTTTTTTATCAATAAGATCGGTGCATGCCGCGCGGCAGGTATTGGTGATATCATCATAGATCCCGGATTTGGTTTTGCAAAAACGATTGCTCAAAATTTTGAGCTGCTTGATCAACTTGACCGGTTGTGCATAACGGGACTACCTGTTCTTGCAGGGCTCTCCAGGAAGGGCACGATCTATAAAACATTGGGCATTGCTGCGGAACAGGCAGGCAACGGCACCACGGTATTGAACACCATCGCGCTCATGAAAGGTGCGTGCATCCTTCGCGTGCACGATGTCAGGGAAGCAGTCGAAGCCATCACCCTGGTGGAAGCACTCAGGAAAGACAAAGGCACCCGCGAACGGATGCCTTCTTCCTAATAAAGTAACCTAAATCAGGCCTGTCCATAATGAACGGGTTCTTCAATTGAAATGGATAATACCGTTATATATGCCAGTACGGTGGTTCGGGTGGAGGATTCAAAGGGACAGTACTTGCGCTTTCGGATGCTGGACTAAAAACGGGGCCATTCGCGCGATCCGTTGAAAAAAAGACCGTCCCGTTGTAACGGGACGGTGTAAAGATGCAATAATATATTTTATCAACCATAAAATGGCCGGGAAATAAACCCTTACTGACCAGGAGGACCTTGTGGCTCAGGCATCTTATCTGATACATCCAGGATTTCCATGTCAAAACGAAGTGCTTCATTTGGTTTGAATGGTGATCTTGGATCTGGATTCTCTCCATAAGCCAGGTAACCCGGAATGAAGATGGTACCCTTGCCTCCTTTGCGGAATTTCAATAGCGCCTGATCCATGCCGGCTATCAGTTCTGCGCTGTTTGCTGCACGGGTAAAGGTTCCTGCGTCGAAGGTTGAATCAGTGCGCAGCGATTTTCCTTCATATTTTACAGTCACGTATTGACCTGTCTTGATGAGATCACCAGTTCCTGGCTGGCTCATTACGATATATACGCCGGTACCGGCTTTTTCAGCCTTGATGTTCTTGCCGGCCAGGTATGTTTCCATTGTTGCATTCTGTTTGGCAGCTTCTCCTGACTTTTCATATTCCGCTACCTGCTTGTCCTGCATTTCCTTGCGCATCTTACGGGAACTGGCTTCGGCTTCTTCTCTCTCTTTCATCATGCGGGGCCTGTCTTTTTCTTCTTCCTTCTGGCGGTCTGCATTCAGGCTCGCTTCGTCACGGAATACATCTACAACACGGAAGCCGGTAGTGATTCGGTCACCCTTTCGCATGAATGGCAGGAGTTCCTGTAACTGGCCTTTCTTCAGCAGCGAATCCGTGATAACAACTGTGAGAACACTGTCCCCTTTGCGCAGCATTTTGAAAATTTCTCCGGGGCTGTAATTATTTTGCGGGTTTTCAGCAACCTGCGCATAAACAGGCATTTTTCCATAGCTGCTTTGCAGAACAGAGTCTTTTCCCTTCGAGCGGCTGATGCGCTGCTGGAAATGCAGTTTCAGCCACTGGCCATCCTTCACGAGGGAGTCCTTTCCGTTAGAAACGATCTTGTACAGCAGACCGCTGGATGTTTTTTTGTAATCGACCTTGTTGCACGAAGCAGCAATCATCAGCACGGCGCCAAGCATCAGCGGGAAATAAATGATTCTTTTCATTGTTGTTTTATTGTAATAAAGATTTGTTCTCTTTAATGGCCTGTTTGAATTTTTGTACGGTTACCTCCAGCGAATCACTGCTTCGTCCACCCGAGGCATTATAATGTCCGCCACCCTCAAAGTATTTCCGGGCAAATGTATTGCAATCGAAATCGCCTTTGCTTCGGAAACTCCACTTGCGTTCTTCATCCCGGTCAATTACCAACCCCACCAGCTTGATGCCCTGGATGGATTGGGGAAAATTGACGAGGCCTTCCGTGTCTCCTGTCTTCACATAGAACTTGAGCAGATCCGATTTGGGGATGGCGATGAGTGCCGTATTGTATTCATACATCACCTCCATCCGGTTGACGAGGACATGACCTGTAAACCGGATCTTGTTTTCCAGGAAATTATCAAACAGGTTTTCGTGAACTTTGGAGTGTTGAAGTCCACGGCTTTTCAGATCAGCTACCAGGCTGTGCACGCTGGCCTTTGCCGATGGGAAACGAAATGAACCCGTATCTGAAACAACCCCCGCATAAATGCACTCCGCGAATGCTTCATTGATCTTGTCCTCATGACCTGAATCCACCGCGAGATCATAGATCATCTCGCAGGTAGAGCTTTTCGATGTGTCACTGATACCGTAATCAAACGATGGCTCGTCGGGCTCCCGGTGATGGTCGATGAGTATCTTGGTGCAATTGATCTGCTGCAGCTTGGGCGCCAGGTTTTTTGTCCGGTGAAAAATGTTAAAATCAAGGCAGAACAACCAGTCGGTTGCATCCAGGATTGCTTCGGCTTTTCCGCGTGCAGCTTCATAATCGATCACCTCATTACACCCTGGCATCCAGTCGAGCCACTTTGCCCAATTGGTGGGAGATATTACGGTAACGGAATGTCCAAACTGTTTCAGGAAGGCCGCCAGGCCCAGGGAGGACCCCATGGCATCTGCATCCGGTTTCTGATGCATCGTGATCACCACTTTCTGTGGTTGTGAAAGCAGGGGGAACAGTTCGGTTATCGGTTTCATAAATGGTTGCGAAGATAGCCTTCAAAAATCAGGAAAAACAAAGTTTCGGCGGTCAAACTTGGGTGTAAATACAAAAGATTGCCCGCTTAACCCGCGAATTGCGGCCGTTGCACTACCTTTGCGGGCCAAAAGCAAACGAAACAATGAGCAACAGAACATTTACCATGATCAAGCCTGATGCCTTCAGGAATGGACATAGCGGTGCTATCCTCGACAGGATCATCAAAGAAGGATACCGCATCGTAGCATTGAAACTTACCAAACTCTCCGCTGAAAAAGCCGGTGAGTTCTATGCAGTACATAAAGAGCGCCCTTTCTATGGAGAGCTGGTGGAATTCATGAGCAGCGGACCAATCATTGCTGCTATCCTGGAAAAAGACAATGCGGTTACAGCATTCCGCGACCTGATCGGCGCTACTAACCCGGCAAATGCAGCAGAGGGAACGATCCGTAAACTGTATGCAACTTCTGTTGGTGAGAACGCCGTGCACGGAAGCGACAGCGACGAGAATGCAGCGATCGAAGGCAGCTTCTTCTTTTCCGGCCTGGAAAAATTCTAATAAGATCAACTTATCTAAAATGCCCGCGATGAGCGGGCATTTTTTTTATCAGATCGTTCGTACACTCGCGGTTTCATTCTTTACAGGGGTAACAGTGTATCCTGCTTTGCGCAGCAAACTGATCACACCCTCTTTTCCGGGTAGATGCCCCGCCCCTACAGCAAAGAGCAAGGACTGACCCGGTAAAATATCCTTCATCTTCTCAATCCAGTTGCGATTGCGTCGGTACAATAAGATATCAGAATATGATGCCGCGCCCACATCCGATTTCAGCATGATCTCTTCCAGCCGCTCGATGTCCTGCGACTTATATGCCTCCATCATCTCATTGAGTAGTTTATTATCCCCTTCTCCCTTGTTCTCGGTTTCGATATAAGCTACGAGCTGCTCTGCCTGTAATTTATAGGGAATGTCATCGAGCACGCCAACCTGGTAGCTCATGGATTCAAGACCCTTGATCTTTTTACCGTGCTGCTTGGCCTCCTGCATGATCACCTGCTCCATCATGGCCGTGGTTTCACAGGGAAAGGATTTTTGCTCCAGTACCGAAGCAGCCATGATAGGTTTGTATGTTTCCAGCATGGAAAAGGGAAGCATGGAGCCCCTGGACTCGAAATACTCTTTAACAGTATTATAATCTTTCTCGGAAAGCAGGTCACGAAGCGTGGTATCGCCCCGCATTTTCATCTTGCCCATCACGGAGAGCATCTCCACCATGTTGTCCAGGTCCACCTCGAAATACACCTCATCCGCATCACTGATGATATTTTTGAGATTCTGGCTGAGCAATGCATCATCCTTGCAGATCATGTGGATGGTACCAAAGAGATAGGAAGGCTTCTCCAGTTTGTTTCCACTGATTTTCCAGAGAAGCGTTTTTTCCTGCTTCACCTGGGCATAGGTGCTCATGGTGAGCAGACTGAGGATCATAGCGGCACTGATTCTTTTCATCCAAAGCATTTTGGGCAATTTACTGTATTCTGTGTCTTGAATTAAAAATGAAAAATGAAAAAATGTCCATCCCTTCCCACATGCCGATTTCAGGGCCCTTCGATACGCGCATTCGCTTCGCTCAGCGCTACTCAGGGACCAGGGCGTCCTCTTCAATTAGAAATTAAAAATTAAAAAAGCATCCAGCATCCAGGCACGCAATCCCGAAGGATCGGGACGAGACTTCGGGAGCAAAGTGAGCAAAGACGCAAAGTTTTATCCAGTATCCAGCCCATCCAGTATCCAGCCCATCCAGCATCCTACCCCACTACCGCTTCCTCTCCATACATCTGCCCTTTGAACTTCAGCGATGGTGACGGCACAAACCCTCCCAGCGAAAGACCGGGCCATTTCTCATCAACCGATGCAATAGTAGCATCATCGGCTACGATGATATTTGGCCAGTCGCGCTGGAAATCGTCGTGCTCTTTTGTTTTTCTTGTTCCATCAAAACCCATACATGCGAAAGACCCATTGGCATCCTCGTGCTGGTAGAGATGGGAATCCCGGCGCGGGTCGAGATTGTTGCAGAACCGCCAGAGGCTCGTCGCCAGGTCGGCCGCATCGACTGTATGCTCAACGTACAACACCATCTTGATGGCACGGAAAGCAGGGTCTGCACACAGCACGTTGTGCAACTCCCGGATATGCCCCCTGCGGTCTTTCCGGACAGCCAGAACCACGCAGGCAATCCCATCCTGCAGCAAGTTGGTATTGAAGGAAGTGATGTCCTGGTTTTTTTGTAGCAGCTCAGTGATCGCTGTTATGACTCCCGGTTCTAATGATGTCCATTGATAACGGTCGTCCTTTTCCTCTGCTGTTTTTTCGGTGCCGTCAATGCACATCTTGCCACCAAAGCCAAGTTTACTGCAGCTATGATCGAGGACATCCATCGGCCCCTGTGAAAAATAAATATCTGTGGCCGGGTTCAGGTTTTTAAATACATATTGCGATAGTTCCCTGTAGCGTGTTATGTCCACCGGCTTGTCGGCCATCACCAGGATCTTGTTGAACATCATTTGCCCCGCACCCCACATCGCATTCATTACTTTTTGGCCCTGGCCAGCGTATTCCTTATTTATTTGCGTGATCACCAGGTTATGAAACACACCCTCCACGGGCATGTCCATGTTGATGATCTCGGGTACCATGGTCATTTTGATCGGGGCGAGGAAAATCCGTTCTGTTGCCTTGCCCAACCAGGCATCTTCCTGTGGCGGGATGCCTACGATCGTAGCGGGGTATACCGGATTTTTTTTGTGTGTTATGGCCGTGATATGAAAACGTGGATACCAGTCGGGCAGCGAATAGTAACCGGTATGATCACCAAATGGCCCTTCCCAGATCAGTTCGTCAGCCGGATCAACATATCCTTCTATCACAAAATCTGCATCGGCGGGAACTTCTATATCTGGTTGCGTTATACATTTTACCAGTTCTACTTTCTTTTTCCTAAGAAATCCTGCGAGCATGTATTCATCCACATTTTCCGGCAGTGGTGCTGTGGCAGAATAAGCATAAGCAGGGTCACCCCCAAGTGCTACCGCTACAGGCATGCGCTTGTTCAGCTTTTTGTATTCCATGAAATGTTTCGCTGAGACCTTGTGCTTGTGCCAGTGCATACCGGTTAGCGTAGGGCCAAAAACCTGCATGCGATACATGCCCACATTCCGGCTGTGTGTATTCGGGTCCTTGGTATGAATGACCGGCAGCGTTACAAAGGGACCGCCATCCTTAGGCCAGCAGGTAATGACCGGTAGTTTGCTGATATCAGGTGTGGCCATTACCACTTCCTGGCATTCACCGCGGCCTTTTCTCACCTTCGGCATCCAGGAGGCGAATTGCCCGAGCTTCGGGAGAAGTTTCAACTTGTCAAGTATGCTTTCTTTTGGCGAAGCGAGCAGTTTGAAAAGCTGTTCGATTTCGTGCGCCACATCATCCAGGTGATTCACGCCAAGTGCCATACACATACGTTTCTCGCTGCCGTATGCATTCATCAGCACCGGGAAATCGTACCCTGTATTTTCAAATAATAATGCTTTGCCCCCGCCGGGTTGCTTGCTGATACGGTCGGTGATCTCCGCTATCTCAAGATGAGGGTTTACATAGGTACTTATGCGAACCAGTTCACCAGCTTTTTCCAGCGCTTCTATGAATGCCTGTTGATTTTTGTATGCCATGCCTTGGGTAAATGTTGCAAAGGTACAACACGGCAGGGCGGGAAAAGTTAGCGGGGATCAATATACATTTACGGGGCAGGCCGTTCCGCCTTTCCGGCCCTTGCCGCCTCCGAAGAGTCCGCCACCCTCTCCGCTGCCCAGGCGGTAAGTCAGGTGTAAACCGGCGAAGTAATACCAGTCCTTGTATTTTGAACCGCCACGTTGCGCGTCTTTGGCGGGATAAATGACTTCGCCACCGGGAACCTCATCACCGCGATAGGAAAGGTCTACCGACTGCTGACCGCGCGCTGCCAGCAGGTCGGCGGGATCCGCATAGCGCGTGCTCACATCATCCAGGTAATCGGTAAACAGTTTCCGGAAGCTCGCTTCCAACCCGAGCCGCAATTTTTCGGTAAAGGCGTATTTCACACCGGCTCCGAAGGGTATAGCGAACTGGGTAAGACTGTAAGGTTTTGCGTGTGTGTATCCGGGGAGCCCCTGCCCTTCCGTACTGAGAGGTTTGAGGTAAACTTTTTCGCCATTGTAATATGCATAGGGATTATAGCGAAACACGGCAAGCCCTGCGTAGGCGTATGGACTGAATTTTGTTTCGTAGAGATTAAGGAGATAGTATTCGCCAACGGCGCTGAATTCAAAAATGGAGGTTTCGAAGCTAAGGTTGCGGGCAACGAGGTCAGGCGTGCGGCTGAACCGGTCTGCGCCACCTACTACAGTATATGTAAGAC
>JAEZAM010000047.1 GCA_023430465.1 Bacteroidota bacterium | reverse complement strand
CCCCCACTACCCAGCACCCAGCGATCCAGCATCCAGCATCCAGCATCCAGCATCCCGCATCCAGTACCCAGTACCAAGTACCCAGTACCCAGCATCCAGCCCCCAGCTCAGTCTTTCCAGAGAAACGGAAACAGGATCACCGCCAGGATCACGATCATGATATCCAGTGCTACCAGCAGCAGGATATCGGTGGTATGGATCGTCAGTACGGGATTGAAGGCAGCATTTGATATTTTCATCAACAGCAGCAACTGGGGGATGATCATCGGGAAACCCAGCACCGCCATAATGGCCGCATTCTGCTGCGCACGGGCTGCGATGGCAGCGAGGAACGTGAAGATCAGGCTAAGACTCCAGCCACCCAGCAATACCAGGCCGATAAACGAGGCTGGCTTTACCATTGGATTGCCCAGGAAAAAGCTAAAGAGCAACAGGCTCAATGCGCTCATGATGAGCATGAGCAGGGAATTGAACAACAGCTTCGCCAGCACGAACGCAGCAGGTGAAGCAATGGAATAGAAATACAGCATCCGGCCCCTGCTTTCCTGCAAAAAACTTTTGGCCACTGCATTGATGCAAATAAACAACTGGATGACCCAGAACAACCCATTCCAGACCTTTGCCTCCGGTTCTTCAATCGCATTGAAAAGAACGAACACGGTAGAACAGATATACAGCAGGATGCCGTAAAAACTGTATTGCTGCCGGATCTCCAGCAGCAGGTCTTTCTTGAACAATGTGATTACCTGGCGCAGTGACTAATTTTTGTGCCGCGAAAATAATCAATTATATGCGGGGGGATTTCTTATTTTGGTGCAAATTACACTATGAAAAAATTGCTTACAGCTCTCACCGCATTACTGGTGATCTTCGTATCCTGTACCAACACCGACAAAGCCGCCACCCGCCTTCTTCAATTCAACCTCCAGAAAGGGAAAACATACGTCTACGATCTGGATGGCTCGATGAAACAGGAGGTGATGGGCCGGTCTTCCGACATTAACATCGCTTCTACCTATAAAATTGATGTAACAGGAGAAAATGAAACCTCCAAAACACTCCAGGTGACCTATGATCGGTTCCGCATGGCATTCGATATGGCCGGCGTGCAGGCCGAAGTTGACACAGATAAGCCCATGCCAGCTCAAACCCTTGCAGACGGCAAACCCAATCCCGCTTACATGATGAGCCAGGTTTTTGCTGGCATCAAAGGCAAATCATTTACGATGCAGGTGGACAAATCCGGCAACGTGACAAGCGTTTCCGGTATGGAAGAAGTGATCAAAACCATGGTGGCTAACTCGGCCGCAGATGAATCACAAAAGATGCAAATGGAAATGTCACTGCGTGATCAGTTGAATGAAGACAATATCCGCGAGCAATTTGGGATGGTGTTCAATATCTACCCCGGCAAAGAAGTGAAAGCGGGCGACAGTTGGGATAAAACCTTTCAAATGGGCGGCAAAATGGCCGGCAACTACACCAGCAAATACAAAGTGAAAGACGTAAAAGGTGACAAGGTCGACCTTGAGGTCAGCACCGATATTTCCCAGGAGAAAAAAGATTCAACGATGGCAGTGGATATGAAAGGTCTTCAGACAGGGACCCTTACTGTCGACAGCCGCACCGGCCTCGTCGAGAATGCTGTTTATAACCAGGATATCACCGTAAAGAATGCTGATTTCACCGTAGCCATCAAAGGGAAATACAACATTACCGGGAAGGAAAAATAGCTTTAATCCCGGTCAACATAGCAGGTCCGGCAACGCGGTTCGTAAACATCAGTTGCACCCAGCATCACCTGGTCCTCATTGGGGATCTTGCGGTAAGAATAGTTGGCGATATGCCCGCATTTGACGCAGATCGCGTGCAGCTTGCTTACATAGTCGGCCTTTGCCATGATGAAGGGCATCTGACCAAAGGGTTTACCCGTATAATCCATGTCCAGACCCGCAACGATCACCCGCATTCCGCGGTAGGCCAGCTCGTCACAGACATTCGGAAGTTCATCATCAAAAAACTGGGCTTCATCTATGCCTATCACGTCCGCGCCCTGTGCCATCAACAGGATCTTCTGCGAGTTGTCGATCGGTGTGGATATGATAGCATTCGTATCATGAGAAACTATATTGGTCATGTCGTAACGCACGTCGATAGCGGGTTTGAAGATCTCGACCTTGAGGTTGGCAATTTTCACACGTTTCAACCGACGGATCAGTTCTTCGGTCTTTCCGCTAAACATCGATCCACATATCACTTCAATCCATCCGCGGCGCTCCCCACGAATGTTGGGCTCAATAAACATTGTTAAGATTTTAAATTCCCTTTCTCGTAATCAATTAATTGGCAAACTGTTTGTAATTTTAAAACGCTGGTAAATGGAGGATTGCAAAGTTTCCCCGGGGATTGCGCAGTAGCTACATTCAAAAGCAGCATCATCTTCATCCGTTATTTAAGCAGCGCTCCAAAAGTAATATAATGGAACGAATACATGTCCTGATCAATAAATTAAATGAGCAGGCCGCCAGGCCCGCCGATGCAGCAGCAATGCTGGTTATAGTGGACGAGTTGAAATCCGAATTACTCCAGGTTAATGGTGTATCAACACCGCCTCCCACACCCGCACGTACGCTTGGGACATCCAAAGTAGCCGTTGTGCTTCCGGCTTCCATGAGCAGCCACCCCGATTATGACCGCTATGCGCCGAAGCCTGCACCTGAAGTGCCCCGGCAGCCTGAAGTAGAGGTGGAAACTATTCTTGTAGACAAAGGTTCCGTTTCTATTGTACAGGAGAATGGTCAGCTCGATATGGTCTTTGACCCGATGGTTGAGATACCAACCCTCTCCCAGCAGCCCCGGCCAGCCGCCCGCACAAACGGGAGTGCAGAATCGCTCAACGATAAATTGAAACAGGGCAAGACAGAACTGATGGAAGTGTTGAAAGAAACACCAGTCAAGGATCTTCGCAAAGCCATCGGGATAAATGACCGCTTCCTCTTTATCAATGAGCTGTTTCGCGGGGATGAGGCCATGTACGAACGAAGCATCAAAACGATCAATAGCTTCAATATTTTCCCGGAAGCAGAATACTGGATCAGCCGCGAACTAAAAACGAAACTGGGATGGAATGTTGACCTGCCCGCCGTTGCACAATTCGATCACCTCGTCAAGAGACGATTCTCCTGAATAAATGCCATGATCTTTTCGGTTGCTCCACGGTTTGCCTGCACATAATCACCAGCGGCAGTCGCTGATTTTTGATAGAATTGCCGGTCATTGATCAACCGCTGCACCAGTTCAATGAGAGCGGCATCACCTGACACACTGAATGCGCCGCATTTTTCAATCAATTCCTTTGCTTCGCGAAACTTGTGATAGACCGGTCCAAAAATGACAGGTCGCCCATACACGGCGGCCTCCAGTGTATTGTGAATGCCCCTGCCAAAACCGCCGCCGATGTATGTGATGGCAGCATGTCTATACAGCCTGGACAACAGCCCGATATTATCAATCAGTATCAAATTGCCTTTGCTTTCGCTATCCAGGCGGGAGTAGCGGGCAATACCGGGAAAACGGGCTTCGATCCCTGCCAGGTGGGCTTCATTTATCTCATGCGGTGCGATGATCAGCGAAATACCGGGTACCTTATCAATAAGTTGTTTCAACAACTCCTCATCATCCGGCCAGGTACTTCCTGCCACAATGGTTGCTCCTGGTACGAGGAAGCGCTCGATGTATGGTACGGGCTGGCTGGATGCTGCTATCGCGGTCACGCGGTCAAACCGCGTATCACCCGATATGCTGGTAATTTTTCCGAGACCAATTCCCTCCATCAAAGCTGCCGACGTGCGATCCTGCACAAACAGGTGATCGAACCGGGACAATATCTTGCGCTGCAATGCACCGTACCAGCGGAAGAACGACATTTTTTCCCAAAACAAAGCAGAAACGAGCAGGAGGGGAATGTTCCGGTACTTGACTTTCTTCAGGTAGTAGTACCAGAACTCATATTTTACAAAGATCACCAGCACCGGTTGTACGATGTCGAGGAAAAGCCGGGCGTTCCGCGCGCCGTCCATTGGCAGGTAAAATACCCAGTCTGCCTCTTTGTAGTCTTTCCTGACTTCGTACCCGGAGGGGCTGAAAAATGTCAGGAGAATATGTATGTCCGGGTAGTTTTTCCGCAAAGCTTCGATCAAGGGTCGACCCTGTTCAAATTCTCCCAGGGAGGCGCAATGTATCCAAACGATATTGCGTGTATCACCGATGGCCGCCCTTAATTTCTCAAATTGTCCCCGGCGTCCCCGCACCCAGCGGGCCGCTTTTTGGTTGAAAATGGCCGCGACAGGCATCGCCAGGCGGAAGAGGAAAAGAAAAATATTGTAGAAGAAAACGCCCAAATGATTGATAACCCGGGATTAGCGGTAATCGCAAAAGTAAACTCTATCTATGAAACTATCTTCATTTTACTATTTTTGCGGGCCCGATGGTGCCAGGTGAGCAGGGAGCCAAAAAATCAGGAATTATGCGTGCTGTACAAATGGTTGATACCAAGACCCAGTATCAAAAGATCAAGAAGGAAGTGGATGAGGCTGTCATAGCGGTGCTGGAAAGTTCAGCATTCATTAATGGCAAACCCGTACAGCTTTTTGCGGAAGAGTTGTCTGCATACCTGGATGTAAAGCATACTATCCCCTGCGCCAATGGTACTGATGCGCTCCAGATTGCGATGATGGCGCTTGATCTGCAACCGGGTGATGAAGTGATAACGCCTTCCTTTACCTATATCGCCACCACTGAAGTGATTGCCCTGTTGCGGCTGACACCGGTGTTTGTGGAAGTGGACCCGGTCACCTTCTGCATGGATCCTGCCTCGCTTGAAAAGGCCATCACGCCTCGCACCAGGGCCATTGTTCCCGTTCACCTGTATGGGCAGAGTGCGCCAATGGATGAGATCATGGCCATTGCAGAGAAGCATAAGCTCTATGTAATAGAAGATAATGCTCAGGCGATCGGTGGAACATACACCGGCAAAGACGGGAAACAGCGAAAGACGGGAACGATTGGTCATATCGGTGCCACCTCGTTTTATCCGTCCAAGAACCTCGGGGCCTTTGGAGATGGCGGCGCTTTGTTTACCAATGACGATGCCCTGGCAGCGCGGATGCGGATGATTGCCAACCATGGCCAGAGTGAGCGATATTATCATGATGTTGTTGGCTGCAACAGCCGCCTCGATACCCTCCAGGCGGCCATACTGCGGATCAAACTTGCCCACCTGGATGAATATATCACGGCGCGCAGGCAGGCCGCTGACTTTTATACAAACGCTTTCGCCGGAAATAAATATATCACAACACCAGGCACGGCGGATTACGCCCATCACGTCTACCATCAGTACACCCTGCTGCTTGATGACGGCAAGGACCCTGTGGCCCTGCGCAATGGGTTGAATGAATACCTGGCCACCCACGGCATTCCATCCATGATCTATTACCCGGTGCCCGGGCATCGGCAGAAGATGTTTGCCAACAGCGGTTCCCCGCAGGTAGAATTGCCCGTGACCGACTGGCTGACCAACCGTGTTATTTCACTACCGATCCATACGGAACTGGATAACGAACAACTTACATTCATCACCGAAAAGGTACTGGCCTTTCTCGACCGTTAAATAATAATTCATTCATGAAGATCGCAGTGGTTGGTACGGGGTATGTTGGCCTGGTTACGGGAACCTGTTTTGCAGAGACCGGTAATACCGTTACCTGTATCGATATCGACCGGGAGAAAGTGGAAATGCTGCAGGCGGGTAAACTGACCATCTTTGAACCCGGACTGGAAAAACTATTTCTCCGTAACAGCAAGGAAGATCGACTGCATTTCACCACCAGCCTGGCCGAAGGGATAAAAGACGCGATGGTGATTATCCTCGCGCTGCCGACACCGCCAGGTGCAGATGGCCTTGCTGATCTGCGGTATGTGTTGGGCGTGGCAGAGGAGTTGGGAAAACTCATGACAGGGTATCATATCATAGTCGATAAAAGCACCGTACCGGTTGGTACTGCTGAGAATGTTCGCGCAGCGATCGAAAAAAACTTTACAGGTGAGTTTGATGTAGTGTCAAACCCTGAATTTCTACGCGAGGGAGTTGCTGTAGAGGATTTCATGAAACCTGACCGCATCATCCTGGGAACGGGTTCCGAACGTGCAAAGAAAATTCTTTCAGAGTTGTATGCGCCCTATGTAAGCCAGGGCAATCCCATTATATACATGGATGAGAAATCGGCTGAGCTGACCAAATATGCGGCCAATTCATTTCTTGCCATGAAGATATCTTTCATGAATGAAATAGCACGGCTTTGTGAGTTGTTTGGTGCAGATGTTGATATGATCCGCCGCGGTATCGGTAGTGATGAACGGATAGGCAAGCGATTCCTGTTCTCCGGTATTGGATATGGGGGTAGTTGCTTTCCGAAAGATGTACAGGCTTTGTTGCGTTCCTCCGCAGCGATGGACTATGATTTCAAGATACTGAGTGCGGTGATGGAGGTAAATGAGGGGCAGCGTTTGCACCTGTTCAATAAGATCAGTGCATTTTATGGGAATGATCTAAAGGGGAAACATTTTGCCTTGTGGGGACTGGCTTTTAAGTCCAATACGGATGATATCCGCGAAGCTCCGGCGCTGTATATGATTGACGCCCTTGTGGCCGCAGGTGCAACGGTAAGTGCGTTTGACCCGGAAGCAATGAACAATACAAAAAAGGCAATTGGAGACAAAATAGCGTACGCAACGTCGCCTTTTGCCGCTCTTGACGGTGCCGATGCACTGATAATAGCCACGGAGTGGAACGAGTTTCGAACCCCTGATTTCCGGAAAATGAAGTCAGTGCTGAAAGCGCCGGTCATCTTTGACGGACGGAACCTTTTCAGCCTGGAGAAGATGCAGGAAACCGGGTTCCATTACGAAAGTATTGGCCGGCCGGCGGTGGCAGCAGCAGGCCGGCAATAGGGAAGATTAGAAAGATGTTCGACAGATAAACATATTGTGCTTATTTTTCACCATTAAACTTTAAACAAGCAAACATCCATGTACCAGGAACTAATCGACAAGAAAGCCAAGCTCGCCGTGATCGGCCTCGGTTATGTAGGCTTACCCATAGCGCTCGAATTTGCGCGTCACGTATCCGTGATCGGATTTGACATCAATGAAAAAAGGATCGACCTGATGAAGAAAGGCATCGATCCGTCCAACGAGCTGGAAAAGGAAGCGTTCGAGGGTTGCGATATTACATTTACCAACTCACTGGATGTATTGCGTGAAGCAAAATTCTTCGTTGTTGCTGTTCCAACACCTGTTGATGAACACAATGTACCGGACCTGGTTCCCGTGCAGCGGGCATCCGAGACGATTGGTAAGGTGGTGAAAAAAGGAGACTATGTCGTGTTTGAATCGACCGTGTATCCCGGTTGCACCGAGGATGATTGCCTGCCGATCATCGAACAGCTTTCAGGGTTGAAAAACCTGACCGATTTCAAACTCGGCTATTCACCCGAGCGGATCAACCCAGGTGATAAGCAACACACACTGGCTAACGTAGTTAAAGTCGTTTCCGGTTGCGACGCCGAGTCACTGGAAGAGATTGCAAAAGTGTATGAGCTGGTAGTGACTGCGGGTGTTCATCGTGCATCATCCATCAAAGTGGCCGAGGCTGCGAAGATCATCGAGAATACGCAACGCGACCTGAACATTGCACTGATGAACGAGTTGTCGATCATTTTCGATCGCATGGACATCAATACGTTTGAAGTGCTCGAAGCTGCCGGTACAAAATGGAACTTCCTGAAATTCCAGCCCGGGCTCGTCGGCGGCCACTGTATCGGCGTGGATCCGTATTATCTGACGCACAAAGCGCGGGAACTCGGTTATACGTCACAGGTTATCCTGGCCGGCAGGACCATCAATGATGATATGGCTAATTATGTGGCGAAAAAGGTAGTTCAGCATATCATCAAGACTGTAGGTGATGTAAAATCTGCCAAAGTGCTGGTGAAAGGAGCAACATTCAAGGAGAATGTAAGCGATATCCGGAATTCCAAGGTGGCCGATGTGGTGAAGGCGCTAAAGGCATTCTATGTGAATGTTGATGTGGAGGATCCACATGCTGATACGGATGAGCTGCAGCACGAATACGGATTCAGCCTGGCAGAAAAGACAGCTTCAGATTATGATGCTGTGATCATCACGGTTCCGCATAACAGCTATAGCTCACTGGATGACACTTATTTTGCCGGGATCACCAAACCATCTGCATTGATCGCAGACCTGAAAGGTATTTACAGACATAAAATCAAGACTAGAAATTACTGGAGTTTATAAGATGCCATTCATACATACCGATATACCCGGTCTCGTGATATTTGAGCCGAAGATATTTGCTGACAGCCGTGGATATTTTTTTGAGTCCTATAACCGCGAAACATTTGCTGCGGCGGGCATCCACATCGAATTTGTGCAGGATAACCAGTCATCATCTTCTTATGGAGTCATACGCGGGCTGCATTTTCAGCGCCCGCCTTATGCCCAGACCAAGCTGATCCGCGTGATCTCGGGAGTGATACTAGACGTGGCGGTTGATCTTCGCAAAGGATCACCCACCTATGGCAATGCGTTTGCCCTCGAGCTATCGGCGGAGAACAAAAAGCAGTTGCTTATACCAAAAGGATTCGGACATGGGTTTTCGGTGTTGTCCGAAACCGCGGAAGTGCTCTACAAATGTGATGAGTTCTATAACAAGGAAAGTGATGGGGGTATATTTTTCGATGATGCGGCACTTGCTATCGACTGGATGATACCGCGTGACAAGGCGATCATTTCAGAGAAAGATATGGGACTGCCCGGTTTTGCGGATTTTGAAACACCTTTCACCTTTACGCCTTGACACCCAGCCGTCATATCATCGCCGTCACTGGTCACCGTGGACAGCTCGGACACGAGATCGCTTTGGCAGCGAAACGTTATCCGCAGCATCATTTCATTTTTCTTGACCGCGCCGCACTGGATCTTGAAGATGAAACGGCTATAGGAAAATGGTTCGCGGCTCACCAGCCCACGCATTTTATTAATTGCGCTGCCTACACGGCCGTTGATAAAGCCGAGTCCGATCGCGACACAGCTTATCGCGTAAATACGGTGGCCCCCGGGCTGCTTGCCGCACAGTGCCATAAAAACAATTGCCGGTTTATTCATATCTCTACCGATTATGTGTTTGATGGCAGGAGTGCGCGGCCCTATCGGGAAACAGATGAAGTGGCACCGGCAACCGTCTATGGGTCCACAAAAGCAGAAGGGGAGAAACGCGTACTTGAAGCAGATCCCGGTGCAGTCATCATTCGTACATCCTGGGTATACTCATCAGTTGGTAAAAATTTCCTCCTGACAATGCTACGTTTGTTCGCGGAAAAAGAATCCGTGAATGTGGTGGCAGACCAGGCAGGCACTCCTACCAATGCTGCTGACCTGGCGGACGCTATTCTTCAAATAATTGACCAGGAAAATTGGAAGCCTGGTATCTATCATTACAGCAATGAAGGGTTGGCAAGCTGGTATGAGTTTGCGAAGGAGATTGCCAGGCAGGTTCAAAGCAATTGCGTTGTGAATCCAATCACCACCGATCAGTTTCCTACACCCGCACGCCGCCCCGCTTACTCCGTCATGGATAAAGAAAAGATCCGGTCGACCTTCAACCTGGTTATTCCAACCTGGCAGGAAAGCCTTGCAGCCTGTCTCGGCCAAATTAAAAAAGCCCGGCAATAGCCAGGCTTTTTTGTCGATCCGTCCCTGTTATTTCTTTACGGAGGTGATGACTGTACTGCCAATCAGCTTCCCGTTCTTGTTCTTACTTTCTGTTTTCACCACACCAAAACCCGGCGCAAACCATTCTGTTACCTGGAAGTTCATCGGTATGCCAATGTTCAGTGGTGCCAGGCTTGCTTTCATTTTGCCGTCATAAGTGATCTTCATGCATTCCCATGTCCCTGCAGGCGTAGTGACAGATTCTTTTCCTTCCACTTTCCGGTTTACCTGGTCCATGGTGATCGTTGCGTGGAGCGCCCCTGTCTTGTTGAATACCTCCATGGAGTAGTTCACATCTTTGAGTGACTGACCTGCACTGAGTGTAGCGGGATACTCAATAAACACCTGGTCAGCTTTTACATCCATATCCTTGTACGGTCCCATTTGATCGCCCGGAAGGGCCACCTTTGCATCAACGAGCATTGAGCCGCCAGTGCATTTATAGGTTCCTTTACCACTTGACATCAGCTTTCCTTTTTCATCGTTCATTACGGAGGTGAAACTGGCTGTGGTGGTTGCACCTGATTTGTTGACGTCACTCACCGTATAGGTTACCGCGCCGTTCTCTTTACCTTTTTTATCGTAGATGGTCATGACCACCTGGCCATTTGTCAGGTAGTAATAGCCTTTGCAATCCTGTGAAAAGCCGGCCTTTGTGATAAGGGTAAATGCGAGCAAAAAAAGTATGCGGGACATGCTGGAAATTTTTCATGCTAAGGTAGGGGCTGAAGCCACGCAGGTCAATAACACAAAGAGGGTATCCTCTTAGCCAGGGGAACGGGTTTTTTTGTGCGCAACGGCTGAAAAACCTGATGCAAATCAATTATCAATTTTTGGGAATGAAACGGGCGAGTTTATGCAGAAAGCGCGGGAAAAATATCTAATTTGGTCAACAAGAAGCTAAACACTAAAATTTCACCTATCTCTCCCGGTTCCAACCAGACCGCCCAGTTACCTGGCGCTGACAGCCTCCTTAAGCCGTCAGCCATGTGGACATATAGCCCGGAAACAAATGAATTTCAATTAGAAGAGGAGTGCTCCGGTATGTTTGACCTGGCGGGAACAACCATCACAGACTTTCACTCCCTTCTCCGGGATTCCGAGCGGTTGTCACGCGCGCTGGAAGCTCGCCTGCCATTCGAGATTCAGGTGGAAGCCAGGAATCGGCCAGCCGTTTACCGCATCCAGGGCGTCCACAGTGAATCTTCAGGAAAATGGACAGGTACTATCCAGGATGTTACCCTATTCACCCGGACGACAAAAGGAGCTGACCGGCCATATTATTCAGGCACTGCATCGAGGGCATTGCAATTACTGATCGATAACACAGAGGAGAGTTTTATCCTGATCGATCATGAGTTGCGCATTGTTCTTTTCAACCGCATATTTGCCGAAAGATATTATGCTGCATTCCAGACAGAGGTGATCATCGGCAATTATTTTCTTGATTATATCATGCCTGAAAGACGGGAACTGGTCGCAGGTTTCTGCAGGGAAAGCCTGAAGGGTGTGGCGATCATGGATGAGGTTGAAATCAACGTGGGCGATAATTTCAAAAGTTACCTGAACAATTATAAACCTGCCTATGATGATGATGGCAATCTCTACGGTTTGTTCCTCACGTCATTCGATATCACGGCACGCCGAAACGCAGAGCGTCATTTGGTAAACAGCGAGAAAAGATTCAGATCGCTGGTAGAAAATGGCGGCGATGCCATCAGCATCCTTTTGCCGGACGGACGGCCAATTTATATTTCTCCTTCCATTGAGCGCGTGCTTGGGTACACTGAGCAGGAGGCCATGCAACTCAATCTATTCGATATCATTCACCCCACCTATGTGGATAAAGTAAAAGAGGCGTGGGTTGATTTGCTTGAAAGGCCCGGAGCGGCAACACCAGACCAGATATCCAGAATCCGTCACAAAGACGGCTCGTGGCGGTTTATCGAAGCAACAGTGACCAATCTCATGCACGACCCTGCCGTTGGAGGCTTTGTTGATAATTTCCGGGATGTGACTGCGCGGGTTATCGCTGCAAAAGAAATAGCAAAGACCCAGGCACTGTTGATAAAGGCGGAAAACCTCGGCCAGTTAGGTAGCGGAGAGATAAATGTTAAGCAGAATAGCCTGCATTGGTCGGATGGCATGTACCGGATTCACGGAATGGAGCCAGGCGGGGGAATTACGATCCTCCAGGCCATCGAGAGAATCCATCCGGAAGACAGGCAGCATTTTATCAATGTAAAGGACTACGCCGTTGCGTCGGGCAGACCTGAGTTTGATCTCGAGATGCGTATCGTCCGTGCCGATGGTGTGATCCGGATTGTTTCTGTTCAGGCAATGATACAATACAGTGAACAGAAGCAGGCGGAGCGAATCTTTGCCGTGGTGCAGGATATAACTGAAAGGCAACAGACAGCCAGCGTGCTACGGAAGTTGAACAAGGAGATAGAAGAACGGGCGGCAGACCTTTCGCGCTCCAACGAGGAACTGGAGCAGTTTGCCTATGTAGCCTCCCACGACCTCCAGGAACCACTGCGCATGGTAAGCAGTTTCCTGCAGTTGTTGCAACGACAATACAATGAACAATTGGATGAAAAGGCAAGTGAGTACATCGCTTATGCAGTAGATGGTGCAAACCGCATGAAGCGATTGATCCTTGACCTGCTTGAATATTCACGTGTAGGGACAAACAAAGACAGTATGGTAGAGGTGGATCTGAATGTGGTCCTCCGGGAGATCAGTTCTATGTTCGATCCGAAATCTGATCCACCGGTTCAAATAACCGTGAAACCTTTGCCCGTTATACTCGGCGTCAGGAGCCAGCTTACGCAGCTTTTTCAAAACCTTATAGGCAACGGCTTAAAATACAATACGGCTTCTGTAAAAGAAGTGGAGATCGGTTGCAAGGATTTGGGGGGCGAGTGGGAGTTTTATGTGAAGGATAACGGCATTGGTATCGATGAAAAATTTTATGAAAAAGTATTCGTGATTTTTCAGCGGCTTCATAACCGCAACACGTATTCCGGCACGGGTATCGGCCTGGCGATCTGCAAGAAGATCGTGGAACGCCATGGCGGTGATATCCGGGTAGAATCAAAGCCGGGAGAGGGCAGCGTCTTTTATTTCACCATACTCAAATAGAAAGTGATGACTGATGCGACGGTATTACTGGTGGAAGACAATGAGGGAGATATCGTATTGACGACCGAAGCTTTGCAACAAGCCGGCATCTCCCGCATGGATGTGGTACGTGACGGACAGGAAGCGATCGATTACCTGGAGAACACCCTGACTATGCCCAGGCTCGTATTGCTCGATATCAATCTGCCCAAAATAGACGGCCTGGAAGTACTGGCCCTGATAAAGCAATCACCCCGCTGGCGAAGCATACCGGTGATCATCCTTACAACTTCATCATCAGAAAGGGACATTGAAACTGCCTATGATTCGCATGCGAATTGCTACGTAGTGAAGAACCCCGATCTCGAAAGTTTTATGAAAGTGATGCATAACCTCCGGATCTTCTGGTTTGAAACGGTGAAGCTGCCTGAGTGAGGATGCTGGGCTGGGG
>JAEZAM010000032.1 GCA_023430465.1 Bacteroidota bacterium | reverse complement strand
CGTCAGAGGTATCATTGGGCAACTCGCGGGAAGGGATGATCGCTGTTTTAGGAACAGGCACATCCACTTTCGTCATGAGGCAATTATTGAAGTATTTGTCGTCCGCGCTCCACCAGAAGGGATTGTTGATGACGGCGGTACCGGTAACGGCGGCATTTTTCAGCCAGGTACGGTAAAAAGGAACGTCCTGGGATATCCGGTCGATGATAACTGCATAGCCACTGGGCACACCCTGCATGGCCTTGTCGATCCGAACCGGCTCCGCCGATATACCGGGGATATTTTTACTATTGACCCGTTCTACGAACGCTTCGGGGAAAGATCTTTCTTTACCATGCAGAATACCAATTTTCTTCATAATTATGTTTTAAGTGATTGTGGTAGTGCGGGACAACGTGTGAACCAAATTTATTTTTAAGGCTTCACATAAACAAATCAACTATTTCCGTTCATCCCGCTGAAAATAATGCGTATAAAGCTGAAATTCCTATTTTTGAAGCCATGCAAATGCTTCACGTGCCCGGACTTGTGATAGAAAATATGGTGATCGATTCCCTTAACCTCGGGCGTGAGGTGACTGTTGATTTCTACCTGCCTTCCAATGTGCCGGATCCCGGCAAACTCCATCTTCTGCTGATCAATGATGGTCAAAATCTCGAGGAGATGGGACTGAAGGAAATGGTGACAGAACTGTACCAGTCTGGCGCCATCCAGCCGGTACTCTGTGTTGGCATCCATTGCGGACCAGACAGGAAAATGGAATATGGTGTAACTGGTTTTCCAGATTACCTGGGCCGTGGGGCGGCGGCTGGTAACTATACACAATTTATATTGGCTGAACTGCTTCCGCTCATCCATGAGAAGTACAACATCGAGACGTTCGCTTCCCGGGCATTTGCCGGGTTTTCACTGGGTGGGCTGATGGCGCTTGACATTACCTGGAACCACCCTGATGTATTCCATGCGGCAGGGGTTTTCTCCGGATCGCTTTGGTGGCGAAGCATTGACCAGCACGAAGCGGAGTACGATGATAACAGGCATCGGATCATCCACCAGGTGATCCGCAACGGAGAATATAAGCCCGGACTTGCCTTTTTTTTCCAAAGTGGCAATATGGATGAGACGAACGACCGGAATAATAATGGTATCATCGACTCCATCGACGACACCCTTGACCTGATGGCCGAACTGGAGGCCAAGGGGTACCGGCGCGATAAAGACATTAAGTACCTCGAAATGCCTGAAGGACGGCATGATATAGCTACATGGGCAAAGGCTTTTCCCGAATTCCTGGAATGGTGTTGGGGAACATCCCGCTAGCGAGTTTATACAAAGCCTTCCTGCTGCCGTCCATAAAAATTATAAATAATTTGACTTTCAATAGGGGTAGAGCGCTGGTCGGTTGTTATATTAAAAATTACTTTTGGCCGACCTTGCATTGATAACAGCGAGATACCAAAGAATTCGGATGGAACCATCAGACCGGCTCCTTACAGACCAACTGGCAAAGCGCGACAAAAGTACATTTGAGCATATTTTTAAAAGCAATTTTAAGAAGCTGCATAGCTATGCCTTTACCATGCTGAAGGACGAGGTGGTGGCTGAAGAAGTGGTCCAGAATATCTTTGTCCGCTTATGGGACCGGGCAGAGGACCTGCACATCTCGGGATCCGTGACCGCCTACCTTTATCGCGCGGTACACAATGAAAGCCTGAATTACCTGAAACATCTCAAGGTCCGGCATGCACACCAGTCACATACATTGCATGCTATGAAACATGAATCTGACACCGCTACAAAAACTATCCTTGTCAAGGAGCTTGACCAGCGTCTCCGCGCGGCGCTTGCGGAATTGCCGGAGCAATGCCGGACGATTTTTCAACTAAGCCGGTTCGAAGAGTTGAAATACCGCGAGATCGCTGATCAACTCCAGATATCGGTGAAGACAGTGGAAAACCAGATGGGCAAGGCACTTAAATTATTGCGGGTAAAGCTTGCCGACTTTCTCCCGCTAACCCTGATACTTTTACTCAATCCATAACTTTTGCCTGAGAATAATTACCATATCAACGATGACCTCCTGGTGAAGTACATGCTGGGCGAAGCAACGACTGCTGAAGCCAATGCTGTGCAGGCATGGCTGGAGTCGAGTGATGCCAACCAACAACTTTACGCCGGAATGGTCTGGTTATGGAAGCAAAGCCTGCAACTGGCAGATACATCGGATGTGGATGAAGAGCAGGCCTGGCAGAGGTTTCACGAGCGGGTGGCCGAAAAAGCACCAGTGATCCCTTTATACAAACGGACTGCGTTTCGTGTAGCGGCAGCCATAGTCATCCTCTTTGCTGCCGCGTTCGTCGGTTTGCGCTTACTGTCAGGCGATGGCAGGGTTGAAAATCTTGCCTTTGTAGCAAATGATTCTGCGATCGCCAGGGCATTGCCTGATGGATCTGTTGTTACGCTGAATCGTTCATCGGTATTGTATTATCCGTCAGCGTTCAAAGAAAATTATCGAAACGTAAGACTGGAAGGAGAAGCCTTCTTCAATGTGCAGCCTGACAAAAAGAAGCCATTCATGATACAGGTAAATGACGTGAACATCCGGGTTGTCGGAACTTCTTTCAATGTTAAATCAATTAACGGGGAAACTGAAGTGATCGTAGAAACAGGCATCGTGCAGGTGACGCGAAATGGGAAAACCGTTGAACTTCGCGCGGCTGAGAAGATCAATACGGGTGCTGACAGCACGCTCGCACCAAAGCAGGTAACAGACCGCTTATACAATTATTACAGGACCCGCGAGTTTGAATGTGATGGTACACCGTTATGGAAACTGGTTGAGGTACTCAACGAAGCGTATGACGCGAACATTGTGATCGGCCGGGAAGCACTTCGCAGTGAGCAGATATCCACCACTTTCAATAATGAACCCCTGGAGAAAGTACTTGAAGTGGTGGGTGCCACTCTTGGGCTTAAAGTGGAGAACAGGGGCGACAGTATTCTATTAAAGTAGCCCCATCAAATGAACTATTTACGCTGCATTATAATCGGGCTGATAGTGTCCCTTCCTTTAGTTGGTTTTTCTCAAAGCAATCTCGACAGGAATATCAGTTTACAGGTCTCCCGTCAGAAATTGGCGGATGTGCTGGAGATCATTTCCAACAAGGGTAATTTTTATTTCTCCTATAATACGCGCATTATTCCCCGGGATAGCCTGGTTTCGATATCCGTCCTTAATCGCCCGTTGAGACAGGTATTGGCACAACTCCTGAATGATACTTATGAGTTCAGGGAAAGTGGGAACTACATTATCATACGCAAGCGGCCGATCCAACTGACAATTGTAACCAACAAAGCCGTGTCGCAGGACAAAAATTTCATCGTTACTGGATATGTACTGGATGAAAACACCGGCAGCCGGGTACAATATGCAAGTATCTACGAGAAAAAATTGCTTGCTGCCGCATTGACAGATGAAAGAGGTTTTTTCCGGCTGAAACTTAAAACCCGCGCAAAGCAAGCCGAGCTGACGGTGAGTAAGGAGTTCTATGAAGATACAACGGTGGTGATAGAGCCGCGATACAATCAGGAGGTCACCATTACCATAGTTCCCCTGGAGTTGGAGGCCGAGCAGGTGTATATCACCCCGGAGGATTACCTGTTGCCGGATTCGCTGATGATACGGAGAACGGAGCAGCCGCTGCCGAGGCCGATGGCCGATACCCTGCCGGTAGAGAAATCCCGTCTTGCCCGCTGGCTGATTTCGCCAAAGCAAAAAATCCAGTCGATCAATCTGCGCCGGTTCTTTACAGACCGGCCTTTCCAGGTTTCGGTGATACCGGGAGTTGGAACACAGGGTAAACTAGGGGCACAGGTCGTCAATAATTTTTCATTGAATCTGCTGGGCGGTTACGTGGGTGGTGTAAATGTGATTGAAGTCGGCGGGTTAGTGAACCTGGATAAAGAAAACGTGCAGTATGTACAGGTTGGTGGTCTTGCCAACATTGTAGGGGGAAATGTCCGCGGGCTGCAGATCGGCGGACTTAGCAACACGGTGCTCAAACGGGTGACAGGTCTGCAGATCGGCGGTGTAAACAACTATGTAAAAGACCGGCTGATCGGGTTGCAGATCGCGGGTGTGTACAATCACGGAAGTGATACGGTGACGGGACTGCAACTAGCCGGCGTAGGGAATTTTGTAAAACAAAAAGTGAGTGGTGTTCAATTGGCCGGTGTTGCGAATATTTCCAACAGGCATATGTCTGGCCTGCAGATCGCAGGTTTGCTCAACTATGCGAAGCGAATGAATGGTGTACAGATCGGCCTGATCAATATTTCCGATACCTCTAATGGTTATAGTATAGGCCTGATCAATATCGTTATGAAGGGTTATCATAAGCTGAGCATTTCAACAAATGAAATACTCAATTTCAATGCTGCTTTCAAAACCGGTAACAGCAAGCTCTACAGCATTTTGCAGGCAGGCATGCACGTGGCGGATAAAGATGACGATAAGCTATACTCTTTCGGGTATGGATTGGGTTGGCAATGGCGCCTTGCCAATTGGTTTTCCATAAATCCCGAACTAACCTCGCAATACCTTTACATGGGAAGCTGGAATCATCTGAACCTGCTCAATAAGGTACATCTGAATTTCAATATCAGTTTTGGGAAATACATCTCCATTTTCGGCGGTCCTTCCATTGCCGGCTATTACAGCACACACGAGCTACAGGTGAATGGATACAAATTCCAGGTTCCACCGCCGGGCACGCATACATTTAGCATTCGAAAGGATGTAACGGGCTGGATTGGCTGGAATGCAGGAATAAATTTCTTCTGATTTTTTACAGGGACATAGGGGTAAAACAATGCGAGGTTGTTTTCATCTTAACCAACCCCGCACCAGCCGGGCGATTACGACTCATACAGGCATTGTGGCAATTGATGTGCAGATGCCTTGAGTTGAGGGATCGATCCGGATATTTTTGAACCTGTAAACCTTAGTATGAAAAAGATCCCGTTTTTTCTGCTGGCAATCCTGCTGGCAGTCACTTCCATGCATGCCCAACAAACGAGTTACACGCAGGTTTTGCGTGGTGTGGTGTATGATAATCTCCTGCAGCAACCCGTTGGTGGTGCGGCTGTGACTTTGATGGGCAGCGGCCTCACCGTTACAACTGACGATAAAGGAACTTTTCGGTTCAATGGTGTGCCCGTGACCCCACAACAGATTCTCGTGACACATATTTCTTTCCGAAGTGCTGCTCTCGAAAATATCGTAGTGATCAGTGGTAAGGAAACCGTGGTCAATGTTGCACTTGAGCCGAACATCGCCGCAGAAAAAGAAGTGGTAGTGAAGGCATCGGGCAGGAAGAACAGGCCATTGAATGAATTGAGTGCAGTAAGTGCCCGTGCGTTTACTGTTGAGGAAACACAGAAATATGCTGCAGCCGTAAATGACCCGTTGCGCATGGCGACAGGTTTAGCGGGTGTGATGGCGCCGGATGACGGTAACAACAGTATCGTCATCCGGGGTAATTCACCAACAGGATTACTGTGGAGGATGGAGGGCCTGGATATTCCAAACCCTAACCATTTTGGCAGCACAGGCAGCAGTGGCGGTGGTATATCCATTTTGAGTTCGCAGTTGCTGGCCAACTCAGATTTCATCACCGGTGCCTTTGCAGCCGAGTACGGTAACGCGCTCAGCGGTGTCTTTGATCTTCATCTCCGGAAGGGCAACAATGAAAAACGTGAGTACACGCTACAGGCAGGTGTGCTCGGACTAAACGCTGCGGCCGAGGGCCCGATATCGGCGTTCTATAAAGGCTCTTACCTTATCAATTATCGTTATAGTACGCTGCAATTGCTCAGCAAGGCCGGCCTGGTGGAAAATGGAGGATCGACAAATTTCCAGGATCTTTCCTATAACATTTACCTGCCGACACATCGGCTTGGAAA
The DNA here is from genome assembly GCA_023430465.1 of Bacteroidota bacterium. Taxonomy (GTDB): domain Bacteria; phylum Bacteroidota; class Bacteroidia; order Chitinophagales; family Chitinophagaceae; genus JAEZAM01. Next base: position 21,801 of record JAEZAM010000032.1, on the reverse strand, counting down.
CTTCACGCTGTTTGGTTTTGGCGGGCTGAGCGGCGAGCATGAGCGCGCGGAGCTCGACCCTTCCAAATGGGATGGTTCCGAAGGCCGCTATGATTCCCGGTTTACTTCCAACACCGGCATGACAGGTCTAACGCACTCCATTGCTCTTGGCGCTCAGACAACTTTGAAAAGTGCCGTTGGTGTGTCATTCAACAAGATCCTGGATGATATAAAATATGCCACGGATGAACTCACCCTCACGGATGAGTACCGTGATGCATTCAAAACTCGAAAGTGGACAGCTACCACAGCATTGCAACACCGCGTGAACAACAGGAGCTTTTTCCGGACGGGTGTAATCGTTAACCTTATCCGATACAGGTATTATCAACTATCTGGAGACCACCTCCATGCTCCGCTTGAAGAGGTGATCAACACAAAAGGAAATACTTCGATGCTGCAGGCCTATGGCCAGTATCAGTACAAGGTATCTCCCTCCATGACGCTGAGCGGTGGACTTCATTTCATGCAACTGGGTTATAACAATACCAGGTCTGTTGAGCCGCGGGCTTCGGTTCGCTGGCAGGCAACACCGCGTACCGGATTCGCTCTTGGTTATGGACTGCACAGCCAGGCTCAGCCACTGGGTGTTTATTTCGCCAAAATGGATGATGGAAATGGAGGGTCTGTTTCTCCAAACAAAGATCTTGGCTTTACAAAAGCACATCACGTTGTTGCTTCAGTAAGTCATCGTGTGACGCCAAAATTCAATGTGCGGACTGAAGTGTACTATCAGCATCTCTTCAAAGTTCCTATCAGCACCTACGATACAAGTTCATTCTCTGCCTTGAATGTGGAAAGCGAATATGTGACCGATCCGCTGGTCAACAAGGGGAAAGGAAAAAACTATGGACTGGAGATTTCGCTGGAGCGGTACCTTGCTGACAACTATTATTTCTCCCTAAGCAATTCATTTTACCAGTCAAAATATACAGCGGCTGACGGGAAGGAACGCGATACTCGTTTCAATGGGAAATATATCCTGAGCTTGCTTGCGGGGAAGGAGTTTTTATCAGATAACAAGCTGCGCACCTTCGGTATAAACCTTAAGACGATCTACGCCGGCGGTTACCGCCGAACACCGATCGATCTGCAGCGGTCCCTGGAAGTGGGCTATGCTATCTATGATGAGTCCAATGCTTACACAATTCAGAATCCGGCGTATTTCCGCGCGGATCTGCGGCTGAGTGTAAAATGGAACAGGAAAAATTTCACCACCACATTATCGCTCGATATCCAGAATCTCACCAATCGCCAGAATATATACAACCAATGGTTTGAGGCGGAGAAGGGGGAAGTGGTGACGAGTTACCAGACCGGTTTGATACCGGTACTCAATTATAAAATTGAATTCTAGAACATTAAAAAAAGAATAAAATGAAAGTAATAATCAACTGCCTGGCAGGTTTCGTATTGATGATGTTTATTGCGTCGTGTACAAAGATCAAAGGCGAGGGGCCAATCGTAACGGAGAACAGGAATCTCAATGGCTTCAGTTCAGTATCGAATACAATATCGGGAACACTGAATTATAAGCAGGAAAATATTTTCCGGGTGGAGATCCAGGCACAGCAGAACATACTGGATGTGATCCGTGCGGAAGTGATCAACAATGAACTGGTGATCAAATTCAAGAATGGAGTGAATGTGAAGAAACATGAGCCCATCGTTGTTAATGTAAGCTCTCCGACAATAAAGGGACTTCGTGTGAGTGGTTCGGGTGACCTGCTGGTTCAAACTCCGTTGACCTCGGATAATCTATCATTGACGGTGAGCGGATCGGGAAATATTACTGTTTCCGATGCGGAAGCGGATGAGTTGAATGCCACCATTTCCGGCTCAGGCAACATCACTATGACGACTGGTTATGCAGACCAGGGACGTTTAACCATCAGTGGCAGTGGAAGTATTTCCATGCAGGCGGTGGAAATGCGTGAGGCGGTAACAAGGACAAGTGGTTCCGGGCAGACTAGACTGACTGCAACAGAACGGTTGGAAGTGCATATCTCCGGTAGCGGATCTGTATATTATAAAGGCAGCCCTGTTGTCAATTCGTCCATTTCCGGTTCAGGGAATGTGGTGCATGTGCCGTGATCGGCTGGATAGTTGGGTGCTGGGTGCTGGATGGCTGGGTGCTGGGTACTGGATGCTGGATGCTGGATGGTTGGGTGCTGGGTACTGGTACTTCACAAAGGACGCGCCTTGGATACACACCAGCATCGGGAAAACGGTATTGATCCCATCGCTGTCGGCAACGAAGAAAAGGTGTTTATCCGTGGTTTCTTTTACCTTTTGCATCTCTTTAAAATTTGATAATGCAAAGGACGTAAGCTTTTTTGGGTTGATTTATTAGATATCTAAAAAAAAGAGGAAGAGAAGATATTTTTTTGAACAATTAAGGGAGGATTTTGCTGAGCTTTTGCAAAATCCTCCCTTAAATATAATGGTATTATCTTAGGCTATTTGGCAGCTAAAATGTCCAATTTTTCAATAGACGGAGGTGTTGCCAATAGGTCTGGTGCATTTTCCATTAATGCTTTTGCGATCTTACCGCCAAGGTGTGCCTCTCTGCCTTCTTCGTTTGAAAAAGTATCGTAAATACCGAAGGTAGAAGCATCAATACGGAATGCATACCACGTAACAGTACCGGCTTCTTCAAGAGCAAGCGGTAATGCTCCTGTAATAAAATCTTCAACGTTTTTTTCTTGGCCGGCCTTTGCTTCCAACCGAACTAACAATCCTAATTTTTTCATTATTTTTATTTTTTAGTTAAACAATTCTTCAGTCACACAAAATTAGAAAAACCAGCGCTGCTTCGTTTATTAGTTTGGTTCAATAAGTTATGAAAAGAGGTCAATTTGAGTGGATGTGGTTGGGGCTATATCCAAATTCATTTTTAAAGGCTGCACTAAAATTTGACAAGCTGCCATAGCCAAAGTCCATAAAAATTTCGGAAGGTGTGACGTGGTTATTATGTAACAATTCTCTGGCCTTGTTAAGTCGTTTTTGCTGAAACCATTTCCCTGGAGATTCCTGGTATATACTTATAAATTTTCTCTTAAAAGTAGAGGCACTCATATTGCACAGAAAGGCTATTTCGTCAATATTCAAGTTCGTATAAAGGTTCTTTTCAATTACCATTTTAAATGATAATTCTCTTTCATTGATTAGTAAATAATGTAAGTAATCTAAAAATACCGTCCCATATTTATCCGCCAGATAAAGCATTATTTCTTCAAATTTCAGTTCCAAAATCTTTTGAGAGATAGATTGTTGCAAACCAAAAATCTGTTGGAGCGAATGAATATAATGGATGATAAAATTGTCTTTCTCTAAAAGGAAATAAGGTATATCCGTTATCTTTTTATCTGAGGCATTCTGACTGAAAGAATGGGAATGTTTCAATAAAAAATCGGTGATGTTTTTGTGAGAAAAGAAGAAGAGTAAACAATGATATGAACTTACACCTACCAGTTCGGTAACCAAGACATTGTTAGTTGTAATAAGTAGCGATTGTGTTTCATTGATTGAAATGGTATCATTAGAAAAGTGAATGTTTTTTTGACCATCCAACAAGAAACTGAATACATATTTATTCAGGCCAATCTTGTTTCTGGAACAGTTCTTATACACTTCGTAATTGAAAATTTGCAAATCCGAAGTATGAGTTTCGTTATGTTCCCATAGATCTTCGGGAAGGTTTGTAATGTCCATCGTCAAAATTAAATTGATTTTTTACGGAGTGTTCTTTGGTTGTGTCATTAAGAAATTCGTTCCAAAAGCGATTTTCGCCATTTGAGTTTTTTCTTGCTGTAAGGAGGGTACTTGATAACGCCTTGCCACCTGACGAATAGATAAGCTCAAAAAAGCTGTTGCTTTCTTTCATCCATCTTTTTCGGGAATATTTCCAAAAGTTTTTCCGAAACCTTTTCTGCAAAGCTATCTAAGCTTGTAAGGTCTTCTTTAGAAATATCCCAAAAACCTGCGAGAAGCCGAATCTCATCTTTTCCAAAATCTGTCCCGTTGTATCCGAGCAGGTATTCGGCACCGAGCAAGGTATGACATACTATAAAAAGCTTTGTTTGCTTTTTGAAAATATACCGCCCTGCTTTTTATCCAGATTAAATAATTCGGCTACCAATGGTTCCTGATCTGTACAGCTAAACATAATGTCCACTCTTCCATCGGGAAAAATAATGACTTCTTTATCTTCATCGGTAAGGTTGGCACATAGCAGGAAACTCTCCACAAAACCGGAGAGCCGTTCGTCAGGAACAATTTTTATGTACTCAAAATCTTGCATCGTTTTTATGTGCATCTGACCTGGGAAGAAATATTGATATTCTTAATCAATCTGTCAGATGAATTATATATGCAAAATTAACAAAATAAAAAAACAGTCTAAAATACACCACCACACCCGGCAAATGCTGAGTGTGGTGGTGTAAGATTTTACCCTCAATAAGGTCGTATGGGCTGTTACAACTTATAGATTTCTTTTAATGCTTCTTTCAATGCTAAAGGTTTTCTTCCCAAAAGATTTTCCAGATCGTTTGTTACCTCTTCAAACTGGTGGTTTTTCTGATCTTCGGCAAAACCGGCGGTTAGTAAAATGGCAAATTCGGGAACGCCAAACTGCTTTAGTTTTTCGGTAAACTCTGTTGGGTCGGCATTGGTGTAAGAAACCGATTTGCCTGATAATTCCGAAAGAGCCTGAGCTACATCGGTGTACGAATACAGTTCGCTGCCTGTAATTTCATAGGTTTTATTTTCGTGTCCGTCCTGCAACAAAACATTGGCAACAGCTTCTCCCATTTCCCTGCGGAGGGCAAACGGTGCTTTACCATCACCGGCAGGCAGGTAAATTCCGGCTTCAAAAACGTGCTCTCCCACATACCTCGGTATCACATCGGTGTACAACGCATTGCGGAGGAACGTATAGACAAGGCCGCTTTCCTTGATAACATCTTCTGTTTCGAAATGGCTTGCCATCAACCATTTGATAGCGGATGTGCTCAGATCTTTCAGCGTAACACCAGTGTAAACAATATGTTGTACACCCGCTTTTTTGGCAACTTCAACTACGCCTTTTTGCTGTTCGCCCCTGTTTTGAGCTACCGTTGAAATCAGTAAAAGTTTGTCTATTCCTGCAAAGGCTTTTTCCAGAGATGCGGGATCGTCAAAATCGCCAATGCGTACCTGTACACCTTTATCTTTCAATGCCTTTGCTTTTTCCTCGCTTCTCGCCAATGCAAAAAAGCTATCTGTTGAGGTATGTTTTATCAACTGGTCTATTACCGCTGTTCCCAAATGCCCTGTGGCTCCTGCTACTAAAATCATTTTTTCTGTTTGTTTACTATTTTCTGATGTGACAAAGTTACCTATATTTGATATACATTCTATATGACTATATGATTGTATAGTGCTATATAGATGTATAGGTCATATAAATAATAGTAGTTATTGACAGGAATTTTACGAACAAAATAATTGGAATGATGGATAGCAGGTATTCAGATATTATGAAGTGCGACAGGGGTTTAATTGTGGCACTGACAGACACTCTGAATGTGGTGAGCGGCAAATGGAAACTGGCGGTGGTATGCACCTTGCTCAGTGGTAAAAAACGTTTTACGGATATACAAAGGGCAATTACGGATATTACGCCCCGAATGGTTTCCAAGGAGCTGAAAGAGCTGGAAGTCAACGGCGTGGTCAGGAGAAATGTGATTAACTCCACACCGGTTTTGATCGAGTATGAATTGACACCTTCAGGTGAGCAGCTTTATGAGGTCATCCAAAAAATGGTGGAATGGGGCTTGCAACATCGGGAGATTACGCTTAATGGGATGGAGGAAAGAAAGACTGATAAAGTCATTATATCCGGGTAAACTGTTTTAAAAACCGGTTACTTTCTATTCTGAGGTTTCAAATTCAGCACCACGATCTCGCTGTTTGTGCGTTCACGCATCGGCGGGCCGTACGTACCGATGCCCGCGACACAAAAACGTTCGTGTTTCCGTATCGGTGCAGTCCTTTGTTGTATTCAAAATCCATTTGGGCTACCCAGGCATGGGGAACAATTGTCCGCCGTGGGTATGCCCTGCCAGATACAGATCCACACCATGCTCGTCGGCATATCGGATACCGTTGGGACCGTGATGCAATACGACGGTTGGTCTGGAAGCATCCGGTTTCAGCTTGATAAGCATTTCCTGAACGGTAGAAGTAGCCGATAAGGTATTCCGGTCTGCTTTTTCACGGTTGGGTGGCATAAGATTCAGTCCTATAATCTGTAGCTCACCAAACGTGGTCATTTCATCTTCCTATACACGTACGCCCATTTTCCGCATTTTCTCCATGATCTCATTTACGCCCACATATTCAACGTGATTGCCTTCCAAAAAAATTTACGGGAGCAGTAAACTGTTTCAAGGGTTCAAAATATTTTTCATCCAATGCAAGTTCTGCATGATATCATCACCGGTCAGAACAATAACATCGGGTTGTTGTGCATTGGTTTTGGCTATGATTTCCTGAAGATATTCCGGGTTGTTCCTGACATGCCCGATATGGATAAGCATCGGCATTACTTTTTCGGTTTCGGAATGAGCATTACATCGGTTTCGGAAAGGCCGGAAGTAATCTCTATCCATTCGCCCAGTTTTCTCCTGTAGTTACCTTGGTTTCCTTTCCGTTTTTGACCTTCACGAAGTGGTCACGGATAAGTGCGTCAATAGGAATGACAAGTACATCTTTGCGTTCGCCGGAAATAAAATTTGCCTGTAATTGCGTGCCGTAAAGCACCAACGCCGGCGGATTGTCCAATATGGCGTGAATGATATAAGACTGTTGGCTTTCGTCAAAAGCCGGTAATATCTTGTTTACGGTAGCGTTGAATTCTTTATCCGGATGCGTATTGAGATGAATGCTGGCTTACCGCATGCGGGATGGGGATACGGGTTTCGTGTTGGAGCGAGAAAGAGAAGCACCTTGTTTTTTCATTTTTCATTTATAATTTTTAATTTCTCCCTCAACCTCAACCTCAACCTCAGCCTCCACCTCAGCCTCAACCTCAATCCATTCTGGCCTGATATTCTCTTTTGTATTATTTTCACCCTCCATGCCCAAATTTTGAAAATAATACTACGATGAAAATAGATATACCGGCAGGCGCAGTGGCTGCAATGGAAAAGCTGGACAGTTATATTAAGGAAAATACTATAGTAGTTTATTCTCCAGGCCGGATCAATGTAATTGGGGAACATACAGACTACAATGAAGGATTTGTTTTGCCCGCAGCTATCGACAAGGCCGCTTACATTGCTATCACGCCGCGTGAGGATGATGAGATCCATCTGTACGGCGTGGACATGAACGGCTATCACAGGACGACCGTCTCCACCATGAAGCCAGTGGAAGATGAAAGCTGGCCCAATTACATGCTGGGGGTTGTTGACCAGTTCGTCCGCTCCGGCATCCAGGTGCCTGGCTTCGATGCTGCACTGACCGGTGATATTCCGATCGGTGCGGGATTATCTTCCTCCGCGGCGGTTGAGTGCGCGATGGCAATGGGACTGAACCAAATCGCTGATGCAGGATTTGATCGTCTTACACTCACACGGATGGCTCAATTGGCCGAGCATACCTATGCCGGCGTTCAATGCGGAATAATGGATCAGTTTGCATCCATGTTCGGGAAAAAAGGATACGTCATCCGGCTGGACTGCCGGTCTCTTGCTTATGAATATGTGCCTTTCAACCTGGAAGGCATGAGTGTGGTGCTGCTTGATACAAATGTCAAGCACTCACTTGCCTCAACGGAGTACAATACGCGGCGCGAACAGTGCGAACATGGTGTGGCGCTTGTAAAAAAGCATCATCCGAAAGTAGAAAGCCTTCGTGATGTTCGCCAGGAATGGCTGGATCAATATGTGAAGGACGAAGATCCTCTGGCATACAGGCGTTGCCGTTTTGTTCTTGCCGAAAACCAGCGTCTGCTTGACGCCTGCGCTGCACTTGAAAAACAGGATATCGGCACGCTTGGTAAATTGATGTATGCTGCACATGATGGATTGAGCCGGGAATATGAAGTGAGTTGCCCGGAGCTTGATTTCCTGGTGGATTTCGTCAGGCAGTATCCCGCGATTAAGGGCGCGCGTATGATGGGTGGTGGTTTCGGCGGATGCACGATCAACATCATTGAAGAAAACGCGGTGGAAAGTGTTATTGGTGCTGCTACTGAAGCCTACAATGCAAAGATGGGCAGGAAACTCACCGCCTATGTCGCAAATACAGATACGGGTACGACGATCATTCAGCAGGGAATGAATACCATCCGCGGCTAGCCTTCAGTTTTTACCGGGATACCTACCCGGAAAGTTGCACCCACATCTGGTTTTCCTGTTGCGACGATAAAACCATTGTGTTTATCGATGATCTTTCTGCAGATGGACAGGCCTACGCCCGTCCCTTCAAACTCATGATAGCTGTGCAGCCGTTTGAATACGCGAAAGATTTCATCTGAGTATTTGTCGTCAAAGCCTATTCCATTATCCTGCACCTGGATGATGTGATGATCGCCCTGGTATGCATTACGGGTAAGTTTAGCCACATCCGGGCCCATCAATATATGCGAACTAATTGTAACGACAGGCGGCACATCTTTTTTCCGGAATTTAATCGCGTTGCTGATGAGGTTATAGAACAATTGCTGCATGAGGCTGGGGATGACCGGAAGGGTGGGGAGGTCCTGGAAATTGATCGTAGCTCCTGTTTTTTCAAGTTCTATTTCCAACTCGACCATTGAATCCCGGATCACCTGGTTGAGGTCTGCGAGCTGAAAATCCGCAGCCGCAAGGGAATGCCTTGAAAAGCTGAGCAGGTCATTGATCAGTGATTGCATGCGGCGTGAAGAACTGATGATCTTGCGGAAATATTTTTCAGATTCCTCATCATGTGATTGCTTGAGCATGATCTTATCGCTGAAGACCTGGATCTTTCGCAATGGTTCCTGGAGATCGTGGGAGGCCACATAGGCGAACTGGTCGAGCTCTTCATTCACCGATTTGAGATGGGCATTGTTCTCAACAAGCTGCTGGTTGAGTAGGCGGACTTTTTCCTCCGATGCACGGCGTTCCTCTATCTCCTTTTGAAGGGAGCGATTAGCTGCGAGCAGTTTCTTTTCATGCAGTATCAGTTCCTGGTTCTTACGGTATAGTTCAACGAACACACCAACTTTCACCCGAAGCAATTCCGGATTGATCGGCTTATAGATATAGTCTACACCACCCATTCGATATCCTTTGAAGATGATGTCTTCATCATAGTTGTGAGCGGTAATGAAGATGATGGGGATATCCTTGAGTTTGTCCCGCTCGTAGATGATCGTGGCTGTCTCAAACCCGCTCAGGTCAGGCATCTGCACATCCATGAGGATCAGGGAAAAATCATGCTGTGTCAACAGGATCTTCAGGGCTGCGCGACCGGAGTTTGCCTTTACGATCGTGTAATTATCTTTTTCCAGGATGGCCTCGATCGAGAAGAGGTTGTCTTCCCGATCGTCCACCACGAGGATCTTGATATCTGATTTCGGTATCGATGTTTTTTGTTCCGGGCTTTCCATCAGCTATTATTTATAAAGCCACACTCTCATCAGGGAGAGAAGCTGATCGATCTTTACAGGTTTGGTAATATAATCGGATGCACCGGCCTCGATACATTTCTCTCGGTCGCCTTTCATTGCTTTCGCGGTTACTGCGATGATGGGGAGAGAATTGTTCTTGTGTTCACGCCGGATCTTTTGGGTAGTTTCATAACCATCCATCTCCGGCATCATAATGTCCATCAATACCATGTCGATGTCATGGTTTTCTTCCAGGATATTCATGGCTTCCTGGCCGCTTTCCGCAGTAATGGTATTGATGTTATAGCGTTCGAAGGCGGTGGTCAGCGCAAACAGGTTTCGCACATCATCATCCACCACCAACACTTTCTTATGTGTCAGCACGTCATTTTTCGCCCGCAGGTTCTCTATCAGCTTGCGTTTCTCAGGCAGCAATTGCTTGTGATCGAGGTGAAGCAGCATAACGGTTTCTTCCAGCAACAGGTCAAGTGATGTGACATCCTTCAACAGTATGCGGTTAGCGTATTGCTTAAGCTGGGTTCGTTCTTTCGGTGAAAAATCCCTTGCGGAGTATATCAGTACCGGCGTCATATGTGTTTTCCGGATGTTGCTGATCTCCGTTACGATCTCCAGTCCGCCAATATCCGGGAGCATATAATCCACGATGATGCCATCATAATCATTTTGCCTGATCTTTTCGAGAGCTTCTTTTCCGGATGACACGATATCAAGGTCCACGAGTTCCCCGTTATCCAGAATTTTAGCCACCTGTGATGAATCAAGTTCATTGTCTTCCACCACCAGCAGCCGCTTTGTCTTGATCTTATTGTATTCAACGATGTCATTGAAAAGAACGGTCAGGGCTTCGGTCTTGAGCGGCTTCAACTGGAAGCTTCTTGCCCCACGATGCATTGCCAGTAACCTGTTTTCTTCACCCGATATAAGATGTACAGGGATATGACGGAAGTTGATATCGTTCTTGAACAGGTCCAGGATACGCCAGCCGCTTGCATCGGGCAATTTCACATCGAGCGTCACGGCTATCGGGTTGTATTTATTCACCAGGTCGAATACGTCGCCAAAGCTTGCTGCAACAACGGCCTTCAATCCCATTTCGTGGGCTTTTTCGATCATGATCTTGCCGAAACGGATATCATCTTCGATCACCAGCACAACGCGGTCTCCCGACACGATATTTGTCCTGTCGTCACCCATATCATTGATGATCTCATTCAATGCATCGAGGTCTTTCGTTTCGGTCATCTTCACTGCACGCACTGATTGCAGATTCAGGTTTCCTTCCAGTCCTTCCGACAATTTATATGAACTAACCTGCAGACTCGCTGGTTTCTCACGTTTTGTCAGGATGGGATTGTATTCCGTCGGCAGGAAGAGTGTGAAGGTGCTTCCATGTCCGGCTTCACTGTTCAATTCGATGGAACCCCCAAGAAGGTCGGCCAGACCACGGCTGATAGAGAGTCCGAGACCAGTACCTCCGTACTTCCGGCTCGTAGAGCCTTCCGCCTGCTGGAAGGCTTCGAAAATGATGTTCTGTTTATCCTTGGAAATCCCGATGCCGGTGTCTTTGATCTCGAAGGCAACAACATTTGCTGCATTATCCAGGTTCGGATTGCTTTGCCTCCAGTTGTGATCCGCTTTGTAAATGCGGAATCTTACTTCCCCTTTTTCTGTGAACTTGAATGCATTTGACAGCAGGTTCTTGAGAATCTGGTTGAGTCGCTGTGCATCCGTCTCAAGACTTGGCGGCAGGTTGTCCGCAGTCTCGATGCTGAAGCGAAGGTTCTTATTTTCGGAAATGTGTTTAAAGGTTGTTTCAACAAACGAGGTGATGTCATGGAACTGCAGGTTGACAAAATCGGTGGAGATATAACCTGATTCGATCTTGGACAGATCCAGGATGTCGTTGATGAGCTGGATTAGATCATCCCCGCAACTGTGAATGGTCTTCGCATAGCTGACCTGCTTTTCATTCAGGTTGCCGTCATGGTTCTCATACAATTGTTGTGCGAGGATCAGGAGCGAGTTGAGCGGTGTCCGAAGCTCGTGCGACATATTCGCGAGAAACTCGGATTTGTATTTTGATGTAAGCTGCAACTGTTCTGCTTTTTCTTCCAGCGACAGCCTGGCTTCTTCCACCTCCTTGTTCTTTGCTTCCACTTCTTCTTTTTGTTTCACGAGCAGGTGGGCCTTGTCCTGGAGCTCTTCGTTTGTCCGGCGCAGCTCATCCGTGAGCGACTGCGACTGTTCCAGCAGGCTCTCTGTACGTGAGTTTGCTTCGATGGTGTTCAATACGATACCGATCGACTCGGTCAACTGGCTAAGGAAGTCAAGGTGGGTTTCACTGAATGTGTCGAAGGAGGCAAGTTCGATAACCGCTTTGATCTCTTTTTCAAATAATACCGGCAACACGATCAGGTTTACCGGTGCTGCTTTCCCAAGTCCTGATCCGATCTTGATATAATTTTTTGGAACGTTGGAAAGCAGGATACGTTCTTTTTCCACGGCGCACTGTCCAACGAGGCCTTCGCCGAGGGCAAATTCGCGTGAGGTTTTCACTTCGTCACCGAATGCATAAGCAGCGAAGAGTTTCAGTTTTTGATTGCGCAGGTTTTCATCCTGCTCGAGGATGTAGAACATGCCTTTTTGCGCATTTACCACCTGTGCAAGTTCTGAAAGAATCCTACGGGTTACCGTGTTAAGATCTTTTTGTCCTTGCAGCATCTGCGTGAATTTCGCCAGGTTGGATTTCAGCCAGTCCTGTTCCTGGTTACGTTGTGTGGTCTGCTTCAGGTTGGCGATCATCTGGTTGATGGTATCTTTCAATTCTTCCACCTCACCTTTTGCTTCCACGCTGATCATCTGTGTAAGGTCACCTTTTGTCACCGCGCTGGCCACATCGGAGATCGCACGCACCTGCGTGGTAAGGTTCTCAGCGAGCTGGTTTACGTTCTCCGTAAGGTTCTTCCAGATACCGGATGCACCTGGTACGGATGACTGACCACCCAGCCGGCCTTCCACACCCACTTCACGCGCCACGTTTGTCACCTGGTCGGCGAACACCGCCAGGGTATCGATCATTTCATTGATGGTATCGATCAGTTGCGCCACCTCACCTCGGGAAACGATGGAGAGTTTTTGTTTGAGGTTACCTGTTGCTACGGCTGTTACCACCTTGGCGATACCACGTACCTGGTTGGTAAGATTGGAAGCCATCATGTTCACCGAGTCGGTAAGGTCCTTCCACGTACCGGCCACGCCCTGTACTTCGGCCTGTCCGCCAAGTTTACCTTCTGTACCCACCTCACGTGCCACACGCGTTACCTCGAAGGCGAAGGAGTTCAATTGGTCCACCATCGTATTGATGGTGTTTTTCAGGTCGAAGATCTCCCCTTTTACATCGATGGTCACTTTCTTGGTAAGGTCACCGGAAGCCACGGCTTTGGTCACTTCCGCAATATTTCTTACCTGAGCGGTAAGGTTACCGGTCATCTGGTTTACGGAGTCAGTAAGATCTTTCCATGTACCCGCAACACCTGGTACAAACGCCTGTCCGCCAAGTTTACCATCCGTTCCCACCTCTCGTGCCACACGGGTCACTTCCGATGCGAAGGCACGGAGCTGATCCACCATCGTGTTGAGTGTTTCTTTCAACTGGAGGATTTCACCACGTACGTCAACGGTGATCTTACGCGACATGTCACCGTTCGCCACAGCGATGGCCACCTCGGCAATGTTCCGCACCTGGCCGGTAAGGTTGGAGGCCATCTGGTTCACGGAATCGGTAAGGTCTTTCCATGTACCACCGACACCCGGTACGTTGGCCTGTCCACCAAGTTAACCTTCGGTACCCACCTCACGCGCCACACGGGTCACTTCCGATGCAAAGGCACGAAGCTGTTCCACCATCGTGTTGATGGTGTTTTTCAGTTCGAGGATCTCGCCTTTTACATCCACTTCAATTTTACGCGAGAGGTCACCGTTTGCAACGGCCGTTGTTACCTCGGCAATATTTCTCACCTGTGAGGTCAGGTTGGATGCCATCTTATTTACGGAATCGGTCAGATCTTTCCATAAGCCTTCCACACCCGGTACATCGGCCTGTCCGCCGAGTTTACCTTCGGAGCCCACCTCACGTGCCACACGGAATACTTCCGAACCGAATGAGTTCAACTGATCCACCATGGTGTTGATGGTGTTCTTTAATTCAAGGATCTCACCTTTTACGTCCACGGTGATCTTGCGTGAAAGGTCACCTTTTGCCACGGCAGTGGTTACTTCGGCGATGTTCCGTACCTGTGCCGTGAGGTTGGATCCCATCTGGTTCACGGAGTCGGTAAGGTCTTTCCATGTACCACCCACGCCCTGCACTTTTGCCTGGCCGCCGAGTTTACCTTCCGTACCCACTTCAAGTGCCACGCGGGTAACTTCGGACGCGAAGGAGTTGAGCTGATCCACCATCGTGTTGATGGTGTTTTTCAACTCGAGGATCTCGCCGGCCACATTCACGGTGATCTTTTTGGAAAGGTCGCCTGTTGCTACAGCGGTCGTTACATCGGCGATGTTCCGTACCTGTGCGGTAAGATTGGAAGCCATCTGGTTTACTGATTCGGTAAGGTCTTTCCATGTACCACCGACGTCCTGCACTTTCGCCTGTCCGCCGAGTTTTCCCTCGGTACCTACTTCAAGCGCCACACGCGTTACCTCCGATGCGAAAGAGTTGAGCTGATCCACCATGGTGTTGATGGTATCTTTCAACTCAAGAATTTCACCTTTAACGTCCACGGTGATTTTGCGCGAAAGGTCACCTCTGGCCACGGCGGTTGTCACCTCGGCGATGTTCCGCACCTGTGCCGTGAGGTTGGATCCCATCTGGTTCACTGAGTCGGTAAGATCTTTCCATACACCTCCAATACCTTTAACGGTAGCCTGTCCGCCAAGTTTACCTTCGGATCCTACTTCCCTTGCCACACGGGTTACCTCGGCGGAGAAGGAGTTGAGCTGATCCACCATGGTGTTGATGGTATTCTTCAATTCAAGGATCTCACCTTTTACGTCCACGGTAATTTTCCTCGAGAGGTCACCACGCGCCACGGCTGTGGTTACTTCAGCGATATTTCTTACCTGGCCTGTCAGGTTGGAGGCCATCTGGTTTACGGAGTCGGTCAGATCTTTCCATGTGCCGGCAACGCCCTGTACCTCGGCCTGTCCGCCGAGTTTACCATCGGTACCCACCTCACGTGCCACGCGGGTCACCTCAGAAGAGAATGAGTTTAGCTGATCCACCATCGTATTGATGGTATTCTTTAATTCAAGGATCTCACCCTGCACATCCACGGTGATCTTTTTCCGGAGGTCGCCTTTTGCCACGGCTGTTGTTACTTCCGCGATGTTCCGTACCTGGGCGGTGAGATTACCGGCCATCTGGTTTACGGAGTCGGTAAGGTCTTTCCAAACACCCGCAACACCTTTTACTTTTGCCTGTCCGCCGAGTTTTCCTTCGGAACCCACTTCCCTTGCCACACGGGTAACTTCCATGGAGAACAGGTTGAGCTGTTTCACCATGTCATTCACCTCTGCTGCGATTTTTGCAAACTCACCCTGGAGTACGTGATCACCAATCTTGAGTGGCATTTCCTGTGAGAGGTTTCCTTTTGCCACGGAGCTGATAACGTGAGCGATTTCGATCGTGGGGTGAACGAGATCGGAGATAAGACTGTTGATGGAATCAACACTCGATGCCCATGAACCTTTGGCATAGCGCGGAAGTGATACGCGGTGATTCAGATGTCCCTGTTTACCGATTGTATTTCTCGCCTGTAATAATTCTTCTACAAGATTTTCATTCAGTGAAATGATCTCATTGAGAGTATCGCATATTTTTCCACTCAGGCCGATGCGGTCGATCGGCATACGAACACCAAAATTGCCAAGGCGTACTTCGGATAATACCTTCAGCACTTCACGGGGATCGAGTTCGTCGGAAGGTTCTGCATATTGCGTTGAGGTCAATGCAGCAGTCTTACCGTTTGTTTTTTTGGGAGATGATTTTTCAGGAGAAACTACGTCGCTGGCCACGCCGGTGGAAGCAGCGGACTGCAGAGAGTTTGGTTTTTTTTTCATCAGGTTATGTTGTGAGTAAGTGGAACCATTTAAAAATACAAAATAATCACGGACGGTGGCGGGAGTGGAATGCGCGCAACAAAAGAATTTGAGAGTTTGTGCATGGGCGTCTGTAAAATATCCTTACCTTGGATTAAACTAACTGTCACCCATAAAATTGTGCCATTAAACGGCTATGACTGAGGATATGCATCCAGGCTCGGAACAGCGGAATTTTATACTATTTGGGGAAGATGATATAGATGATGAGGAAATTCTCCGGGAGATATTCGCCGCAGTAGACAAGAGTTTCGATTTACAATTTATCAATAAGGGCAAAAAGCTGGTGGAAGTGCTGGATTCTTTGCCAGACGACGGCTTACCCTGCCTGCTCATACTGGATTACAACATGCCGGAACTGAATGGCTCAGAAATGCTTGAGCTGCTTTCGGCCAATCCGCGGTACGCCAACCTTCCTAAAGTTATCTGGAGTACTTCCGGTTCAGATACCTACAAAAATCGTTGCCTGGAACTTGGTGCAAATGATTACATCATTAAGCCTTCCAAAGTCAATGATCTGATGGAAGCCGCACGTTACATGCTTTCGTTTTGCAAATAATCAAAAGGTTTCGTTGAGTACGCTCATGGAGAGAGGTTTCTCCCAAATCACCACATTGGGATAAGGGAAACTGAAATCATTGCGGAGGTGATATGCACTCACGAGGTATAAGCGCAAGTGGGGATTTTTTTCTACAATTTTATCTACGTGTTCCCATCCTTTCCCATCAGGCAAATTGTTATCCAGAAATAGTATGTCGGGCCTGACGGATTCAATTTTACTCAAACCTTCATCAAGTGTATATGCTAAAGAAACATCGTAATTCTTTTTTGTGAAGTAGCTCTCCATGATGTGACAATAATCTATTTCATCATCAATGAATAAAACTTTTAACTTTAGCATAATAAATTCAAATAAATTTTGTCTATTGATGAGTTATGCTGAATCGATGTCGGAAGGTACAGCTTCTCTATCACAGTTATATTTCCTGTATAACAGCCTGTCGATGAAATTATTGTTCTCCAATATCCCTTTACAGGAGTACTTTTCCGATGATACGCATTTAATACCTGGTAAAAACACGATTACCCCTGATCCCCTCGCTGAATATCACTGGCAACAGGCTCTTCTGTTACAAAAAGACGAGCGCTATACGTACACTGTTCCCTCATTGGCTCATCCTGAAATCACTTATCAATTCAACATTCAGTCAGTCCAACCTTTCAATACAAATGACGAATCGATAATTGCCTGCGAGGTGAAAAAAAATATTTCCAACTCGTCAGCCCGTCCTGTTGCGGTTAAGCCCCCCGATTATAAAAAAGAATATGCCGAATTTATCAGCCTGGCAGTCCATGACCTGGAATCCCCTGTTCGAAAGCTGTCTGTCATGCTGGAAAAGATAGGAGAAAATACGGGTGATGAATCTCCATCACTGGGATATCTTCAACGTGCGCAACGGATACTTGCTGAGATGAATGCGCAGATCGAGAGCCTGGGAGCCCTGGCCACATTGGAGCATTCTGTCTTAAAGATCGAACAAGTTGACCTGAACGTGGTTGTTGAGAAACTGCGTGATGATTTCAAGTCCGCTGCGGCAATCACCCTTGGGAATCTCCCAACGGTAATGGGTGATCCCGATTTATTGTCCGCTCTGTTCCGGCATCTGATAGAAAATAGCATTAAGTTTGGCAGACAGGGTGTACCGGTGGAAATCATGATCGCTGGTGTTAATTCGTCTGCGCCGAACAATGATAGTGGAATCGCCGCGGGGGTCACCATAACGGATAATGGTATTGGTTTGCCGGAAGCGATGAAAGAAAGGATCTTTCAGCCATTCGTGCGGCTTCATGGCAAATCAGAATATCCCGGACCCGGAATGGGGCTTGCAATTGCCCGAAAGATTGCTGAGTTGCATAAGGGAACGCTGGTGGCCGAGCCTGCTGAGGAGGTTGGCGCACGATTTATATTAATTTTACCCCAAACGAGCCGATAGTATGTTGAACGCGCAGGAAATAAGGATAGTGATCATTGACGATGACGAGGATGATTATTTTATCATTGCAGAATACATCAGGCGTATCGAGGGCAAAAGGTTCGTGATCGACTGGTGCCGCGATTATAATACGGCGCTGGGGAAGATACGTTCGCGTGCATACCATATCTATTTCGTGGACTACCGGCTTGGTCAACATACCGGCCTCGAGTTGCTTAAAGAAGTTTGCACACCTGAATTTGACGATCCAATCGTATTGCTGACCGGCAAAGGCAACAAGGACATCGATGTGCAGGCTATGGAAAGCGGCGCTACCGACTACCTGATAAAATCAGAACTTACCACGGAGAAGCTGGAACGCTGTATCCGTTATTCGCTTGAACGTGCTGCGGATCTCAAAGAGCTCAAGGACCGGGAAAATAAATACCGCAACCTTTTCGAAACCTCCAAGGACGCGATCTTCATTGCCAATGATGCACTGGTATTGAGGGAGGTGAATCATGCAGCGTCGTTGTTGTTTATGTCGACGATCGACCAGTTGATCCACCGTAGCCTGTATGAATTCATTGCAGACCCGGGTCAGCGGAACGATGTACAGTTGCTCGCCATGTCAAAGGAAAACTTCAGCGACTTTGAAATTGAGATAGCAAGTCCCGGAACAGAACCTCGCGCCTGCCTGTTATCGCTTTCCTTTATTCCTAATCCTGATGGCCATGGTATCGTTCATGGCATATTGCATGATATAACCAACATCAAGAAAGCGGAGATCGCAAACCTCCAGGCGCAGAAACTTGCAGCCAACGAACGACTGATGCGCACACTTGCCCATGAGATCCGCAATCCACTGAACAATATCAGTCTTTCGATCGATCATTTCACGCTGCCTTACGAGGATACGGATAAGCAAAAGAACCTGGTTGCGATCATCCAGCGAAATTGTGTCCGCATCAATCATATCATCACCGAGTTGCTTGACCTGACCAAGCCGCCGGAACTTACATTTCAACAACATTACCTGCAGGAGATACTCGATGACAGCCTCTCCATGACCATGGACCGGATCAACCTGCAAAAGATCGAGGTGGAAAAACATTACCCGGAAGAACCGGTGCCTATCCTGGCTAATAAGGCAAAGCTGATCATAGCCTTTACCAATATCCTCATCAATGCGATCGAGGCGATGGAGTCAGGAAAAGGCCGACTGAATGTTGGCATTAATGTAACTCCGGAACATAATATTGTGACAATTGCCGACAATGGTAACGGTATACCTGAAGAATACCTCACCAAATTGTTTGAACCTTTTTTCACCCTGAAGAAAAATGGCGTGGGGCTTGGTCTTGCCGCCTCTTACTCTATCGTTCAATCGCACAATGCAAGTATTAAGGTAGAGAGTAAGACAAACAGGGGAACAGAGTTTTCCATCCGGTTCAACCGCAACGCAGAGCCCGTCACAGAATGATAAGATTACCCCGATAACAGTGAGGCCGCATCAGACTGATGCGGCCTTTGTTTTGGGTAGGCTTAATGGTAGCTAAGTTCAGGCATGCTGGGAGGCAGGTTTGTCCGTTTTCCCGTGGGTTGGGCGGGAAGGGCCGGGCCAGATAAAAACGGGCTCTTTGAAGCGGACCGAGGATTCGTCTGCAGACCGGTGACTGGGAGGGAGCGTAGTGAATACGGTAGGGTTACGCAAACCTCGCAGGGTGCTGACGGTTGTTGACTGCGGTGTTCGGAAAGCTCTCATAAACTTTGATTGACATCATGAAGGTAAGTGGCAACACATATGCTGGTCAACCGTAGAACTACCTGAATTTTCAGTGTGGCTGCTGCGCAACCAGGTTGCCGGTTACAGCCTTGTTTTTCGATCTTACCACCTGGCTGACCCTGAAGATGAACCACGCGCAGATGATGATGACGATTGCCACTGTGATCCCCAGTTGTGTGTAGTGATGAAGCGGACCCTTCGGGTCGGGCTGCGTAACTATTGTGCCTGCTGCGACTGCGGCGATGCCCCCGGCCATTTGTTGCAATGATCCATTGACGCTCATGAACGCGCCGCGGTCACTGATCTCCGGCAGGGAGGTGGTCAGCGCCATCGCGGGGACCATCCGGCCCATTATTCCCATGAAGAGGATCATGTTGACTCCAATCACTGTCCACAGCGATACAGGCGGAAGGTTGGTGTACACCAGGATCATCACGATCGCCACGAACGACCCTGCGCTGAACAGGTGAAACTTATCGATCCGATCACTCAGTCGCCCGACTATCGGCATGATCACGATCGAGGCGCAACCGGTGATCATGAAGATCAGCGGGAGTTGGTGCTCGTCAATGCGAATATTGTTGATCAGGTATGCACTGCTGAAAGGCATGAGCATGAAGCCCCCGACGGAGAGCAACGCGGTTGCGGCATAGCCTGTTTGATATTGTCTATTTCCCAGTGTTTTCAGGAGATGGCGGAATGGTGATCGATCCGACTGCTCGGCAAGGTGAGCATCAACAGGATGCATCCGGACAAGAATGCAGATCCCGATGATCAATGCCAGTGCCACGATCATCAGGAATGCAGCGTGCCATCCCCATTTGTTGGCGATTTCCAGTCCTACAGGAATGCCCAGTACCTGGCTTGCCGCGAAGCCCATTTGCACGACGCCCATCACACGTCCGCGTTGGTTGAGTGCAAAAAGATCGGTTACGATAGCGAGGGAGATAGCACCAATCACGCCACCAAATAACCCGGTAATAATGCGGGCGGCCAGCAACATATAATAACTTTCAGCGAATGCGCAGAACAGGGTGCCACCGATAAAACCGGTGTAGAAAAACAGGAGCATTTTCTTACGATCATATTTATCGGCAAAACCGGCGGCAGCTATCCCTGAAATGCCGGCACTGAATGCATAGCCGGAGACGACCCATCCAAATTGCGATGGGCTGATTTGAAAAGATTTCATCAAATGGTCACCGAGTGGCGCCAGCACCATGAAGTCGAGAACTACGGTAAACTGCAAAAGTGCGAGAAGAGCTATGACGAGTTTCTGATAGCCGGAGAATGGTATTGATTTTTGTTTCATTGGTTCAAGGTTTCGATCCCGGGTTTTATGTCGCATCCGTAGCGAGGGTTAAGGCCCAAAGCAAAACCCGCGCCATCCATCCAGGGGTGATGGCGTGCAAACTTCGGAAATAATTGCAAGGTGAACAGGCTAATCCAAACGAAGGATGACGTCTCCATCGACCGGGTACCCGGTGCAGGTAAGGACTATGCCATTGCTGATATCTGTTGGCGTCAATACTTCGTTCTCGCTCATCCAGACAGTGCCCTGGATGCAGCGTGCAGCACAACTCCCGCACCTCCCGGTTTCACAACTGTAAGGTAAATCAAATCCGGCGCGGATCGCGGCGCGAAGGATGGGGTGAGGATATCCCGCGATGAAATGATAGATTTTACTTTTTGCCTGGATGGTTACTGCGTGCGGCCGCAGGTCTGGGGGCCGGTGAGAGGGGAGGGCAGCCCTGTTGACAACAAATTCTTCCTTCCTTATATGTGAGGAGGGTATTCCATATTCTCTCAATACAAATATGATGCGGCGCATGTAGGAGACAGGACCACAGCAGTAAAAGAAATCATTTGCATAGGCCGCTGGTTCTTGATCGAGAAGGGAAAGGACCGTATCACGTGTCAACCGCGCCTGCCTGATATCCATTGCATCACTGAAATGATATTGTATTGTGAAACGCGAGGAATGTTTGTGGGAAAGGTTTTCGAGTTCATCCCTGAACGGTACATACCGGTGAGAGTGATTGCTGTAAATAAGAAAAATCTTCTCTGCTGTTTCCTTTCGTAAAGCTGCTTTCAATAATGAGATTATCGGCGCGATGCCACTGCCCGCGGCGAAGAAGTATAACCGGCGCACTGTCGTGTTATCAGGCAGCAGAAACCTGCCTGCAGCGCCGATAGTG
>JAEZAM010000011.1 GCA_023430465.1 Bacteroidota bacterium | reverse complement strand
CGCTGCATACGACCACTGGGAGGAAGACTGCGTAGACCATTTCGATGGCATGTTTGCCTTTGCCATCTGGGATGAACAGGAAAAGGAACTCTTTGCTGCCCGTGACCGGTTTGGGGAAAAGCCATTTTTCTATTCCACTCACCTGGGTGGATTTCATTTTGCCTCCGAAATGAAGGCCCTCTGGGCCGCGGGTATTCCCCGTGAGCCCAATCTGAAAATGCTTTTCAATTTCATCACCATCGGTTATACCGGTAATCCTGAAGAGCCGTCTGAAACATTCTACGAACACATTCTAAAATTACCTGCCGCTTCGCGCCTGTATTATACACCAGCCGATAACACGCTGGTCATCGAAAAATACTGGGAGCTGGATGCCGATGAACAGTACAGCGAGGTCGACACAAAATCAACCACCGAGCAATTTCTCCATCTGCTCACCGCATCCGTCAAACGCCGGCTACGCAGTGATGTGCCTCTTGGTACCTCGCTAAGCGGAGGGCTTGACAGCTCCGCAATTGCAAGTATCATTCGTGACTTGCATCCCGACAGGCCTTATGCCGCTTTTACAGCCGGATTTCCTGGCTATGAGAAAAGTGAACTGGAATATGCGGCGGCTGTAGCCGGCAGGCTGTCTATTCGCCAACATACGGTAATGGTAACCGGTGAAGACCTTAGCGCGCAATGGAAAACATTCATGCATCACCAGGAAGAGCCCGTTGGATCGGCAAGTGCATTTGCCCAGTTCAAAGTGGCCGAACTGGCCAAACAGCATCATATCACCGTATTGCTTGATGGACAGGGCGCAGATGAAACCCTGGCTGGATATCATAAGTACTACAAATGGTACTGGCAGGAATTATTTGTCAGGCGCAAACTGATGCGAAGCGGGGAGATCAGGGCCACACAGGCATTGGGAATAAACGAACAGTTCGGTCTTAAAAACGTGATGGCCTCCCTGTTTCCTGACCTTGCAGCGGTGATACTGGAGCATCAATACCTCATGCATGCACTCCGGCACGAGGAACTCGAACCATCTTTTATTAAACTCCACAGCAAAGAAGCTTATTATACAACACCAGAATTGAGAAATCTGAATGGGGCACTGCATTTCAATACATGCACACATGGTCTCGAAGAATTGCTGCGTTATGCCGACCGGAACTCCATGAGCTTCGCCCGGGAAGTGCGATTGCCTTTTCTCAGTCATGAACTGGTTGAATTCATCTTCAAGCTACCTTCTTCACACAAGATCCGGGATGGCTGGACAAAACGCATCTTACGGGATGCCATGTCCGGAAAACTGCCTGATCATATTACCTGGCGAAAAGACAAAACCGGTTTCGAACCGCCGCAGCATAAGTGGATGAAACAGGACAGGCTTGCCGCGATGATCAATGAGGCGCGCCAGAAACTCGTCGACCATCGCATACTCCGGCCTGAGGTACTGCTGCGACCAGTTCAACCTTCTGATGCCTATTCCGCCGGGCAATATGACTGGCGTTACTTTGCAGCGGCTGGTTGTTTATAACATTCACGCTGAGACGCAAAGAGCGTCTGACATCAATGCATTCTTTGCGTCTCAGGGTGAACCGCATCAATCGGCGCGTGTCAGTTTCTGCTGCTGATCAAGGTTACCATACACATCTGACTGCACCACATAGAAATGGGTATCATCCCGGACAATGATCTCCAGTTTAACCTCATCTGATGTACTCATTTCAGTGACTCCGAATATTTCCTTGCCCGCATATTTTTTCTGGATCCGGGACACAATATTCGGCAGCAGGTGCGCTTCGCCGTAGTAACGGAACGTTTTCACCAATTCTCCTTTTTCGGAATACTGGGCCCTTACCTGGATGTCATCCAGTTTGAAACTGGCCTGGTAGTAGTCCGTGTAAGTATGCCACGTAACATCCGTAGCACTGCGGAAATTTTGCTTGAATGCTTTTAATACCCGCTGATTCACTGCAGGAGGAGTAGCAGCATTGGCAATGATGGTGACGAAGAGGCTGAGCAGAACAAAAATCTTTTTCATGGCTTTATTATTTAAGGTAAATGTTAGTGCTTATCCCATCGCTAAAGTACAGTGACACAATCCGGTCGACAATGTATTTGTCTATCATCGGTAAGTATAAAATGTTACAGCAGACATCTATTTTTTTTGCAAAAAATGCTGAACCCCGGTAAATCGAGGATGAACTACGTATTATTTCGTATAAGACGTGAATGTACCCCTGCTTTTCGGGCCATTAAGTAAATGTTAAAGGCGCTCATCGGTGGATGAGTGGCAATTGCTGACTGAACTCCTCGGTATAAATGCTCATCTTTGCACTCTATTCAGAATAATTCTATTCATATGAAACAGGCGACAAAGTTTATTCATGCCGGCACTGAGCCGGATCCATCCACTGGTGCAATCATGACCCCGATCTACCAGACCTCTACGTATGTGCAGGAAGCACCTGGTGTCAATAAAGGTTTTGAATATGCCCGTAGTCAGAACCCGACACGTAAGGCGCTGGAGGAAGCGCTGGCAATCATCGAAAACGGAAAATTCGGACTGGCTTTCAGCAGTGGAGTCGCTGCCACCGATGCGGTTATCAAACTCCTGAACCCCGGCGATGAAGTGATCGCGGCTGCAGATATGTATGGTGGCACCTACCGCCTGTTCACCAAGATCTTTGAAAAGTACGGTATCCGGTTTATCTATGTTGATACCACCGATCCTGCCAATATCAAAGCCGCCCTTACCCCCAGGACAAAGTTGATCTGGCTGGAAACACCTACTAATCCGCTGATGAACATTTCAGATATCGCAGCAGTTGCCGCCATTTCCAAACAGGCTGGCACATGGCTTTGTGTTGATAATACGTTTGCGTCACCTTACCTGCAGAACCCCCTTGACCTGGGAGCGGATATAGTGATGCATTCGTCTACCAAGTATCTCGGAGGTCATAGCGATGTGATCCAGGGAGCGCTCATTATGAATGATCCTGCCTTACGGGAACAATTGTATTTTATCCAAAAAAGCTGTGGCGCCGTACCAGGCCCGATGGACTGCTTCCTCGTTCTCCGGGGTATCAAGACCCTGCATGTGCGGATGAAGCAACATTGTATCAATGGCGCGGCAATTGCCAAATGGTTGCGGGAGCATCCGGCGGTAGCGCGTGTCTACTGGCCGGGATTTGAAGATCAGCCAGGATACCAAGTAGCCAGGAAACAAATGCGTGATTTTGGCGGCATGATAAGTTTTGAATTGAAAAACGATAGCACCGAAGAAGCGCGGCGTGTTCTTTCCGCCACACACCTGTTTTCCCTTGCGGAA
The DNA here is from genome assembly GCA_023430465.1 of Bacteroidota bacterium. Taxonomy (GTDB): domain Bacteria; phylum Bacteroidota; class Bacteroidia; order Chitinophagales; family Chitinophagaceae; genus JAEZAM01. The sequence continues at coordinate 50,536 of JAEZAM010000011.1, read as the reverse complement.
AGCCTGGGTGGTGTGGAGTCGCTGATCAATCACCCGGCATCTATGACCCATGCCTCCATTCCGCGTGAAGAGCGCATAAAAAATGGCTTATCCGATTCTTTGATAAGGCTTAGCGTGGGCATAGAAGATGCAGATGACCTGATAGTTGATCTGAAACAGGCTATCGGCTAAAATGTGGTATTTCCGCCACGCGGCACTATCATATGCATAAAAAATTGCACTGGTTTGCAACCCCTTGCCTGTGAGCGACCCTTTGGCACCGTATCTGCAAAGTAGAGGTAGGATATATTTACTTACCTAAAAATTACCAACTATGCTCTACTTAATTGCGATCATCCTGATAATTGGCTGGCTGCTTGGTTTCTTCGTATTCTCTGCAGGTGGGCTGATACATGTACTCCTCGTTATTGCTATCATTGCGATCCTGCTCCGCCTCATTCGCGGCGATAGGGTCGTGTAGCAGCGAAACAGTAATTTCGTGAATGACCAGGAATGAACTCAAGATATTTCTTGACAAAAAGGTTGATGAATATAATCAACCTTTTTTCATTGCCACTGACCCCATCCTGGTTCCCCATATGTTTACCCGCAAACAGGACATAGAAATTGCGGGGTTCTTTGCAGCCACATTTGCCTGGGGCAACCGCACCACAATTATCAACAAGTGCCGCGAGCTCATGCAGCTGATGGATATGCAGCCCTGGAAGTTTTGTCTGGAAAAAAAAGAAACCGGACTTCGTCAGCTACTGGATTTCCGCCACAGGACTTTCAACGCTACCGACCTGCTTTATTTCATAGAATTCTTTCACTACCATTACAGCAGACATGACTCGCTCGAGACTGCTTTCACGGCTCATGGAGACACGCTCGAAGACAGGCTAAACGGTTTTCATGCCTATTTTTTTTCACTGGAAGATGCTCCGTCGAGAACAATAAAACATGTGGCGAGTCCGGGCAGAAACTCGAGTTGCAAACGGCTGAATATGTTTCTGCGCTGGATGGTACGCCGTGATGAAAGGGGTGTCGACTTCGGGCTTTGGGAAAATATCCGGCCCTCGGAACTCATCTGTCCGCTTGATCTCCACGTAGCCCGCGTAGCCCGCCATTTCGGACTGCTGACCCGAAAGCAGACCGACTGGATGGCCGCGGTTGAATTGACAGAAGCACTTCAGCAGTTTGATCCGGCTGATCCGGCTAAATACGATTTTGCACTCTTCGCACTTGGAATCTCCGAGAAGTACTGACCTTTATTATATGCAGACATCACTTCAGTTAGTGGCTGAACAACTCCAACTCGCTCCGACAAATAACCTTTACGAAAAAGTGAAAGCCGCCGTGAATGATCTTATGCTGCATGATATGGACAGGCTGATCTCCATCCTCTATCGCATGGATGTAAGTGAAGCGAAGATCAAATCTGCCCTGGAACAAAATGTTGGAAAAGATGCTGCAGAACTGATAGTGGGTCTGATGATCGAACGGCTGGACCAAAAACAAAAATCCCGGCAGCAATTCAACAACCGGGACAATGATATCAGTGAAGAGGAAAGATGGTGATCAGTCCTTGCGGCTGAACATCAACTCCCTGACTTTTTCCTTGTCTTCTTTTTCCCGCTTGAGATCGAACATGGTACCAAATACGTGATCCCAAAGTGTTGAGCTAACACCAAATCCATTGTGCTCGTCCTTGTAATGATGAAGATGATGATTTCTCCACAATGGCTTCATCCATTTGAACGGCGGATTCCAGGCATGAATGGCGTAGTGCATAGTGCCATACATCAGGTAGCCGATGATAAAGCCAGGAAAGAACATGAAAGCGTGAACATTGATGGCGAGATACATCAGTCCCATTACCACGGAGGCAATGATGAGACTGGGAACCGGTGGCATGAAAAGGCGTTCTTTATCACGGGGATAGTGGTGATGATTACCGTGAAGTGTATAAACCATTTTCTGCGCACGTCCGCTTTCAGCCACCCAGTGAAACAGGAAACGATGTGCGATATACTCGAATAAAGTCCAGAACAACATACCCGCGACGAACATCAGGAATATCCTCAGGCCCCCAAAATGCAGGGTGGTACTGCTGTAATACATCATATAGACAGCAAGAGGAAGGTACATGCCCCAGATCACTAAAGGGTGGGTCTTTGTCAGCATCTCCAGGTAGTCGCTCTTAAAAAGCCTGGCTTGCCCCTTATTGTGAATTTTCTCAAACTGCATGTGACAAAGATAGGAAATCGGCCGGTTGAAAGCCAACGGGCCGATACCAGAACGGTAAGGACAAAACTTTTTAATGTGTTATTAACAGTCGTGCCGGACGCTATAAATTACCTCGGGGAATGATCTATTTTCCACTTCTCCAGATCAGGTTTTCGCGCCCGTCGGCGGGTCAGCTCGTACTCATATACGATTTTTCCCACTTCCTGTAAGAACGGGTAGCCCCGGGTCTCGTACTCATATTTGTCATCATTCAATATCCCGTCGTCGTTCACATAGACATTTCCACTGAGCATGAATTCCACCTGGTGTTCCAGGTCCACGATGTAGCAAACATCTGTGAGGAAGCCATAGGACCAGCCGGCCTTGTTGAAGCTGCGTATATTTCCGGGCATTGGCTGCTTACCAGCCCGAAAGAAAAAGAATTTGGTATAGCTGTCGAAGAATTCTGTAGTGTCGTACGCCGGAAACCTGCTTTCGGAAGGGAGGCGCGACATATAATCATACAGGAAACTGTAGTCCTCTGTACTAAGCTCAAACCGCTGGGATGCAGGAACAGATTCAGGGAACAATACAGACCTGAGCATACGATGGAGATAGGTCAGCGGCATATTGTTATGGGTGGTGAAATCCATTGGCGCGTGCACCAGTTTATCATCACGGTCATAATGCGCGTTACCGATGAGCTGCTTTCGGGAAAAATCAAATTGAAAATTACTCGTAACTGCAGGCTGGTGGTAAATGGTTTTACCCCCGGCAACAAACCGGATGGGGTTGGTGTGCCGGTTTTCCTCCGGGGTCATTCGCGTGAATCGCCGGGTGATCCGTGCTTCCGTATACCCCATTTCGTGAAGTCTTGTATTGATGTATTCCTGCCCGAGGAACTCGTACAACCTGTTATAGGCATCATTATCGCTCACCATGAATATTTTCCGTATGTAATGAGCAATGGAGGGCATCCCATCTGCTGCGCTGCTGTCGTTCCATACCGCTGTCTGGCCGGAATATGCACTGTCGGTCAACATCGGTGTATACTTATCGAGACCTTTTATATTCAGGCGGTTTAATTTCTCCAGGGCAAGAAAAGCCAGGGGCATTTTTACGGTTGATGCCGGGTTGAAGTAAAGGCCGGTATCCACGCCCAGCAATTGATCGGTGAAGGATGGCTTGTTGTTGCGATCACGATCGATCCTGGTATAGATCAACTGGTACCGGAACCGTTTATGATCGGCCAGGATTTCTCTCAGCGTGGGGGAGCCTTTGCTCTCGAGAATTTGCTGCAGTCCGGGATATTGTTGTGCGTTCGACGACATGTGTACAGAGAAAAAAATGATGGCGATGATCGTTCCTCTCATGGGCAAAAGGTACAAATGATTTCGATGGGTTGTTTTCCATTAAGAGGTAATTTGCAGCCCAAACGAATACGATGAAGCTTGTTACCTATTTACGGGATGATCACGAGACCCTTGGCGTGCTGGTAGATGGCAAGGTGTACGATATGGATGTATTGCATCCGGATCTGCCCACCACCATGAATATGTTCCTGACATACTGGGAGGAAAGTTTCCCTGTAGCACAAGCAGGTGAGTTACTGCTGCGTGAAGGCGGGCGCTCGAGTAACCGGGGAACGCCAGTGAACGATGTGAGATTGCTCGCCCCCGTTCCCTTCCCCGTAAGTTGCCGCGACGGTTATGCGTTTCGCCAGCATGTTGCTGCCGCGAGGCGTAATCGCAAGGTGGACATGATTCCCGAGTTTGATGAGTACCCCATCTTTTATTTTACCAATCACCATAGCATCCAGGGACCGGGTGATGTTCGCTGCATGCCGGATCATTTTGAAAAGCTTGATTTCGAGCTTGAGGCGGCCATCGTAATATCAAGGCAGGGCCGTAACATTCCTGCAGAGAACGCCGACGAGTACATTGCGGGGATCATGATCATGAATGATCTCAGTGCCCGCCGTCTTCAGATGGAAGAGATGTTACTCAACCTGGGACCAGCGAAAGGAAAAGATTTTGCCACCACTATCGGGCCCTGGCTGGTAACCCTGGATGAACTCCAACACCTGGAGATCCCGCCCAAAGAAAATCATACGGGTAAAAGCTGGAATCTGCCCATGACATGCAAAGTGAATGGTGTACAGGTGAGCTCCGGTAACCTGGGGGATATGGACTGGACTTTTGCAGAGATCATCGAGCGGGTATCGTACGGTACCGATATTTACCCCGGCGATGTGATCGGCAGTGGGACAGTTGGTACCGGATGTTTTCTTGAATTAAATGGAACGGGCAAACTCAATGATCCCGCTTACAAAGAGCAATGGTTACAGCCTGGCGATGTGGTTGACATGGAAATAGAAGGGCTGGGAAAGCTGACAAACACGATGGTTCGCGAAGACAGCAACTGGAGCATCCTTGATCGCAAGAAGACAAAAAAGAACGCTGCCACTGCAGAATAAAAAGGAGCAAGCATGCTACTTGACCTGAGTAAATACACCCCTGCCGAGCGGCAATATTACCTGCAGCACATCATTGCACCCAGGCCGATCGCCTTTGCCTCCACCATTGACCTGGATGGCAATGTTAATCTCAGCCCATTCAGCTTTTTCAACCTGTTCTCTTCCAACCCGCCTGTTGTAGTCTTTTCGCCCGCGCGGCGCGTGCGCGACAATACTACAAAGCATAGCCTGGAAAATATTTTACAGGTAGGAGAAGTAGCGATCAATATTGTGACGTATGATATGGTGCAACAGGTTTCTCTCGCAAGTTGCGAATACCCGCGAGGAGTAAATGAGTTTCAAAAAGCCGGCTTCACTCCTCAGCCATCAACCATGATCCGGCCGCCGCTGGTGAAAGAAAGCAAAGCAAAACTGGAATGCCGCGTGCTGGAAGTAAAGCCGCTGGGAGAAGGGGGTGGCGCCGGTAACCTGGTGATTTGTGAGGTGCTGTGTATCCACCTTGACGACAACCTGCTCGATGCAAACAAGAAGATAGACCAGCGGAAACTGGAGCATGTAGCACGGCTTGGCGGCGACTGGTATTGCCGGGTGGGTCCGGAGAATTTGTTTATGGTTGAAAAACCAAACACAAACCTGGGGATTGGTATCGACCAACTTCCGGTATCGATCAGGGAGAGCAGGCAGCTTTCGGGCAATGACCTCGGCAAACTTGCCAATGTCACCGAAATTCCTGCCATAGATCCAGCCTATGAAGATGATCACCTGAAGCAGATCGTGCAATATTATAGCCTGAATCCTGATGACATGGAGAAAGAATTACATCTCCATGCCGCAGCATTGCTTCGGGAGGATAAAATAAAAGAAGCCTGGCAGGTTTTGCTTACCAGGCTTTAATTCAATGCGTACATCGGTTATTTATTACCAAAAACCTTCTTGAGAATATCAGAAGTCCGGGCGGCAGGGTTTGCGCGGATGCTGGCCTCTTCTTTTGCCACCTGGTCGAAAAGCGCGTCGATGGCCTTGCCAACAACAAAGCCGGTCAGGTCAGAATCCACTTTCTTGAAGGTGGTGGGAAATTTATTGTAAGTGGTGACGATGTCGCCGTAATACTTCGTGGCATTTACTTTTTCAAGCGATGATTTAACAGACGGGGTAAAAGCGGCCACGAGTTTATCAGTCGTTTTCTGTTTGAAGTATTGCGTGGCTGCGTCTTTCTGCCCGGAAACGAGTTTGAGGGCGTCGGTGAGTGTGAGTTCACGGACAGCATCAAGGAAGATGGGTTTGGCGAATGCCACCGCATCTTCCGCACCGCGGTTGATGGCGAGGATTGCGTTATCCACCTGCGCACCCATGCCGGCAGACCGGAGTGATTTCTCGATTTTTACGGCATCCGGCGGCAGGAGCACTTTATAGATCTCACTGCCAAAAAACCCATCAGTTTTATTGAGATTCAGAACGGCATTGGTAACACCCTGCGTCAGGGCTTCCTTGATTCCCTGCCCAGCTTCCGCTTCGGTTATACCGGCGGCCGATGTTTTGGACAAGATTTTGGGCATTTTGATCTGGGCCTCTGCCGCAGTAGGAAGGATCAGGACGGCGATGGCGGCAGCGAGGAGATATGTTTTCATAAAATCGAATTGTTTTTCAGGAGAGGGTGAAATTAGCCGCCGCGTTGCAGACGGCCAATCATTGCCGGTTAATTTGACGATACTTTAAGGCTTTTCCTTTGCGAAAAACGTAAACATACGCCCCGCAGGGCCTTTGTGCATAGGCGCGCATCCAGTACCTTCGCAGCAATTTTCCCAAAATAAAACAATGAGTACACCGCAACTTTCTGAACAGGAGCAATTAAGACGTGAAAAGATGGCAGAGCTGATCATGATGGGCATCGAGCCTTATCCTGCTCCGCTTTACCCGGTGAACCAGACATCGCGGAATATCCGGGAAAACTATACGGAAGAAAACAAAGAGCAGTTTGCCGATGTATGTATTGCTGGAAGGATCATGAGTGTCCGGGATATGGGAAAGGCAAATTTTGCGGTGATCCAGGACGGCGTGGGGAAAATCCAGCTTTATATCCGGCGTGATGATATATGTCCCGGCGAGGATAAATCGCTGTATGACATTGTATGGAAGAAACTGCTTGATATCGGAGATATCATTGGTGTAAAAGGGTTTGCTTTCATCACAAAATCAGGTGAGACCTCGGTGCATGTGAAAGAACTCACGTTGCTGAGCAAGGCGCTGCGGCCATTGCCAATTGTAAAGGAAGCGGATGGGCAGACGTTTGATGCAGTAACAGATCCCGAGTTCAGGTATCGTCAGCGTTATGCCGATCTGATTATCAACCCATCACTGAAGGATACGTTTATCAAAAGGACAAAGCTGATCAATTCCATCCGTGAATTCCTGAATACGCGTGGTGGGCTGGAAGTGGATACACCGGTACTGCAGAGCATACCAGGTGGTGCGGCGGCAAGGCCTTTTATCACGCATCACAATGCCCTGGATGTGCCGTTCTATCTTCGGATCGCCAACGAACTCTATCTGAAGCGCCTGATCGTAGGCGGGTTCGAGTGGGTGTATGAGTTTAGCCGCAATTTCCGGAATGAAGGCATGGATCGCACGCATAACCCCGAGTTTACGATACTTGAATTTTACGTTGCATACAAGGATTACCTGTGGATGATGGAAACGACCGAGCAGTTGCTGGAAAAAGCAGCGATGGACGTAAACGGAACATCTGATTTACAGGTGGGTGATAAGACGATATCGTTCAAGGCACCATTCAAGCGTATCAGCATTTATGATGCGATACAGGAGCATACCGGCATTGATGTCAGCCGTATGAACGAAGAGCAGTTGCGGTCCGTGTGCCGGCAGTTGCATATCCAGGTAGACGGGACGATGGGTAAAGGCAAGTTGATAGATGAATTGTTTGGCGGCAAATGTGAGATGCATTATGTACAGCCAACGTTTATCATCGATTACCCGGTGGAGATGAGTCCGCTTACAAAAAAGCACCGCGACAAGCAGGGGCTGGTGGAGCGGTTTGAGTTGATCATAAATGGAAAGGAGATTGCCAATGCGTATACAGAGTTGAATGATCCGATTGATCAGCGGGAGCGGTTCGAAGAGCAGGTGAAATTGATGGAGCGGGGAGATGATGAGGCGATGTTCATTGATAATGATTTCCTGCGTGCTTTGGAATATGGCATGCCTCCTACATCGGGGATTGGGATTGGTATTGATCGTTTGTGTATGCTGATCACGAATCAGCATTCGATCCAGGATGTGTTGTTGTTTCCGCAGATGCGGCCGGAGAAGTTCGACAGCGGAAGCCCGGAGGAAACGGTTGTCAACCTTTAAAAGGTTGACAACTTGTCTAAATCGCGTGTTTAGGACAGGTCCGGACCAGGAAACCATCGCTCCCCGGCCATATTTTAATCAACTCAGTCCAGGAAAAGATCCGTAAACAACTTTCCGCCAGGCACCACAGCATATTTCGACAAATCACTGATCCCTTCACTCGCCAGTAGATTTTCATCCACAAAGCAGTTGCCCGTCATTTCTGCCGAGGGTTTACTAAAGATCAGATAGGCACAATCAGCCAGTATTTCCGGGGTGCGGCTCATGTTCGCGAGCGCCTCTCCCCCCAAGAGGTTGCGTACTGCTGCCGTATCGATCGTTGTCTGCGGCCACAAAGCATTCGATGCAATGCCTTCTTTGCGGAACTCCTCCGCCCAACCCATCGCCATCATCGTCATATTGAACTTCGATAACGTATACGCCAAATGACCCGCCAGCCACTTCGGCTTGATGTTCAACGGAGGCGATAAAGTAAGAATATGCGCGTTAGATGATTTCTTCAAATGCGGCAGGCATGTCTGGGTTACAAAAAAGGTGCCCCGCACATTGATATCGTGCATCAGATCAAACCGCTTTGGATCGGTTTTTTCGGTGTTTGTCAGCCCGATCGCAGAGGCATTGTTGACCAGGATATCAATTCCGCCGAATCTCTCCACCGCCTGGCTCACAGCCGCGGCCACCTGGTCCTCGTATCGGATATCGCATTGTACAGCGAGCGCCTGCCCTCCGGCAGCTTCCACTTCGGCCGCTGCTGAAAAAATAGTCCCGCCCAGTTTTGCATTTTCCTGCACTGATTTCGCGGCGATCACCACATTTGCGCCCTCACGTCCCATGCGCACCGCAATCGCTTTACCAATACCACGGCTACCACCCGTGATAAAAACTGTTTTGTTTTTCAATGACATATAAAATGATTGTAAAGACAAGATAGCAAGTTCCAGCGACTAACAGAGTAGATACACCTTAGCGACAGTATTTTCAGTCAGGCAAGAATGGGTCATTTCTGCTCTGTTCCACATAACCGCCACGGTCTATATTTGATCCTGCAACCAATGCAACGTAATCGTCCCGTTTTTGATCCGACGAATCCTCTTGAAAACCAAAACCAACTGTTTCAAATTATTTGACAGGTTAAACCTTGTCGCGGCCAGGCTGTGACAAGGTTTTTTTATTGCCCGAACTGGCTGTTCTCGTATTCGACAACACCTGTTGGGCCGAGGAAGCTGACTGTCTTAAGGTCTTGCGTAGCCTCCAGGCCTTCGCCCCCCTGGATGTTCTGGCTTTTTGCCCGGTATTCAGCATACTTATTTGTATAGAATGTGCCACGGGTCTGATCCCACCAGAGATCATGACAGCGAAGGGTATCACCCTTCAGCGTTATCACCACCACGCTATCCCGCAGATAAACCTTATTCTGATTCTCAAAATATTTTGCATAGCGAGCATCGAGGTAGGTCTCCATCCTCGCACTGTCATCGTAAAAATCCACGTGAAGGGTCTTTGGAAACTCTACAAACAAACTATCACCCGCATAGCGATACATCACTGGAGCGGTCAGCTTCGCTTTCATCTTTCCCTCCTGGCTCATATAGCTTTCCACCTGATAGGCCTCCTCACGCGTTTCCCGCTTGACATTTTGCCCAAATACTTCCGCATCGGAATTACCGCAACCAACAAGCAAACAGCAGCTTCCAAGGAAAGCTGCTGCAATGATGTAAGAAAAATATGATGCGGATAATGAACGCATGCGCGGGTTGCTTTAATCGTATTTCTTTTTACGGAACCAGTAGTCGCTCAATGAAAGACCCAATGACAGGCGGAACATATTTTCCTTGAGAATATTATCGTTGTTTCCCCGCTTGATAAATTCAAAGCCGAGATTTACAATCGTAAATTGACCCGGATTCATGCGGCCCCCGCTTATCGGTAAGCCCATCCCGAGGGATGCATTGAAGGTCGGTAACTCTTCTCCGACGAGCACATAATCTTTTCCGATGCCAATACCCGCCCGGTAAGATACCTGGCTGAAATACGATGTGGGGCGGAATACAGGGCTCAATTGTGCACCGGCTTTGATATTCCAGCCGTTTGTCACATTCGGATCTTTCGCGCCATAAGAGGTATAACCACTCCATTGATGCTGGCTATAGTCGATCCCGATCAGCCAGCCGCTTTTCTTTGTATCCGCATAGCGCTGCAACACAAAACCTGCTGTGTATGAAGCAGGGTATTCGATCTGGCCTTTCAATCCTTCCTGCCGATATACACTATCCAATGTTGGATACCCTACGTTCTCATCATAATAATAAGTCTCGCGGATGATGTCCTGGCGGGCATCGATCTTCTGTTTGATGTTTCCAAAGGCGCCGATTGTAAGAAACAGGTCTTTGTTCAATCTTGCCTGGTATTGCACACCCCCGTTGAAAAACATACCACCGTAAGTGGTAAGGGTTTGAAAGTTTCCGCTATTGTAACTTACTGTATCATTTAAAAACGTTCTCCTGATCTGGATATCTTTTTTTCCAAACAGGTAGCCGACATTCACCCCGAAACTCAGCCAGTCGAAATCGGTAAACTTAATTCGGTAACCTGATCCGATTGACGCAATATAAGATCCACCATCGCCTTTGTTGTTGGTCAGGGCGCTGTCAATGGGCAGGCCAGTGTTGGGATCATTAAGCCGTTCCACTTTACTCATGTTGTAGCTCACTCTCGTCAGGGGCCGCAGGCCAAAGCTGAGTCCCCAGTTGGGCCGGAGCGGCACGCCTATCTGTACATGTGAAAAAAGCGCGTTGCTCGCGGTGAATTTGTTGACGTTGGATGGCTCACTGAGTGTGCGGCTTTCGAAGTTCAATCCCACATCGAGGATGGCACGTCCAACCAGGATCTTTTTTGCACGGGCCTCTTTTATTGTTTCAAAGGAGCCGTAAGTCGCAGGATTGCTATAGTTAATCGTGTAAATATTGTTGTATCCTGCCGCAATGCCACCCATTCCCCTGTTTATAACGTTTGTATTGGGTACCATGTCCCCCAATCCGTACCGGGAGTAAGGTGAATTATCCTGGGAAAATACAGGCTTGATGCAAATAAGCAGCAGGAAGATAAGCAGCGTTCGACCGACACCTAACACGTTGATACTCTTAGGCGTTATTGACTTCACTAATGGCATAAAGACCTTTAAAGATTAAATCAGGGTCTGCAAATATCTTGTTTTTAAGGTGCGAACCCAAATGAACCATATCACCCCCGGTTAAGACCACGTTAAAGTTCCCGAACTTTTCTGCATAGGAATCAATGAAACCATCGATCTCAAAGGCCATCCCGAGGATCACTCCACTCAGGATATTGCTGTTTGTGTCATAGCCGATAAGCGGTACATTTCCCGAAGCGGCCACCACTGGCAGCTTCGCCGTATAATGATTCAATGATTTCAGTCGCATCTCGAGCCCCGGTGATATGCCGCCTCCGGCAAACTCACTGTATTTATTGATAAAATTGTAAGTGATGCAGGTACCGAGTGCTATCACCAGGTTATGCTTTCCCGGGTGAAAATGAACCGCCGCCGATGCCAGCGCCAGACGATCAGCGCCAATGGTCTCCGGCTTGCCCACTGGAGTGGTAAACGATAACTGTGTCTGGTAGCTTAGCCGGTGAAATTTTGTCCTGGCGGCCAGCAACTCTTCTATCCGGGGATTATGATGGATGACGGACGAGAGGATCGCTTTGTGTGGCCGATATTGATCAAGCAGGCCTGAGATCGTTTGTTCATCATCATTTTCCAGCACGATCATATCGACAATACGGCTGCCATGAAAAACAGCAGCTTTCCGCCTGGTGTTTCCGAAATCGAAACAGATAGTAATGCTTTCCGCGTCAGAGATCGAAGCCGGAAAGGTTTTTGAAGTGGCCATTGAGTTTTATTTTTTCCTTGAGCTGCTCCATTCCCGCCACCATCGGTAACACTTTTGCCAGGTGGCGTTTCAGGTATTCCTGTCGCTGTCTTTCATCCAGCAGGTTAAGCAGCTCATATTCTTCCTGCAACGATAATCCTACATGATGCGCTACATCATAGCTTGAGATTGTTTCATCCGGTACATTGAACTCTTTCGTCACATTCAATGCCTTGTGCAACTCCCTGATGCTTTCCAGCAATTTCCTGGTTTGTTCCGGGTTAGCTTGTGCCCGATTGTCGGGGTAGTTCACAATCGCGCCACTGTAAAGCTTATCCGGTATCTGCCGTATCACTTCCAGTATGCGAAACACTTTGGTGCCTCTCGTGCGGATGTCCATTTCTCCATTGTCATGCACCTTGCTGATCTCTGTTATTTCTACCAGTGATCCGTAGTCCTGCAGCTTATCCTCGATCACTGTTGGTATACCAAATTGCTTTTTCTGCTCATGGCATTCCTTTATCAGTTGCTTGTAGCGGGGCTCGAAGATGTGGAGGTTAAGTGCTTCACCGGGGTAGACCACGATTCCCAGGGGAAATATGGGGATGAAATTAGTCATGCTCAATAGTTTTACGCTCGCACAGAACCTGCATCATTGCTTTTTTCTTATGCAGAACACATTCAGTTGAAGATCCATGCCAAAGTTCAATTTTGATTCCATGAATGGATAGGGCTGTGTATACGCCTCTTTGATATGGTATCGAAAACCCGCTTTCTGCACAATGCGAAGAATCTCATGCAGATTCTGCGGCCTGTCTTCCATGCTGTGATACTCGATGAACAAATGTTCTACGTGATGAAGACTGTCAGCGCAATCCCGGATCACATTATATTCGGCACCTTCAATATCTATTTTAAGAAAATCAACCGGTTCTGTCAGGTAGTCCTTCAACCGCGCTGTTTTCACCTCTACAAATTTGTGCGTGGATGATTTTTCTTCCACTCTGCCTCCGGCTCCACCTTCCGCAAGGAAAGAAAGGACTTCATCGTTTTTATCCCATACCGCCTTATTGACCACCTCCACATTCTGTAAGCCGAATGAGGCAACGTTCTTTTCGAGAAAAGAATAGATATGCGGGTCGGCTTCGAAACCAACTATCCTGGCATCAGGATAAATGGATTTGAAATAAATAATGCTCATCCCGATGTTGGAACCGCAATCAATAATATAGGGATCAGGACGGCGGGCCTTGAACCGGTAAACCTCTTCCTTGAAAAGCTCTCCTTTGCCAAGTTTGAACGAGGCGTAGTCATGTACGTGGAGGCTGTGGCCGCGGAATGACGTGGTGTAGGGTTTGAAGCGCTCTTTTTTCAGCAATTTATCTTTCCAGCGCTTGACAAGTGGCCTTTTGCTCATAGATCCGTTTAGGTTTTTCGGCAATTATTCGGGGCCGGTAAAGGTATAAAGTTGGGGTCAATCTGACTAAAGATTCATTTCTTTATGGTGTAATCAACGTATGCTATAATGCCCGGATATCAACGCCTGTCAGAACGACCACCATCTCCGCCATTTCGGTTTTCGATCTGCACCATCGTCACCAAAATGGATGAATATGACCTGATGAAGAAAAGTTTCGAAGAGGCCGGCTTTCAGGACCAATGTGAATACATCATTGCTGACAACACATCAGGCAACAACTTCGATGCCTACCGCGCCATACGCGGCTTTTTGAGGGATGCCCGGGGGGAATTCGTCATCATCGTCCACCAGGACGTCCGCTGCATCGATACACATACACATTTCGAGGCCTGCCTTGATCAACTGGACAAGATGGATCCTTCGTGGGCAGTATGTGGAAACAGCGGTGCAAACGGTTATCACCGCTACCTGCTACATATCAATAATAATGGACGGATCATGAAGCACGGCGGATTGCCTGCCAGGGTGAACTCTCTCGATGAGAACATGCTTGTCATAAAACGTAACTCCGGTGTCAATGTCTCCGCAGATCTGAAAGGCTTTCATCTGTACGGAACGGACATCTGCCTTGTTGCCGGCTTCATGGGCTACACCTGCTATGTGATTCCTTTCCTGGTGAAACACCTTAGCCTCGGCAACCTGCGCGACCTCGCAACATACCGCGCCAGTTTCGTTGAGCAATATGGAAAAAAATTTCCCGGCGGTTATATTCAAACTACCTGCACAAAATTTTACCTGGGTGATTCGCCTGGTGGTAACCGGTTTTACAATTCACCGGTGGTCTTCTTTTTTATCAAAACCTATGAGCGCTTGAAATTCGGACTGCACCAGCTTATGGGCCGCAAACATCCGCGGCGGACGGTTATTCCTGAAGAATCTAAAAGCGCCTGATGGCTTTACCTTTCGTGGAGTCTAGTATCCTGTCGGCAACCTGTTGCAGGGACAGCAAGCTACCTTTTGGCTTTAATGCATACAGTTGACGCCTGCTTTCTTTCACCTTTGCATAATTTCCCAGGAAAAGGAACAAGGAGCGGAGGTAGGTCCACCTGCCAAGGACAAAATACCCCAACGCCTCAGGGAACAACTGCAGGAACCAGAGGAATCGCTTCGGTTGTTCCAGGTGAATGGCATGGAGGTACATCTTGTTGCGGTTATATATTTTTCTCACCTGCTTTTTTCGGCTGGAGCTGGCGATCGTTGAAGAAGTTCGGTGACGGCAAACAGCAAAATGATCATAGATGCATTGGTAGCCCAGTCGCCATGCGCGGAGTGATAATTCAAAATCTTCTACATAGTAGGGGGAGAATAATTCATTAAGGCCGCCGATGGCGAGATAACGGGACCTGTTTACAAACATATTAGCACCCGATACATACATAGATGGTATACCGTTGCTCATCTCCGCTTCGTTCTGCAACAGGTAATTACCGGAGGTTTTTATTTTTACCCCATGGAAATAGGGGTACTTGGCGCCATCCTGTATTTCTTCATCCTCCCAGCCAATGATACGACCCATCACGCCAAACACGGCCGAATCATCCATGTAACGAAGAAGGGTGTTGAAATAATCGGGTTCCAGTTTTACATCGCTGTTTAGCAAGAGCACCCAGTCATACTGCGCACTGCGAACTCCATTATTGGCGGTTACGGAAAACCCACTGTTGACTGCATTGGAAACAAGCTTAACCTGCGGGAAATTCTGTCGCAGCATGCCCGGTGATCCGTCGGTGGAGCAATCATCAGAGACGATTATTTCGGAAGGAATGGCAACTCGCTGCAATGCAAGCAGCACCGTTGGCAATACCTGTGGTAACAGGGCCAATCCGTTATAATTTGGTATGACAACTGATATGCCTCTGTTGACGGACATAGCAACAAATATACAGGTTGAGCAGGTTATTTATTCAGGGCAATGCAGCTACCTTTGAGTAAAGCAGCTATCACTTCAACTATGTGGCAACAATACCTGCAGGAGATCATCACTGGAAATATCAAGACGCTTGCGCGCGCGATATCTTTAGTGGAGAATGAGATCGCGGGACACGAGGAGTTGCTTAAACTATTGCCCCCTTCAAACACACCACTGATCGGCATCACCGGGCCTCCCGGTGCTGGGAAAAGCACACTCGTTGATGCCCTCATCGAGGCGATCGTGCGTGAAGGTGGTAAAGTGGGGATCGTTTGCGTTGATCCGTCATCACCATTTAATCTTGGGGCTTTGCTGGGTGATCGCATCCGGATGAGTTCCTGGTATACACATCCATCAGTTTTCATCCGGTCTTTAGCTACGCGTGGCGCAATGGGTGGTCTTCATCCACAGATCATGCAGATCACTGACCTGATGAAGGGGGCTGCATTCGATTATGTCATAGTGGAAACCGTGGGGGTTGGGCAAAGTGAAATAGAGATCGCGGGGCTTGCGGACATTACCACCGTGGTGGTTGTTCCAGAAGCGGGTGATGATATTCAGAGCATGAAGGCCGGGCTAATGGAGATAGCCGATTTATTTGTGGTAAATAAATCCGACCGGCCCGGCGCGGAAGCGTTTGCCGCCAATCTGCGTAAGATGTTGTCGCCGGCATTTCGTGTAAGGAATGCTGAAGTGCCTGTACTCCTTGCGAGCGCATCCGGCAGAACTGGTATCAGTGAACTATTAAATGAAATAAAATCTCTCCTGTCGGCAGGCGTTTCAAATCCGCGTAGATACTGGTTGCTTGCGGACAAAGCCTGGCATTTGATCCAACAGCAACGTATGAAAAATGTCGGAAAGGATCATCTGCAGGAGCAGATCAAAATGCAAAGCAGTGATGCCGGGTTCAATCTCTATCGGTTCATCGCAGATTACTATCCCACCTGAGTATTATCCGGCAATGTGTCCATTGCTTTTCCACCAGCGATAGCCGATGTAGCCAATGATCAGAAAGGGGGCGAAAGCGAGGTAAAGGATCCCGCTGTTCATTCCTTTTGCAGGCTTCTCACCAAGCTGCTGGGCAGTTTTGGTACAGATGGAGCACTGGGCTGAGGCCGGCGCGGGCGTCACCAGGAAGAAAGCGGCAAAGAGTAGCGCCAGGACACTAAGTTTCATACGCACTTATTGAAGTGCAAAATTACGACAGAAAAGATTGGGAGAAGTTAATTCCCCGGGGATTTATCCCCGGGGGTTAAGAACCTGCATCAGGTCGATCTTCACCACCACCGACTAGCCACGCGCTTCAGCCCGGGGGCCAGCCACAAAAAACCCCGCTCTTTAAGGAACGGGGTTTAGTTATTGTGTGACGGGCTTAAACAGCCTGCGCTTCCATTTTCTTCTGTACCTTCTTACGCTCATCTTCATCCAGGATCACTTTCCGCATCCGGATAAAATTCGGCGTCACCTCGATGCACTCATCCTGCTGGATATATTCCATGCACTCTTCCAAGGTCATCAGTGTTTTAGGCGCGATACGTGTTGCATCATCGCTACCGCTTGCACGGTGGTTGGTAAGCTTTTTACCTTCCGTGGCATTCACTACCAGGTCACCCGGCTTGATGTTTTCTGCAATGATCTGTCCTGCATAAACATCTTCTCCCGGATCTACGAAGAACGTACCGCGATCCTGCAACTTATCGATCGAATAACCCGTTGTCTTATCGGTATTTTTTGAAAGCAACACACCATTTCCACGACCAGGGATTGGTCCTTTCCACGGTTTGTATTCACTGAAGCGGTGCGCCATTACAGCCTCCCCGGTTGTTGCAGTCAGCATTTGCGTACGCAAACCGATCAATCCTCTTGATGGGATATCGAACTCCAGGTGCTGCATTTCACCTTTCGTTTCCATGATCAGCATTTCACCTTTACGGCGGCTAACGAGGTCGATGACCTTGCTGGCAAATTCCTGAGGCACGTCCACCACCAGTGTTTCGTAAGGCTCACATTTCTTTCCGTCTATTTCTTTTACGATCACCTGTGGCTGCCCTACCGTCAGCTCATACCCTTCACGACGCATGGTTTCGATGAGGATACCAAGGTGGAGGATACCACGCCCATATACAACGAGGCTATCCCCTTCCTCACTATCTACAACTTTCAGTGCAAGGTTCTTTTCGGTTTCTTTCATCAACCGGTCACGGAGGTGACGGCTGGTTACAAATTTTCCATCCTTACCAAAGAATGGTGAGTTGTTTACGGAGAACAACATGTTCATCGTTGGTTCATCCACGCTGATAACCGGCAATGCTTCAGGATTCTCGGCATCAGAAATGGTATCACCAATGTTGAAGTCTTCGATACCTACTACGGCGCAAAGATCTCCGGCCACAACTTCTGTTACTTTCTTCTTGCCCATTCCTTCGAACACGTAGAGTTCGCGAACCTTGGTCTTCTTCACTGTACCATCTGCCTGCATGAGTACAACCTGCTGGCCTTCTTTCAATACACCGCGGCTCACTTTTCCTACAGCGATACGGCCAAGGAACGATGAATAGTCGAGTGAGGTGATCTGCATCTGCACAGGACCTTCATTCACTTTTGGTGGTGGTACATATTTGATGATGCCATCCAGGAGAGGATTGATATTGTCGATCTGCTCCAGGCTGTCATTGAACCAGCCATTCTTACCACTACCGTAAAAGGTAGGGAAGTTGAGCTGCTCTTCCGTGGCGTCGAGGTTAAAGAAGAGTTCAAATACAGCATCATGCACTTCGTCAGGACGGCAGTTTGGTTTGTCGACCTTATTGATGATGACGATTGGCTTTAGGTTCAGTTGAAGTGCCTTCTGCAGTACAAATCGTGTCTGCGGCATTGGGCCTTCGAAAGCATCCACGAGCAGGCAAACGCCGTCAGCCATCTTGAGAACACGTTCTACCTCACCACCAAAGTCGGCGTGACCAGGAGTATCGATTACATTGATTTTTACACCATTATAGGTTACTGCAGCATTCTTGCTGAAGATGGTGATACCACGTTCTCTTTCGAGATCGTTGCTGTCCATGATCAGCTCACCTGTTTCCTGGTTTTCCCGGAACGTCTTTGTGGCGTGCAGGATTTTGTCGACCAATGTTGTTTTACCATGGTCAACGTGGGCAATGATTGCTATATTTCTGATTTGCATAATGCGTTTTTGCGGTTGGGATCGGGCAATGAAAAAAGGTAACCAATATGAAAATGAAGCAGTTAACTTTGATCTGGAACGTTTTTATGTCTTGTCTGGCGGACTGGAATTGTTACCATCCGTATCCCGTTTATTCCGGGCGGCAAAGGTAATGCAATTCGACCGGCCGGGCAAGGAATGGGTAGAATTAATAGGGAGTTAACTCTGAATGGCGGTTGATTTATATTAGTTTTATGAAAAC
Source organism: Bacteroidota bacterium (assembly GCA_023430465.1). Taxonomy (GTDB): domain Bacteria; phylum Bacteroidota; class Bacteroidia; order Chitinophagales; family Chitinophagaceae; genus JAEZAM01. The sequence goes on along the minus strand of JAEZAM010000011.1, from coordinate 31,782 downwards.
CAGCTATATGAGGGCTATAAAATGGGTGGCTGTCATCCTCCTGATCCTGATCGTTGTTTATTTTCTAGGTCCACATCCTGCTTCACCCAAATATGCCGGTTCTCTTCCCGCTTTGCCGGTAGATATTCAGTCGCTGGATTCATTTATCCGCCTGAAAGAATCGGCTCATCGGATAAAGCCAGACAATGAATCCCGCATCATATGGGCAGATTCCGCCCGCAGTCAAACGGAGTATGCCGTCGTTTACCTGCATGGTTTTTCTGCCAGTCAGGAAGAGGGTGACCCCGTCCACACAGAATTTGCCCGGACATTCGGATGCAATCTTTACCTGCCCCGCCTGGCTTCTCATGGATTGGACACCACAGAACCATTAGCCGACTTCACGGCCCGGGGCGCCTGGGAATCCGCACTTGAAGCGCTGGCCATCGGGAAAAAATTAGGCAAAAAAGTGATCCTGATCGGTACTTCCACCGGCGGAACACTGGCCCTGAAACTCGCCGCCCAATTTCCCGACATTGCCGGACTGCTCCTGCTGTCCCCCAATATCGCCATCAATGATGGCAATGCATGGCTGCTAAACAATCCCTGGGGACTTCAGATCGCTCATCTCGTAAAAGGAAAATACAACACGTCAAAAGACACGACAGCGATCTATAAAAAATACTGGTACTCCAAATACCGCATGGAAGGCGCTGTACAGCTCGAGGAACTACTCGAGACTACCATGAAAGCTTCATTGTTTGAGAAAGTCAAACAACCTGTGTTGCTGCTCTACTATTACAAGGACGAAGACAACCAGGACCCGGTGGTAAAAGTCTCCGCAATGAAGAGAATGTTCCGACAACTGGGCACACCCGCAAATTTGAAAAAGGAAATCGCGATGCCAGCTACGGGGGATCATGTGATTGGGTCCTACATAAAGTCAAAAGATGTGACGGGCGTAACGAATGCATGTGTTGATTTTGGAATAAATGTCCTCAAGCTTCCGCCACCACCAACTGGTTATTGATGTTGTTTTTATTTTGCAAAAAGATCCCCGCCTTCCCCCGCACGGCAATGTTCTTGCTGAAGGATTAACTTCATAGAACTTTTGGCAAGAGTATGGCAACGCGGAAATGGTCACATCGCAACATTCTGAAGGCATTCGGCATCACCGTCGGCGGTAAGTTTTTTCCGTTTTCACTTTGGGGTAAAAATGAAACCGGCGAACCGCTGATTCTGCCTGATAATCCCCTCCACAAAAAACTTGACAGGCCAGTGAGAGCCATCACGCTGGGTGCAGGCGCACGCGGTACCGTGTATGGTGATTTTGCAATCGAGTATCCCGATCAGTTGCAAATCGTTGCGGTATCAGATCCCAACCAGCTTCGGACCGAGCGCTATGCCCGTAAGCATGATATTGCCCAGGACAATTGTTACGCCGACTGGACGGAAGTTTTCAGGCGACCAAAATTTGCTGATGCTGTCATCATCGCAACACCAGATCATCTTCACTACGCGCCGTGCATGGAGGCGTTGAAAATGGGCTATGATGTTTTACTCGAAAAACCCATCTCGCCATCTGAACAGGAATGCCGCGATATATTGGGCCTGGCAAGATCTACAGGGGCTATTGTTGCTGTATGCCATGTGCTTCGCTATGCGCCCTATTTCGTGCGACTGCGCGAGCTGGTTCATAGTGGTATCATCGGCGAGGTGATCAGCCTCCAGCACATGGAGCCCATCGAGCATACACACATGGCGCATTCCTATGTCCGCGGCAACTGGCATAATAGTCAAACAAGCACGCCGATCCTCCTGGCAAAATCCTGTCATGACCTTGACATCATCAAATGGATCCTGGGAAAAGAAGCCCGCTCGATCCAGGCCTTCGGCAACCTGAAATGGTTCACGGAAAAAAATGCACCACCGGGCAGCACCCATCGATGCATGGATGGTTGTGCCGCAGAACCGGGCTGTCCGTACTCGGCACTGAAAATTTATCATCGCAAGCGGCAACGCACCTACGTATTTGATCTGCCCGAACAAAAAAACAGGCAGGGAGCGGCTATTCTCGCGAATTTGAAGACCTCCGACTACGGACGATGTGTCTACCGCATGAACAATGATCAATGCGATCATTACACAGCCAATATTTTATTTGATGATGGCATCACGGCCACATTCAATATGGAAGCCTTCACGCCCTGGGGCGGACGCAGAACGAGGATTATGGGAAGCATGGGTTTCATTGAAGGAGACATGGATCATTTTGCCGTGCATAATTTTCGCACCGATACCATCAAGCGCTACGAGAGCCGGACAGACGAAATTGAAAATTATAAAAATGAGGGGCATGGTGGCGGAGACTGGCGGCTGGTGGCCGACTGGATCCAGGCGGTGGCACAAAAGAACGCCAGCCTGCTAACGTCAACTATAGACGCTTCCATCGAAAGCCATATCATGTGCTTCATGGCAGAAGAAAGCCGGCTGAAGAAAACTGTGCAGGATGTTGTTGTCTAGAACGGATAGCCAATACCCAGGTTGAATACGATATTGTTCTTCCTCCATTCACGGTCCCGAAACCGGATATCCTTTAACACCCATTTATTCGGCGCCTCGATCCAGGGCTTGCGCAATGGAATGGCCGCATCCAGCCGCAGCACCAGGAATGAAATATCAAACCGAAGACCCACACCACCACCAACGGCAAGTTGCTTCATAAAGTCTTTGCTGAACTCCGCTCCCGGTTTGTTCTCATCCTTATTGTATAGCCAGATGTTTCCTGCATCAATAAACAGTGCCCCATGCACGATGCTGAATAGTTTTTGCCTCAACTCCGTATTTATTTCCAGCTTGATGTCTCCTGACTGGTCAGGGAGGAAGGTAGTGAGCAAGGTATCGATATAAGATCCCGGACCGATCGACCTGCTTCGGAACGCCCGAATACTATTTGTACCGCCAATAAAGAACTGCTTGATGAACGGCAACGACTCAGAATTTCCGTAAGGCAATCCAAACCCTGCGATCACGCGATTTGCCCAGATCGTATTCGGGCCGACGCGTGTATAATGACGGATATCTCCCTCCAGTTTTACATACTGTGAAAACTGCGCTCCGAAAATGCTTTTTGGCTTGCCTCCTTTGGCATCGGCACCCATCAGCAGACCGGCAATATTGCCCGAGAGGTCGATATTCCCGTTAAAGTAAAAACCTGTTCTTTTATCATTTACCTGGAGCTGGTTGTAGTTGTAATTATAATTTGAACCCAGAATGAACTGCCGTTCAATGGCCTTCAAAAGCGTTGGTTGCTTGACCGAGCTGTCCGAATAAAGCTTTGTCACCAGCAATGGCTGCGCATACGTAATCGCTATTGGGTTAAACTGGTGTTCTTTGAAAATGCTCTCCTTCCATATATACCCGAAGCCAGCCCGGAATGAATTCATCGTATACAGCTTTTGCTTGTTAAGCAGGTCATATGCAAGCAGGATATTTGTTCGTGGTGAAAACCCACCCGGGGTGTTTATGGAAAATAAAGGCGTGAGGAATCGCGGGAAGGACATGTTTGCCTCGATGCCACCTCTGATGGTGTTATAACCGCGGAACTGTCCGCTGAACTGTACCTCGAAGCCACCCGTTGCATCGATGGAAAACAGTTCACCGCCGCGGAACGTGTTCCTGTTTCTCCAGCCAACCGTTATCGAAGAACCTGTGAGGTTATTTGATTTCGTACTGGCATTGATCTCACTTCGCAGTGATTTCTTTGGCATCGGAGTGAGATAGTAGTAGGTGTTCAGCAGTGCTGAATCACCGGGTACAACTTCAAAGCGGTTCTTTACAAATTTGAAGACGCCGAGATTCACAAGCCGGCTGATGCTGAGATTCTGATCCTTCCGGCTATAGACATCTCCGGGCTCAAACTTCATGGCATCATCAAACATCTTCGGCTTATACAGCTTTCTGCGGTCTACGACATAATAACCTTCGTAGAAAATGGCGTCTTTTTTCAATGTATCCACGGAAGTAGTGGATGCATTCAGCCGATAACTCGGGAAAATGAAAACATCATTGATCCTGTACACTTCCCTCGCTTCCGGCGGTGTCACCGGCTTCACGGTTACATACAGATTTACCTTATGATTACCTATGGTACTGTCCGTTCTGATAACGAGGTAGTCAGGGTCAAAGAAATAAAAACCGCGCTCTTTCAGGTATGCATCTATACGTACACGCTCTGCCTTGATCACGCCAATATCGAAGGGTTCATCTTTTTTAAGCAACGTATTGGCAGAGGTGCTGTCTATCGTCCGTGTAAGGATACCGCTATCTTGCACAAACACCACCTCGTTGATGAGGTATTGCGGGCCGGTTTCAACGGTATAGGTAGCTTTTGCCTTTTTTTTCCTGATGGTGGTGTCTCCGGTTACACGTGCATGGAAATACCCCGTATTCTCCAGGTAGCTCTGCAATACCTTCTGGTTGTGTTCCAGGTTAAGTTCACTTAACAGCACAGGCGGCTCACCAACTTTATTTTTCAACCATCCTGCGGGGGAATTCTCCTTTTTGGGATTACCTGCAAGGTTGTACATACTTAACTTGAACCGTACACCCAGTATTTTTTTATTGGGTCTTGGGCGGGTCATGCCTGAAAGTTCTCCTCTCAGGTTCTTTTTCTTTTTGCGGCTTAACCCCGGGCCATCAAGCTTTACCGCGGCACCGGTATACAAAGCCTCCCCGGCGGGCAACTTTCTAGTGTTGTTGCACGAAGCACATAAAACGATACCGAGCAATACCAGGAAATAATTAATACTTCTTCTCATCATTCTTTTACTGGTGGTGATGCGTTTGCCGGCGGAGCATTATTCTGCTGCGCTTCACGTTGCCGTTGTTCCCTTCTCGCCTGCCGTTCACGTTGCAATCTCTTTCGCTGAAAAATGTCCCTGAACCTGTTATAGTCAAGCGTTATGATAAACCCTACACCGGTCTCTATGATGTTTCCTTCAATGATACCCTGGTACTCATTCTTGCGATATGCACGCAACTGGTAACGTCCATCTTTACTGAGCCGGTAGTTCAGGGCTACATTTCCGGCAATGTTGCTGGATTGCTGGTTGGATCCTGCGGGACCTTCCAGTTCAAAATTACTGCCTACTGTTACCGTCAGGCGGTCATTCAACAGTTGCTTGGAAAGGCCTACATTTAAATCGGTTCTGTCCGCGCGCGTGCCCGTAGTATAATCCTCTGAAGATTGAATATCAAAATTCAAATCGACACCTTTCACCAGGTCCTCGGCCAGCCTGTTCAGTTGCTCCGTCATCAGCTTGCTCACACTTTGTCTTGCCAGTGTACCTGCATTCGGGCCGCTTCCACTGCCGCTGAACGGATTTTCATCGATGAACCTGTTGAGGAGGAGCAGCGCAAAAACCTGCTTGTTCATTTCACCTTCTTCCTGTCTCAACTGCTCCAGCTTGGTTCGTACGAGGGTGATGATGTCATTTGAAACAACGTAACTCCGGTTGTCCGGCAATATGATGTCAAAGCTGATCAGCGGCTTCAGCAGTTTACCTTCCATGTTCAACATCACTTCAAATGGAAGCTTTTGCAAGTACCTGTTTCGCTCTGTTGTGGCGATATTTTCGTCAAGCTGGCCCTTGACAAGATCAAGCGGTGCTGTGTTTGCCACATAGCGGGCCTTGATATCAACATCTGCATCGGTCGGCTCTCCGCCCCAGGTGATCTTGCTGCCTTTTTGTATCTCGAATCGACGGCGGATGGTGTTGAAAGAGAGTTCGTACGCACCTTCCTCCAACTCATAAGTACCCGCCAGTACGATCTCGCCACTGGGGCTCACGGTTGCATTCAGCAACGCTTCTCCTTTTACGTTCAGGAAGTCTCCATTGCCTTCATCCACGATCATCGTCAGGTCTGCCTCTTTATCGATCTCCACGTTCAGCGATATTTCCATCCCGCGAAGGCCTGTCATATTCAGCGAATCGTATCCCGCCAGGAACAATGAATCGCTGATCGGGGAATCCATATCGATAAATTCCACCACACCTTCCCGCTCCACCACGCCCGGCTCGGCCTGGGGAAGTACAACCGTCATCTTCGTTTGCTCATTAATTGCCAGTCGTCCGTCAACTATTGGTGCTGTCTCCGTTCCCGTGACGTTGAGATTGGTGTTGAAATATAATGTGCCATAGAATAACTTGTTATCCTTCTTCGTGCTGTTCAAGGCCCGGAAGTTGTTTGCACGGATATCCAGGTCCAGGTTATAGTTCCTGTAGTTGTTGGTAGCCAGCGTTCCGCCTATGGTCAGCGCGTTGCCGGCCGAATCTTTTACCTGGAAACGGTCAAAGCTGATTCCCTGTGCATCGAAGTTTATTTTCTCCTGGTCAATGGTGAAATAACTGTTCAACTGCGATACATTCAAACCCGCCTGGTTGAAATTCAACGCCCCAATTATATTAGGATCAGTCGCTGTTCCGGTAACATCAAGCTTTCCATTGAGGTAGCCGGTGGTGTTCCTGATTGCGCCGTCAGAAAAAGCCTCGGCTGTTTTCATCGGCAACCGACGGATGTCCACATCAAGATCAAAGGTTGCAGCAGATGCATTGTACTTTCCATCTACTACAAGGTCATTGCCGCGGCCTGTCAGCGACAGATCGGCAGCATAAATATCACCCCGGGCATTGTTCACCTTTGCCTGCAGATTACCAACGGTATCGCCACGGTAACTGAGGTCGTTCACCAGCAAGTCACCGGTGAAGACAGGTTTTGTTGTAAAATCCCGGAGCTCCACGTCTCCATTGAGGCGGCCATTCAACAACGTGGAATCAGACATGGCAATCGCTGTGAGTGTAGCGAGCTGGAAATCGGTGAACTTTATATTAAGCGGAGAGTTCAATGCCGGGGAACTGCTGTTGAGACTCAATTGCTGGCCCTGGTGGGACAGTACAAAATTGCTTGCATTGATATCCCCATTCCTTACCAGTATCCGGTTGTCAGGGGTCAATTCCCACTGGTCATAGTTCAGCAACAATCCATCCCGCCGCAGAGACAGGTTAAGGTCACCATTCTCTGCCTGGCTCAGCAAACCTGCGATACTGTATTTATCCGCATTGAGCCGATCTTTTATATCAAGATCAAAATTGACATTGTTGTTCAGCAGCGATGCGGTCAGAATAGTGCTGTCCATCGCGATCGTGGTACCACTGGTAATTCTCGCCGCTGCTGCACGCAGCGCCAATGCACTGTCGCGGGTATTGGCGTTCACGTTCAGGCCGCTAATCGTGGTGCCGTTAATGATCACCTGGTTGCCGGTCAATAGCATCTCGATACCATCTGTACTGGAAAATCTCGAATTGAGGGCGACACCATCCATCCGTTCAAGGCCGGGGATCAGTGATCGAAGAACTGGCCGGTCGCTGATAGACGCTGTTAGTGTAAAATCGTATGGTGCGGGTTGCGCGATGCCATCTGCCGACGGCAGATTATAATACGGATCAATTGCATTGAGAAATACGGTGCCGAGTTCGGTCAGCCTGTACTCGCCCTGTAACCGTGCAGTACCTATATCACTTTGCAGCGTCAGGTAGCGAGACCCGGTATCTACACCTGCCGTGACGGATATGGTGTCAAGTTGCAGCCGCTGGCCACGCTGTACCAATACAGATTCTGTGATCAACATTTCCCCAGACAGGTTATCCGGGTCAGCGATCGGGAAGTCAGCCGATATTTTTCCATGGTACACCATGGCCTCGGGTGTAAGATTGAGAGGAAGTGTTTTGATGCTGTCGATCATGGCCTCCACTTTGATCGACGGGGTTTGTTTGTTGAGGTCACCGCTTGCCTGCAGGGCGAAATGGATATTTGGATCCTGCATGGAAGCATCTGCGGTGAACTGCTGATTACGTATGGAAGCGTCCAGGGCGAGATCCTGGTATTCATATCCATTGTATACTGCTGATTGCACAGTTCCCTTTAATGTAGCATCGGCATTTTCATCCATTCCCCGGCCCTTTGCAGTAAAGTCAGCTGTTACCCTGCCATATGTTTTGGGGTCTTTCATCAGGTAGCCAAGATTGAAAGAGCTGGTACTGAATCGAAGATCATAGCCTGCCCGCTGCGGCGCGGAGAGATTACTGAACCTGCCGTTGATCTGTGCATCGCCTATATCAGTTTGAAGCCGCAGGTTTGCGCCCATTGCAGCCATATTTCCTTTTACTGCACCGTTGATAAAATAGGTGTTCGGGAGATTGATGTTTTGAGGGAGCGAGCTGGCAGGTACGAAACTTCGTATATCAGCTTTCGTCGTACTAACCTCGTTGATGCGCAGATCAGCAGCTACAGTTTCTGCATTGGGCAAGCCTTTGATGTGACCATTGAGGTTCATCACTGTATTGGATAGCCCGGAAAATTTCAGCCTTTCGATATGCAGGTCACCCAGCCGCCCGTAGAGACGCGTATCAAGCAGCCACACATCATTGGGATTGGAAAATGCGGGTGTGGCAGCCATATCGGGCACGAACGTGAGAATATCCTTCACCTGCACACGCCCGGATGGTATATCAGCCTCTATCCCGAGATTAGCCAGGTCTTTCGCCAGGGCATCGGGAGAGGCATAGGTCAACGTAATGTTTGAACTCAACTCTGTACCGGGCGTCTTGATATACAGGTCCTTCAGCACAGCACCCGTACCTGCATAATGGAATCCTGCGCGAAGCTGCTCCAGATTGAAACCACTTTCCTCGCTCAATTTTGCATCGGTAATATTACCCGCTATCGTATCACCTGCAAGTATAAAATCCTTTACCTGTAACGTAGCAATCGCGCCATTCAGGTGCATATAATCCATTCCGCGTGTAGCCTTCGGCGCATTCTCATCGTCAAAACGGATCGCCACATTCTGCGCATCCAGTGAAGATGCGAATATTCTTACCGCGGCCGTGCTGTCGCTGCCGGTGGTGTCAGTGACTATGGCGCGTTTTTTCAACTGAACAACTCCCTTTGTATCGTGAAGCAATACGTCGCCCAGGTCGAAACTGCTCTTATCAAGTTCTATTCGCCGCGGCTCTACCTGTAGCCTGCCAACATCAAGGTCGGCAAACAGGGCTCCGGGGTTATCGGTGTACGTCACCTTTGATTTTGTCAAAACGATGTTTCCGAGATCAAGTTGAAGCACAGGCGCAGTGGTCACTGCTGCAACGGCTTCGAGACTATCGGGGATCTCCGGAGGATCAAGTGCTTTGTTTTGTATCACCGTTGCTACCAGCCCGTCAATATTTGTCTTTGGTACTACAAAATGAAAGGTATTGATATCAAACGTATCAATCCTTGTATCAAAATGATTCAACGACGCCGTTACATCACTGCCGGTCACCACATCCCGATAAACGAACCTCAGCTTGTTCAACTCTACATATCGGATGTCAATAACAGCTTTACTGCTATCCGTTACCTGGATGGTGTCAGGTGACCCTGAAGCAAACGCATCGATGATAAATTGAAAGTTGAACGTGGTGTCTGGCAACTGGCGGCTGATCTTTGCCGTGGCCTCATCCAGCCGGATGCTTTTGATATCAATTGCGCCCCCGAAGATCAGTTTGTAAAGGCTCATATTAACCCTGAGCTCGCCTGCAGATAACAGGGTGTCTTTCTGGCGGTCTTCTACATAGATATCATCCAGCGCAATCTTCCCTGACAACGTAAAGTAAAGCCGACCGATCGAAACTTTCGTATTGAGCTTTTTTTCCAGAAAGTTAGTCGCCCGGCCTGTTATAAAATTCTGTACAGGAGGCGTTAAGACTAATAGAAAGAGGACAATTATGAGTAAAAAAATCCACATGAACGTCTTTAGGACGATCCTGCCAATCTTCTTTAACCTGCCTTTTTTTTGCGGTGACTGATCCATTCTCTGTTCGCGGGTTCTTGGAGCTGCTGCTGCCCTTACTTTAGAAAATATCGTGCTATAAATGTGAAAATTGCAATAGTTGCGTCTGAAACCGTTACAATGATCGCCTATTCGGTAACTTGCCCGATAAAAATCGATTGTCATGCCCAGGAGCCGAATCGCGGGGATAGGAAAATACCTGCCTGCCAATGTTGTTACCAACAACGACCTTTTAAAGTACATGGATACGAGTGATGAGTGGATCCAGGAAAGAACAGGCATCCAGGAAAGGCGATACGCGCACCGCACGGAAGAAACCACTACTACGATGGCAGTGGAAGCTGCTAAAATTGCGATCGAGCGGGCCGGCATCACGAAAGATGACATCGACTTTATTGTCTTCGCCACGTTGTCCCCGGATTATTATTTTCCCGGCTGCGGCGTTTTATTGCAGCGCTCCATGCAGATGGGTGAGGTGGGTGCACTGGATATACGCAATCAATGCAGCGGATTTGTTTACGCCATCAGCGTTGCCGATCAGTTCATCCGTTCAGGCATGTATAAAAATATCCTGGTGGTTGGATCGGAGAAACACTCCTTCGGCCTGGATTTCAGCACCCGCGGGAGAAATGTATCTGTGATCTTTGGAGATGGAGCGGGAGCAGTAGTACTGCAGCCCACGGAAAAGCCTGACCAGGGGATTTTATCAACCCACCTGCATAGCGATGGCAACAGCGCAGAGATCCTTGCCATGTTCAACCCCGGTACCCATGCCAACCACTGGACGGAAAACAAAGTGGCGGATTTTGACGATGCAGAGATCGGTGAAATGTTTTTCAGCCATGCCATGATAGATAAGGCACAGGTGTTTCCGAATATGGATGGGCCCGCTGTTTTCAAAAAAGCCGTTGTTAAATTTCCCGAGGTCATTCGTGAAGCGCTAGATGCCAACGGACTGAAACCTGGCGATATCTCCCTGCTCATCCCGCACCAGGCTAATCTTCGCATCGCCCAATTTGTACAACAGCAACTGAAGCTATCCGACAACCAGGTGTTTAACAATATCCAGAAATATGGCAATACCACGGCTGCTTCTGTACCGATAGCGCTTTGCGAAGCGTGGGAAGAGGGAAGGATTGCCGAGGGGGATCTTGTTTGTCTTGCAGCGTTTGGTAGCGGATTTACCTGGGCGAGCGCACTCATCCGCTGGTGATATGTAATCGGGCAACTATTTGCATCATGTAAAAAACAACACCCATGAAACTACTCGTACTGTTTCTCTGCCTGTCCCTGACCGCGTCTTCACAGGAAAGTTGGAAGATCCGGGTAAATGACAAACTTATACTGACCTCTGCGCGCGAGGATGAAGCGAAAAACGTTCGCGCGGTGAAGTCTGCCCGGCCGAACAGTCTTGCGATAAACCTCACTGACAAAAAAGCGAAAAAAGGCTGGACCCGGTCAATCATTATCGTAGACGAAAACGACCAGGAGCTTTTCAGAAAAGATAAGGTGACGACCTTACGGCTTAACTCGACACAGTTGAGGAAACTCTTATCATCCGGTAAAACATTGCGGATCTTTACCATTTCCCTGCCGGATGATCCTGAACTTGCTGCAAGGATCCGCGTACGAAGAGTACATTTGTGTACTTTAAATTTTAGCTGATCAATGCCAGGCAGGTTCATCATTTTCATCATCAACCCGATATCGGGCACCAGATCCAAAGCAAACCTGCCGGTTCTTATCGGGTCAGAAACAAAGGCCCGCGGAATCGAATACTCGATATTCCCATCTGTTGCCAGCGGGGACTATACATTTCTGCATGATTTCATAAGGGAAAAAAAAGTGACCGATGTAGTCATTGCCGGGGGCGACGGCACGGTGAGCCAGGTCATCAATTCCCTGATGCACTTCGATCTGAGTTTTGGTATCATACCCTGTGGTTCCGGCAATGGTCTCGCGTATGCAGCAGGTATTCAGAAGCAGCCAGCGAAAGCCCTTGCCACGATCTTTAACGGCTATAGCAAACCCACTGATGGTTTCCTGGTAAATGATCAGTTTGCCTGTATGCTCTGTGGCCTGGGCTTCGATGCCCGCGTCGCACATGATTTTGCCCAACAACCGAAACGCGGACTCGCTACTTATGTAAAACAGGTGGTAAAGAACTTTTTCTCGGCAGCCACATATAGTTTTGAGTTGCGGGTTCATGGAAAGAATATAAAGACCGATGCATTCTTCATCAGCATCGCCAACAGCAACCAGTTTGGCAACAATTTCACCATCGCCCCGGCAGCCAGTCTCTCTGATGGCTTGTTGGATATTGTCATAGTCACTCCGCAGAATAAGTTCAGCCTGCTTCTTCAGACATTTCGCCAGGTGGCGGGTAAAAATAAACCGCAGCCTGAATCGCTGATCGACACCTCGAAGGCTGTAATCTATTTCCAGACAGAGCGCATTTCCATCAAAAATTTAACGGAAGCGCCCCTGCATATCGATGGTGATCCTGCTAATACGCCCGACAAACTTGATATACGAATCAAAAAGCAATGTTTCCGGCTATTGCAGGATCGCTTATAAATAGTTCACCGGTTGTAGGTCCTTAGGAGCGTATCGAGTCGTTCAAAGCTTTTGGCATTGAACGGTGACCTTACGGATGAAATGATATCAAGCTTTTCCCGGGTACTTAGATGAAAATTCAGCGCCGCTTTGTTTTCCTCTTTGCTGGAAGCATATTGGAATAACACTTTGTGTACAGTGCGGTCGGTATGTTTTCCATAATAGCTGAGCATATCATTTTGAAAATACTCCATCATCTTGAACCAGTTGTGCTGAAGCAACAGGAAAGGTTTGGTAGCGTGATCACTGATATCATCGGAAAGGTAAGGGAACTCCCAGCCACCGGGGCTTCTGTCACGCACCTGTATCAGCAAAACTCCGCTTGTATTAGCTTTGATCCACTCATCGAAAGCCTCGAGAAAGCGCAAGGATGTTTCCTGTCCGTAATTATCACGGAGTCCCGCATCCATCACATCAATTACCGGTTCGGAAGGCAGCCACACGTTTGGTAATACAACGGGAAAGGTAGCATTCATCCGAAGTGCAGTCAGTATCCGGAGATTATATGGATCCTGTTTTTCAAAAAACTTACAAAAATCTATGACATCGGGATCCATCTCGGGTAAGCGTGTTGAGTCCTGCCAGCCCTGCATCATGAAGCTTACGGGCTGCGTGCTGATGATCAGTTTGCGGCTATCACGTGTTACTACTGAATTGAAGAACATCAGGGGAATGCTTGCATCCTGCTCCTCTTTTACATAATGCTTCAGTTGCTTGTTCAGCAACCCGCGCGTGTTCATGTTCAGTTTTTCTTCAAAAGCATAACCCCGGTCCTTGACGTAGGTATAGTTTCCAACAGAAAACTTTTGCGCTGGTGCGATCAGGTCCCTGGCCACGAATGAAGAAAACAACGGGTTCAACAGATCACTCGCGATGTCGTCAACATACTGCCGGTCGCGCAGGTTGACAGCCGCGCCCTGTTTTTTGCGGAGATAAAGTTCCCTGAAATACGCAGCACCGATCATTCCTCCTGATGCGCCATTGATCAGGAAAATGTTATCCATTATCCGGCCGTTGGTCATAGAGTCCAGCTCCTGGAGCACGCTCATGGTGAAGGTGGCACTGCGATGCCCGCCGCCACTGGTATTCAGGAGCACCAGAAGCGGTTTATCTGTCCCCTGCTTTTTCTTCCATTTTTCCATGATGGCAATCATATTTGCCTTGTCGGCTTGCACCTGGTCAGCTCTGCATATATTCAATAAGCCCTGTCGGCTGTATTCCGGTCTTGATTCAGTTTGCTGATAATTCAATCCATATCCTTTATTGCGCGGGTCGATCCAATCGATCTTGTAAAAAAAGTTTAAGAGTAAAAGCAAGACCATCAGGTAAGGGATACTCCAGCTCTGGAGAAAGTAGGAGAATGCGCCTGCTACACCGATGAGGATGGAGAACAGCATGGTGATGCTGGCTGCGGCGGGTATCTGGAAAAAAGGTGATTCAAGGAAAAATCCAATCGCGATGAGGAAAATAAACGCAACGAATATGCTGATGATTGCGGCAAAGTGATGACGCTTGAAAAGCGAATCCACGAAGTCGGGTGTATAATGGCGAACATCACGTGTAGGCCGGAGCCGGAAATAACTTTCGAAATACCATTCAACCCTGATAAGACTATCGCCCTGATAGCTCTCGCGGGCAGGTCGAAGATGCGTGATGTATTCGCCTGGATTGTTCAGTACAGGCATCATCCGGCGAAGAATGGACCTGTCAGCACGAAAAAAGTAAATAAATGAAATCGCCAGGATCAGGATCAGACCGGAGAAGAAACCGCCGGCGAGAAAAAGGATCTCGGCATTACTGATTAGTTCCTTGTAGCGGGTAAACTGGTAAGCTTTAGTGAAATAAAAAAGGAGAAACAGGATCGGTATAACAGAGTTATTGATGCAATATTTCAAAAACGGGTTTGTAGTTGCTGACAGGAAACGGAAATGCTTACTGAAAAGGATAAAGGTGCTGATGTTCCAGCTCATAATGAACATCCCGATCGATACACCAACAAGCGCCGCACTGATCGAATTTACATTATCAAGATACTCCGGTGCAAGGAAAAGAGAGTCGGCGCCAAATCCTTTCATGAAGCTCCCATTGACTGTACTGAAAAGCAGGAACCAGAACAGTAGCAGAACCTGGTATTTTCTAAAGTGCAGAAAAAGTAGCTGTATTGGAAATGAATGATAAAAGCCCCGAAGCCATGCTCTCATGATATGCAAGCTTGATAATACTTAAAAGTACTATTTAAAACGGGTAAACCAAATGCCGCTCAGGCACGCGGATGTTTGCTTCTTAACTGGTACGCAAGCCAGGTGAGTGAAAGGAGCAAAAGCATTGCGATAAACTGGTGTGCAACGCCAAGCCAAAGGAACACATGGGGCTTGCTGGCATAAAGCACGCTGGAGATGCCGAGTACAACCTGCGTCAGTACAAGTAGCAAAGGCAAGGTCTTTATCAGTCGCAGTGGACGTGCGTGAAGTCGATATAATTTTATAGTCAATACAATGATTAGTATTGTCAGCAGATAGGCCAGGTTACGATGAATGAAGTGGATCATGATCGGGTGATCGGTAAGGAAGCTGGCTCCCGGGAATCTTCTTGGCCCATATGCGTGGAGATCAGCGGGAAGAAAGCCACCATTGATATCCGGCCAGGTAGGTGCGGCCGCGGCGATTTTCAAGCCGGCCATAAAAGCGCCGTATACGAGTTGGATGGTGAATAAAATCAGGATCCATTTCAGTAGTCTGGAGGCCGGCCTGTCAACGACGATCCGGTGGCGGGGGATCAGCAATTTCAACGCAAACCAAAGAGTATAGCAAAGCAGTGCTAGTGCAAAGATGAAATGAATGGCGAGTTTGTAATGACTTACATAAAGCAATTCCGAATCGTCGAGCCCGCTCTGCACCATGATCCAGCCAACGAGTCCTTGCAGACCGCCAAGCAGGAAAAGTATGATCATGGGCCGGATCATATCCTTGCGGAAACGGCGCTGCAGGAGGAAAATGATAAATGGAATCAGGAAAACCACGCCAATGAGGCGGGCCCAGAGACGATGAAACCATTCCCAGAAAAATATGGCTTTGAAATCCGAAAGATCGAAATAGGCATTGAGGTATTTGTACTGTGCGATCTGCTTGTATTTCTCAAAAGCCTGTTGCCAGGCTTCTTCGTTCATTGGTGGGAGTGCGCCCATGATAGGCTTCCATTCAGTGATGCTCAACCCCGAACCCGTGAGGCGGGTGATTCCGCCGAGGACAACCTGGACAATGATCATAAAAACCCCGATCAGGAGCCAGATAGCAACGGGCCGCGATGAGCGCGAAGTAGGATAATCCGGAGCCATGCGCCGCAAAGTTAGCCCTGAATTTTTGCACATCTGCGAAATCTTCCGCGAATATTTCTAAAATTGCACCCGATGTTGAAATCATATCACAGGCTGCGGGGGAAGGAGGCGGGGTGCGACGAGGCCGGGCGAGGCTGTTTTGCCGGGCCCGTCTATGCTGCGGCGGTGATACTCCCCAAAGATTTTTATCATCCGTTACTGAACGACTCCAAGCAACTTCAGGAAAAAGAACGCAATGAACTGCGTGTGGTGATCGAGAAAGAAGCGCTTAGCTATGCTGTGGCAAGTGTTTGCAATGAAGAGATCGACCGCGTAAATATTCTCCGCGCTTCATTGAAAGCAATGCATCTGGCTTTGGATCAGCTCAGGATCCGTCCGCACCTGTTGCTGATAGATGGCAATCGGTTTACACCTTATGGCGAGATCCGGCATCAGTGTGTGGTGAAAGGAGATGGTATTTATGCTTCGATCGCTGCCGCAAGTATTTTGGCCAAGACGTACAGGGATGAATATATGATGCGACTCCATGAAGAGTTTCCGCATTATGGCTGGGACAGCAATAAGGGCTATGGCACGCCAACTCACCGCCGCGCCCTCGAAGAGCACGGGATGTGTCGCTATCATCGAAAAAGCTGGCGACTTTTCCAGGAACAACTGGAACTATTTGGTGATGAAGACTCCGTTTCGATAGCGTAGGAGGTTGGGAGAGTGCGGAGTTCGGAGTGCGGAGTGCGGAGTGTGATTAACCTTCCCGAATCTCGTTTCCCGAATGTCGTTTCCCGAATCTCGTATCACGTATCACTTATCACTTATCACTTATCCCTATTTCAGGTCCCTTCCATACTCGCATTCGCTGCGCTCATGCGCTACTCAGGGACCGGGCGTATTAAACCCCGGGATTTGATTAACTTAGTTGCAGAGTTCATGGTCTGACATTTTGGGGTTATGAAATAAGTGTCGCTACTTAAATTTAATCCCAATTGTCAGATCAACTCTAAACTTCTACAATTAATCCTGGGGCTAGAAACCCTCATCCACCATCCAGCCCTCCAGCATCCAGTCATCCAGCACCCAGCATCCAGCCCCCAGCCATCCAGCATCCAGCATTCCAGTCGTCCGTTAATTAAGGTTAAACATTGATTTCGCCGTTAAACTACGGTGGTGCAGGTATGTCCTAGATACAAATACATTCATCATTTAAAAAAAAGCACCATGAAAAAAATAGTATTGCTTGGTTTAACACTCGCCATTTTCACCATCACTGTTTCTGCACAGTCCGGACGTGACGGCTTCAACAGAGACCGCGACGGTATTCGCAAAGAACGGGTGGATAGAAAGTTCAGATCCGGTCAATTGACACGCGGTGAAAAGTTCAAACTCCACAAAAATGACCGCGAGTACGGCCGCGCGAAAAGACATGCCCTGCGTGATGGTAAATTGACGCGCTATGAAAAAAGAAAGCTGAGTAAAATGCGCAAGACTGATCGTCGTCAATCGTATCGCTTCAAGCACAACAGTCGCAAAAGAATTATTTAAATAGAAAGGCATCCTGCGGGATGCTTTTTTTTAACTGAATGTCGTTTCCCCAAAATCGAGCGGAGAAAGAGAGGAGGAGCGGGCAACGGTCAACCTCAATCTCAACCTTAACCTTAACCTCAACCTCAACCTTAACCTCAACCTTAACTCACTCCCTCCACTCGCCTGCGCCTTCGCGGATCACCTCATATTCATCTTTTGTAAGGTCAACAACAGTTGACGGCGTCATGCCGCCTATTCCTCCGTCGATCACCACATCTACTTCCTTGCGGAAATTCTCGTACATCACTTCAGGATCGGTATAGTCCTCTACCATATCACCCGGAAGTGATGCACTTAGTATTGGTCTTCCCAATGCCGCCACGATCGCCTGCGCAATATTGTTGTCGGGAATACGCAAACCGATCGTGTCCTTTTTGCTTTGCAGGATCTTGGGGACCATCTTACTGGCCGGAAGAATGAAGGTGTAGGGGCCGGGCAGGTATTCCTTCAACAGCCGGTAGGTGGCCGTAGGTAGCTGCTTGGTATAGTCGCTCAGGTGACTCAGATCAGAGCATATAAATGATAATTGTGCTCTTTTGGGGTCCACCTGCTTGATCCTGCAGATGCGCTCGACCGCCTTATGTTGCAGAATGTCGCACCCCAGGCCGTAGATGGTGTCTGTGGGATAAATGATGATCGCGCCGCGTTCCAGCATTTCCACGACCGTTTTAATCTGGCGGGGCTGAGGGTTATCCGGATGAATGTGTAACAGCATCTTTCTAAAGCTACAAGTGTTTTGCCAAAATTTCTATTTATAGATTGCCAATCCATTTACATTTTTTACTTTTCCTGTTTAGAGATATAATAAAAATGAGGGTATGAAATTGAAGCCCGTTACCATAGTGGATTCGATCTCACCGGAAGAATTCAGAAAAGAATTTTATAAGCCGGGTATTCCGCTTGTCATCAAAGACCTTGCAAAGAAATGGCCGGCGTATCATAAGTGGAACTGGGACTATTTCAACCAACTTGTTGGGCAAAAAAAAGTGCCGCTGTATAACAATGTTAAGAGCGATGCCTACACCCCCATCAATACTGCAGACGATTACACGACTTTCTCCGAATACATTGATATGATCCGCAAGGGGCCCGCGGCCTGGCGCATCTTCCTGTTCAACATCTTTGATCATGCGCCTCAACTGATCCAGGACTTTGAGTGGCCCGAGCACCTGATGAAGGGATTTGTAAAAAAATATCCCATGCTTTTTACCGGGGGTGCTACCAGCGTAACGCATATTCATTTCGACATAGATCTCTCACATATCCTTCACACACAGTTTGCCGGAAAAAAACGTGTACTTATGTTCCCCTACGAGGAACAATATAAACTGTACCGCAAGCCTTTTGAAGTGTTGAGCCTGGTTGATTTTACACGCTATTACGATGAGCAGAGCGCGATCGACTACAAAGAATTTCCTGCATTGCGATTGGCAGAGGGCTATGACCTAACGCTTGATCACGGCTACACGCTGTTCATGCCTGCCGGCTACTGGCATCACATGGAATACCTGGAAAGTGGCTTCGCCATGAGTCTCCGGGCTTTGCAGCCTTCATTGAGCGGTAAGCTAAAAGGCGCCTGGAACCTCGTGGGCATGCGAACAATCGATACACTCTTGAAGAAAACAGCGCCAGGGTGGTGGTATGATGTCAAGGTGAAGAAAACGCGGAAGAATGCCGATCGGCTATTGAAAGTTGAACCCTGATATTTTTTAAGAATATATCGGATAGAGGTGAGATACGTTCTGGTGTTTTCGCGGATGAATGCTGTGGGTAAGATCAACAGCGGGAGGTGGCTTCCTCGGGCAGATGCCGTCTAAACCCCGCAAAATCGAAAGTTGTCAACCTTTAAAAGGTTGACAACCGTTTACGCCCTGCTGCCGCAAAGCACCGTCTTTACCCCCAACCTTAACTGATCGTCCACGTCTCCCGGCCGCGCAATAAAGCGTCGAGATCCGGTGCCTTCCGCGCAATAGCATCCTCCAGTTGCAACGCCATCACCTCCTCATAACAGGGCCGGTCCTGCTGATAAAACACGCCAAACGGCCTAGGTAAATGACCCTCGATCTTCGGATCATCGAAAATGCGCGTCAATATCTGCGCCTTGTAGATGTCCTGCTCGTCATGAACCCAGCAATCGTCAATACTGAACCCGTTATTGAAATCTATCACCTGCGGTGTAAAGCCATCCAACCGGATTCCCTTATCATTTGCTGCCCCAAATACCAATGGCTTCCCCTGCTCCAGAAAGATCGTTTCCTGTGGCTTGCTTCCCTTCTCCGTGAATATTTCAAAGGCCCCATCATTGAATATGTTGCAATTCTGGTATATCTCCAGGAATGAAGCGCCCTTGTGCTGATTGGTGCGAATCAACATAGCCTGCAAATGCTTCGGATCACGGTCCATCGTGCGGGCTACAAACGTAGCATCCGCACCCATGGCCAGCGCCAGCGGGTTAAATGGATGATCAATACTTCCAAACGGGGTCGATTTTGTTACCTTATTCTTCTCCGATGTTGGCGAGTACTGACCTTTCGTCAATCCATATATCTGGTTATTGAACACCAGCAAGTTCACATCAAAGTTCCGGCGAAGAAGATGAATCGTATGATTACCTCCTATACTAAGGCTGTCGCCATCTCCGGACACAATCCAGACGCTTAACTCAGGCCGGCTCGCCTTCAACCCTGAGGCTATCGCTGTGGCACGACCATGAATAGAGTGCATACCATATGTATTCATATAGTAAGGAAAACGGCTGCTGCAACCGATACCCGATATTATTACAATATTCTCGCGCGGTACGCCAATGGTCGGCATCACCTTCTGCACCTGTGCCAGGATCGAATAGTCACCACAACCCGGACACCACCTGACTTCCTGGTCCGTTGCAAAATCTTTGGCTGTTAAAGCCGGCGCCGCCGTAATCACGTCACTCATATTTGAAAATTGGGTGTAAAATTAATCATTCCTTCCCTTGTGCCCGTAAGCAATCTGCATATTAGGTAAGCTATAACGCTAATTGTGATAATTTGCGGGCTCAATTCTAATAAATATGACAGGGATATCATATGATTTCGGAATGGTGGGCTTAGGGACAATGGGTCGAAACCTGCTGTTAAACATTGCCGATCACGGATTTGCAGCCATCGGGTTTGACAAAGACCGGAGCAAAGGCGACCTTCTCGAATCCGCCGCCGGCGAAAAGGCTGTCGTCAAAGGCGTGGACACCCTGGAATCAATGGTCAGCCAGCTCAAAACACCGCGTAAGATCATGATGCTCGTACCTGCGGGCGCACCGGTTGATGCGGTGATCAACGAACTCATCCCACTGGTGGAACCCGGAGACATCATCATCGACGGAGGTAACTCTTTTTTCCTGGACACACTCCGACGAGTCGAATCACTGCAGGAAAAAAACATCCATTTCATGGGCGTGGGCGTAAGCGGCGGTGAAGCGGGAGCAAGGTTTGGTCCCAGCATCATGCCCGGCGGTGACAAAGAAGCCTATGGTGCTGTCAGAATCATCCTCGAATCCATCTCTGCACACGTCAATGGCGAACCCTGCGTGGCCTATATGGGCAAAGGCGCCGCGGGCCACTACGTTAAAATGGTACACAACGGCATTGAATATGGCATCATGCAACTTATCAGCGAAGCCTATGATTACCTGAAGCGCGGACTGGGCCTGAACAACGATGAACTTCATGAGGTATTCAAAAAATGGAATGAAGGAGAACTGCAATCCTTCCTCATCGAAATAACCGCCCAGATATTTCCGAAACAAGATGACCTCACCGACGCCCGCCTGGTGGACGTCATCCTCGACAAGGCCGGCTCGAAAGGTACCGGTAAATGGACCTCCCAGGAAGCGATGAACCTGCCCGCCTCCCTGCCGACTATTGACATGGCTGTGGCCATGCGCGACCTCTCAGGCTACAAAGATGAACGCAGGCAAGCCGCCGAACTGTATAAACCACGGATAAAGCAATCCGGTGCCGATCGCGATAAAGCAGTGAAACAACTGCATGACGCCCTCTATGCCGCTACTATGATCTGCTATGCACAGGGTCTGGCGATGCTGCAGATTGCCTCCGGATCCAAAGGCATGGAAATTCCGCTCCAGGATGTCGTTCGCATCTGGCGAGGTGGATGCATCATCCGCTCCTCGATGCTGGAACTTTTCACTGCCGCTTATAAAAAGAACCCTGAACTGAAAAACATTCTGCTTGATAAAAAAATTGCTGCCATACTAAAAAAGAAACAGTCTGCTCTTCGAAAATCCGCTCAGCAATACGCTGCCGCTGGCATACCTGCCGCTGCATTGATGAGCGCACTTGCTTACCTCGATGCCTACACCAGTGACCGCATGGCCACTAATCTCATCCAGGCGCAACGCGATTTTTTCGGAGCACACACCTACCAGCGTCTCGACAGGGAAGGCATCTTCCATGCAACGTGGTAAATCAGTATTCGCAGTAAAAAAATTTATATGGAAAAGAAAAAGAACCTGCCACCTACCATACTGTTCATATTTGGCGGCAGCGGAGACCTGGCCAACAGGAAACTGATCCCTGCATTGTATAACCTGTTTCTCAACGATCAGCTACCGGAAAAATTTATCGTCGTCGGAGTAGGACGCACGGCCTACGAGAATGAAGATATTTACCGGCAAAAACTGTTTGAAGGCACTAAACAATTTTCCAGGAGAAAAGACGACCTGGAGACAAACTGGAAAAAATTTGCACCGCATATTTCCTATCACTCCATGGATCTCAAGGATGATGCATCCTATGCACGCATGACATCCTGGATCAGGGACAAGGGAAAAGAATGGAATGTAAAACCTGTATCCATCTTTTACCTCGCCGTAGCGCCACAACTCGCGCCGGACATCGCGCGCAAACTGGCAGAGCAGAAGATTTGCACCGATCCAAACAACACGCGTATCGTATTTGAAAAACCTTTTGGGCACGATTATGAGAGTGCTCGCGATCTGAATCATTTGCTCGATGGACTCTTCCGGGAAGAACAGATTTTTCGCATCGATCATTACCTCGGAAAAGAAACAGTGCAAAATATACTTGCCTTCCGATTTGGGAATGCCATGTTCGAACCTATCTGGAACAATCACTACATCGATCACGTCCAGATCACCGCGGCCGAAACAGTAGGTGTTGAAGACCGCGGAGGTTATTACGAAGAAGCTGGGGCACTGCGTGACATGGTTCAGAATCATGCCCTGCAACTTCTTTGTATGGTAGCAATGGAACCTCCCACCTCTTTCGAAAGCAACGAGATCAGGAATAAAAAAGTTGACGTGCTCTCTGCTATCCGGAAGATTGCCACGGAAGATGTTCACGAAAATGCCGTTCGAGGTCAATACACCAACGGTTGGATGAAGGGAAAAGAAGTGCCCGGCTATCGCCAGGAGAAAAACGTTTCCAGGGAGTCGCCCGTTGAAACATTTGTAGCTGCCCGATTCTTCGTTGATAACTGGAGATGGAAAAATGTTCCATTCTATATCCGAACAGGAAAGCGAATGCATGAGAAAACAACGCTTATAACGATCCAGTTCAAAGAAGCACCGCACTATTCATTTCCACCGGAAGCCGCTGATACCTGGCGGCCAAACCGGCTCACCTTCAGCATTCAGCCACAAATGGATATTCGCATAAGGATCCAGGCAAAACGTCCGGGTACTGAAATGGTACTGAACCCCGTGGACATGGTATTCAGTTATGCTGATACGTTTGATGGCCAGGAACCTGAAGCTTACGAAACACTGCTGGAAGACGTGATCGAAGGTAACCAGACATTGTTCATGCGCGCCGACCAGGTGGAAGCTGCGTGGCAGGTTATCACCCCTATGCTCGAGGCATGGCAGAAACGCCCTCCTGTGGATTTTCCCAACTATTCACCGGATAGCTGGGGACCGGAAGATGCAGAAGCGCTTATCGCCAGAGATGGCCATTTCTGGGCCAACCTGCCCGCGCAAAATAAACAGGAGGGACAGAAGTAATCATGAATCTTATTATTTCAAAAGATGCTGATCAGCTAAGTAGGCATTTTGCTGATTGGCTTGTTTCCGATATCAGGAATGTCCTTACTACGGCTGAGCGTTACACGATCGCTTTATCAGGTGGCAGCACACCTAAAAAATTGTTCCGTATTCTCCGGGAACCTGCATACGCCAGGCAGATCGAATGGAAGAAAATTCATTTTTTCTGGGGCGACGAACGTTTCGTTCCCTTTACGGATGAGCGCAACAACGCACGTATGACCTTTGATGAATTACTTGATCATGTACCCGTGGTGAAAGAGCAGGTTCATATTATGCCCACCGGAATGGAACCCGATGAAGCAAGAGTAGCTTATGAACAAGTCTTACACCAATATTTCAAAGGCGAAGCTACCTTCGACCTCGTGATGCTCGGTATGGGACCGGATGCTCATACACTTTCCCTGTTTCCCGGTTACCCGGTAATCAATGAGCAGGCACAATGGGTCAGCACGTTTTACCTGAAAGAGCAGGAGATGCACCGGATTACTCTCACCACGGCCGTAGTGAACCGTGCGGCAAAGATTGCTTTCCTCGTCGCCGGACCGGACAAGGCCATGGCGCTAAGGCAGGTACTGGAAGGTGGCCGCAATCCAATACTTTTCCCATCCCAGGTGATCAACCCTGCATCAGGTGATCTGTCGTGGTACGTAGACCTCGCCGCCGCGGCTGATCTTGGCCCCGCCACCAAACGCAACGCTCAACGCCTTTAGTCCGTCAAGCTTAGCAAATGATAAAGCACAAGAAACTCCTCGCCGTCATTTCACTGGTTCTGCTGGTGTCCGCAGGTGTGGCAGCTGTCTCGAGCCCTGCAGCCAGGCATAAAAATCTCCAGGTACTTCCCGCTGATATTTCTGATAAAATGCTGGACAGCATCATGCAATCTTACAATAAGGCATTGGGCATCGGGTGCAGTTTCTGTCACTCCCCGCAAAAAGATAACCCCGATAATCTCGATTACGCACTCGATGGAAATCATATGAAAGAAGAAGCAAGGAAGATGATGCGGATGACGATCGACCTCAACAAAACCTATTTCCGGTTCGATACCACGGTTCGACCCGAATACCTGAAGGTGGTAACCTGTCAAACCTGCCACCGTGGCGAACCCTACCCGGAACAGTAACTTCGAAATTTCACTTGGTCACACCTTCCGTATTATTACGTAATAACGGGAAAGTTTTACTGAATTTTAGCATAAACCATTAGTATCAAAGACTATATAGTCTCATCATGCGTTAGATTTGTGTGATAGCGATAGGTGGCAACCATTTCCTTATCCTAACGAAAATATAGATACTGCATGACCTTCTTTGAATTGATGGGGTCTATCTCAACGATTGCCTTGTCAATACCGATTATAACGCTGATAGTATCCGGCCTGGCCGGCTATAAAAGTTTTCCGGCATTGCTGATTTATTCCGCTCTCCTGTTTACCTATAATTTTCTGCTTCTCGGATATATTGATCTCGGCAGGGATGTCAAATTCTACCACAGTATTCTTAATAACCTGCTTGATGCTCCTCTCATCATGCTGTTTTTAACTTACTTCAGTCAGACCGCTGTAGTTCGGAGGAAATATATCATCGCCGCGATAGCATTCGTCATCTTTGAAGTGATCACTGTGCTGATATTTGGCCTGACGCGCGAAGCAATTACGATCATCCTTGCACCGGGATTGCTGATGATCCTGGTGGCGAGCCTTTTCATTTTCATCCACCAGGTCAAGATCACAGTGGTGTATCAAAAAGCAGCGGGAAAAGCGGTAATGGCAGCATCCCTGTTCTTTGCTTACGTTGGCTATAGTTTTATTTACGTTGTATTTTATTACCTGGATAAAAGCTTCCAGGAAGACGCAAAGCTTGTTTTCTTTCTCGTTACTATCTTCAGTTCAATATCCATTGCCGTCGGGATCTTCATCGAACGTAACCGCGTGCGGCATCTTGCCGAACTCCATACCACGCGTAATGAATTGAAAGCCCTGTATGGTCAGGAAGAAAAAACGACTGCCCATCTTGAGACAATCGTTTTTAATTTTGACAAGAAGCAGTGGAACTAGCCTAGAAACTATATTTCTTATCCGCAATCATTTTATCGGCAATCCTTCTGCGCGCCTCTTTCGTATTGAACGGTTCTGATTTGGTAAATCGCTTCAGCCCCATCAATATCATTCTTTGTTCATCTCCATCAGCGAATGAATTAATAGCATCCTTGCCAGCTTTGTTCACGCGATCCGCCGCATCGGCGAGATAAGTACGCATGATATCCTGGTAGAGCGCGGCACCTTCGCCTTTTGACTCAGTCAATTTCATTACCCGCAGCAATACGCTTTCTGCATTGAAAATTTCGATCGCCATATCCGCCAGGTTCATCAACACCTCCTGTTCCTGCTCGATCTTCATCATCAGCTTCTGTACCGCAGCACCTGATGCCATCAACAATGCCTTCTTCAGGTTGCCGATCAGCTTCCGCTCTTTCGCAAATGCTGTTTCATCCTCCGCACCAAAATCCGGGATGCTCATCAGCTCTTTCTGCACAGCCATGGCAGGGCCCATCAAGTCCAGCCGGCCACCCATCGCGCGCTTCAGCGTCATGTCGAGTACCAGGAGACGGTTGATCTCATTGGTTCCCTCATAGATCCGGTTGATACGACTATCCCGGTATGCCCGTGAAATATTGTACTCCGCGCTGAAACCGTTACCGCCATGGATCTGCACGCCTTCATCCACCACAAAGTCGAGTACCTCGCTACCATAAACTTTCAGCATGGCACACTCGATCGCATACTCTTCAGCGGCACCCAGCAGCGCCTCATTGAACGGCTTGCCTGCATCCAGCAGTTGCTGCTCTTTTTCATCAATCCATTTCGCTGTACGATATAGGGCGGACTCAGCCACAAATACACGGATGGCCATTTCCGCCAGCTTGTGCTTGATAGCGCCAAAATTGGAGATCGGCTGCTTGAACTGCTCTCTTGTGATCGCATATTCGATGCTGTTGGTCAGCGATCGCCTTGCACCGCCATTTGCAGCAGCACATAATTTCAGACGGCCAATATTCAGAATGTTAAATGCAATGCGATGGCCCTTGCCAATTTCGCCCAACACATTTTCAACAGGCACTTTTGCATCCTGGAAATAGAGCTGAACAGTTGAAGAGCCTTTGATCCCCATCTTGTGTTCTTCCGGACCCTGGGTGAAACCTTCCGTGCCGCGCTCTACAATGAAGCCAGTGAATTTATCACCATCAACCTTTGCAAATACCGTATACACCTGCGCAAAGCCGCCGTTCGTGATCCAGCATTTCTGGCCGTTCAATAAATAATATTTTCCATCATCACTCAGCCTTGCGGTTGTCTTTGCACCAAGCGCATCGCTTCCTGAGTTTGGCTCGGTAAGACCATATGCACCAGCCCACTCTCCCGTGATCAGCTTCGGAATGTATTTCTGCTTTTGTTCCGGTGTGCCAAAATAGAGGATCGGCAGCGTACCAATACCCGTGTGCGCAGCAATGGCCACAGAAAAAGAATGACCCGCACCCAGGTACTCGTTGACAATGGTGGACGTGATAAAGTCTTTACCCAACCCACCATATTCTTCGGGAAATGACACCGAAAGCAAGCCCTGCTCACCAGCTTTTGTCACCAGCGATTTCATCAGGCCCGGCTCCAGGTTGTCGATGCGGTCAAGGATCGGATAGATCTCCGCATCCAGGAACTGATCGCACATATCGCGTATCATTTTCTGCTCCTCTTCAAAGTCTTCCGGTGTAAATGTCTCAACAGGCAATGACTCGCGGATCAGCCATTCTCCACCTTTCAATACGGTTTTAGTGTCTGTGGCAGCATTCATGACTTAAAGTTTTAGTGTATAAAATTTTCAAATCCTTAATGGGTCTATTTCAAATTATCATATACGATTTGCAGTACATGCTTACAGACCTCGATCTGGTCTGCAGGTACGCTGCTCAACGCTTCATTCAATGTTTCATCGGCGATCTGCATGGTCTCTTCCTCCAGCTTCTGCGCATTCTTTGTCAGGTATATAAGGTTGATCCGCCTGTCGCTTTCAGAAGGCACACGCTTGACGAGATTAAGTTTTTCCAGGTTATCCACCAGCCTGGTAATACTTGGCTTGTCGCGAAAAGTGGCATTGCATAACTGTTGCTGGCTACGGCCATCTTCTTTCCACAGGTGATACAACACACTCCATTGCTCGATGGTGAGATTCAGGCCGGCATTGTTGAATCGCTTTTGCAAACGACGCGCAATGGCAGTTGATGCCTTACCGGTAACAAAACTGTAAAGCTCCCCTTTCTTAAAATGGTTGTTTGACATATAGTTGTTTGTGCAACTATCCAAAAATACTATTAAATTTGAACAAGTCAATCCTCTTCCAAAAATTTTTACCCAATGCCGGGAGGTGCTACCTACATCAAAAACGGGCAAATTCAATGGCGGCAGTTTGGCAACGGCCCGCTGCCGGTGGTTGCCTTTCATGGTTATGGTGAGTCAGGCGAGGCTTACTCCCTGCTGATGGCGCAGGGATTTGACCAGTTTACCTGCTATGCGGTGGATCTGCCGCATCATGGAGGTTCATCCTGGGATGATGAAGATTTCGGGGTGAACGAGCTGCTGGCGCTTGTTGCGGCGATTCGTGCACAACACGCCTCCGCAGACCGTTTCACCCTGGTTGGCTTCAGTCTTGGTGCCAGGCTGGCGTTGAAGGTTTATGAGAAACTCGCCCCTGATATTGACAGGCTGATCTTACTTGCCCCGGATGGGATGAAGGTAAACTTCTGGTATTGGCTGGCTACCCAGACCATGATTGGCAACCGGTTGTTCGCTTTTACCATGAAGGAGCCTGGCTGGTTTTTTACACTGCTGAAAGGCCTCCATAAAATTGGTGCAGTCAATCCCTCCATCTTCAA
Source organism: Bacteroidota bacterium (assembly GCA_023430465.1). Classification (GTDB taxonomy): domain Bacteria; phylum Bacteroidota; class Bacteroidia; order Chitinophagales; family Chitinophagaceae; genus JAEZAM01. The sequence goes on along the minus strand of JAEZAM010000011.1, from coordinate 3,396 downwards.
ATTTGTGCACCGGGCCATTGATGACCCTGACGCGCGTCGCCTCCTTTACCTCAGGTGGACAAGCTTCCGGCAAATCAAGCCTTCCCTGTCCTCTATCCGCAAGCGGATTGTAGCAGAGCAAACACCGGTACGCCTGGTCTATGGCCGGCATGACCGTATCATTCTCCCCGCGCGTGGCCGGCGCTTCGCAAAGGGCATGGAAAAATTCGTACATGTGGAAGAGATAGATGCCGGCCACCAGGTTTTGCATCCCCGGCACGTTGATATTATACGCCGGTTGTTTATTGATTAGATTTGCCGGGACATGCTATTAGTTTTGATTCTCCTGGTCCTGCTCGTGTTATATGGGTTGATGATGGCCTGGTTTTTCATTGGGTGGAAAAATGCCCGGGGAGTCAGCGTGGTGGAACATCCTGACATCTCTTTTTCCATCATCATTGCCGCCAGAAATGAGCAAGCCTGTATTGGCTCATTGCTCCATGCTCTTAACGCCCAGGATTACCCGTCGGATTTATTTGAGGTGATTGTGGTAGACGATCACTCTGATGACCAGACAGCAGAGATTGTGAGGGAATCAGCGGCCACGCTGCTTCAACTGAAAGGCGACATAAAAAATTCGTTCAAGAAAAAAGCCATTGAAGCCGGCATCGCATCGGCAAAGCACGAGTGGATCATCACCACCGATGCCGATTGCGTGCCAGGGACAAAATGGCTATCGGAAATCGCCAGCATCATACAGGCAAAAGATCCGGTACTGATCGCAGCACCGGTGCGTATTGCAGGTGGTAGCGGGCTCCTCGGTATTTTTCAGGCTGCGGACTTCATGGTGTTGCAGGGCATTACCGGGGCTGGTGTTACATCCGGCAAACTTTCCATGTGCAATGGCGCCAATCTTGCCTATCGCCGCGATGCATTCAACGAGGTCAATGGGTTTACCGGCATTGATGATATTGCATCGGGTGATGATATGCTGCTGATGTATAAAATATGGCAGAAATATCCCGATCGCATTGCCTATCTCAAAGCGCGCGGGGCAATCGTTGACACGCTGGCTGTCCGTACCTGGTCATCTTTTTTTTCACACCGCATTCGCTGGCCAAGCAAAGCGAGTCATTACAAAGACACACGACTCATGCCTGTTATGATCCTCGTTTACCTCCTGAACCTTGCAATACTCGTAGCTGTTGTAACAGGCATTGCTGATGCATACTACCTCAAGGTTGCATTGTGGGCGATGCTCGCAAAAGTAGTGGTGGAGCTGCCATTTTTTTGGATAGTGGCCGGATTCTTCCGCATGCGCAACACAACGCCCTGGTTCATTCTGATGCAGCCATTGCATGTTGTTTATACGATTGTTTCCGGACTGTTCGGACAAATTGGAAAATTTAAGTGGAAGGGGCGGCTGGTTAAATAACAGGGAATCAACTCAGCATTTAACAGTCATTTATTACCTTTCAGTCGTGACCACATCGTCGATTAGTTTTCAAAAGGCAGCCTGGTTGAGGCTGAAAAAGAACCCGGGCGCTATCTTTGGACTGGTCGTCATTTTCCTGGCGGTGCTTACTGCCATCTTTGCGTACTTCCTGGCTCCTGATCCCTCACCATTTGCCAACAGGATCATCCTGGAGATCGGCGGCAACAAGCCCGGATTCACACAGGATTTTTTGCTGGTAAAAAAAGAAAAAACCGTTGAAGTTCCGGGCACATTCGCCCGCCTTTTTGATGGTCGCGAAGATGCTTTTCACTACATACCGATCGTTTCCTCCTCGGTGAAGGGAGATAGCGTTATCATCAATAAATTCATTGACGAAGGGCTTTCAGAGAAGCAGGTTTATCAGAGGAACCAGTTGGCCAATGATCCTTTCCTGCAGCAAACATTCAGACTGGGTACGGATAAATTTGGCCGGGACATCCTGAGCCGGCTCATCGTTGGAACTCGTGTAAGCCTGAGTGTAGGGTTGATTACGGTGATCATCTCGTTATCCATTGGGCTGGTCCTGGGTTCACTCGCGGGTTATTACCGGGGCGTTGCAGATGATGTGATCATGTGGCTGATAAATGTGATCTGGAGCATACCAACCCTCTTGCTTGTGTTTGCCATCACGCTTGCATTAGGCAAAGGGTTCTGGCAGGTGTTCATTGCCGTTGGTTTGACCATGTGGGTGGGAGTGGCGCGGCTGGTACGGGGCCAGGTATTGGGTGTTCGTGAACTGGAGTATGTGGAAGCAACAAAAGCCTTGGGCTATAGTTCTTTTCGCACGATCGTGCGGCATATATGGCCAAACATCATGGGGCCGGTAATCGTGATTGCGGCGTCCAATTTTGCAGCAGCGATTGTCATCGAAGCAGGTCTGAGTTTCCTGGGTATTGGCGTGCAGCCACCGCAACCGAGCTGGGGATTGATGATAAAAGAGAATTATAATTTTATCATCACACAAAATCCGATGCTGGCCCTCGCCCCCGGATTTGCGATCATGTTGCTGGTGCTGGCGTTCAATTTGCTGGGAAACGGATTACGGGATGCGTTGAATGTTCGGGGCCGAATCTGATCAAACCACTTTTACGTTTCGGTTAAAACTTTCATCAAGCGAGATGAAGGTTTCGGTTCGCTCGATCCCTTTGATCTTTTGTAACTGATCATGTAGGACGTAGCGCAGCCCGGTGATGTCTTTACATACAATCTCGGCAAACATACTATAGTTACCGGTAGTATAGTTGAGACGGACTATCTCAGGAATCTTCTGCAGCTCCTTGGCGACGGCATCATAGAGGGAACTTTCTTTAAGATAGATGCCGATAAACGCGATTACGTCATAGCCCAGTAGTTTGAGGTTAGCGCTCAACCGGGTACCTTTGACAACACCGGCGTCCTGCAGTTTTTTGATGCGAACGTGGATGGTGCCGCCCGAGACGAACAATTTCTTACCGAGGTCTGCATAAGATATCTCGGCATTATCCATCATATGGTGAATGATGTCGAGGTCAAGTTTGTCGAGATTCAATTTGCCGCTCATTTTTTCCGACTTTTTTGAAGAATTTCATATAATTAGTCAAATATTTGAATAATTTCTATACTTTCAAAATATTTCTTAGAAAATTTGGAATGAAACTGCCGTTTCCTGTATTTTTGTTCTATCAAAGTTCTTAAAACACTGTGGGGTGATGAAATCTTGGCAGACATGCCCTCTCGTCTCGAGGGTGGGGATAACAGGATAAACGTAGCATAGAGCCGACCGTCAGGCCGACCAGGATTGACCACTAACTCTTTGTGCTATGGCTAACTGCCTCTTGGAGGTTCGACTCCTCCCCCTACAGCTCTTTTTCTCATGTGATTGTGATTGTTTGCCATTGTAATGAAAATTGCAATGGCATTTTTTTTTCCGCCGTGGTTCGTCT